>OKRD01000038.1 GCA_900290335.1 Burkholderiales bacterium | reverse complement strand
GCGCTGGTGGTGCCGAACGGCTCGATCGGCTTCCGCTGGGGCGACGCGGGCAAGTGGAACATCGAGCAGAAGGATGCGCGCGACGGACATGAGGTGCAGCTGACGATGAGCTTGGCCGCGCGGCACGACGCGGTGGTGCCGGTGGCGTTCCCGTATTTCGGCGGCAAGGCGCCGGCGGCATTCCATCCGACGCGGCACGACGCGGTGCTGGAGCGCAACGTGCCGGTGCGCCGGCTGCGCACGCAGTGGGGCGAGGTGGCGGTGGCCACCGTGTTCGACCTGATGGCGGCCAACTACGGCATCGACCGCGGCTTCGGCGGCGGCAACGTCGCGGCGGACTACGATGCCGACGTGCCCTATACGCCGGCCTGGGCGGAGAAGGTCACCGGCGTCGATCGCAACCACATCATCACCGTGGCGCGCGAGTTCGCCGAGAATGCCGAGAAGACCCACGGCAGGTCGATGGTGATCCTGGGTGCCGGGCTGAACCACTGGTACCACATGGACATGATCTACCGCGGCATCATCAACCTGCTGATGATGTGCGGCTGCGTGGGGCAGTCGGGCGGCGGCTGGGCGCACTATGTCGGGCAGGAGAAGCTGCGGCCGCAGACCGGCTGGACGGCGCTGGCGTTCGCGCTCGACTGGAACCGCCCGCCGCGGCAGATGAACTCCACCAGTTTCTTCTACAACCACACCTCGCAGTGGCGGTACGAGAAGCTGCGGGTGAGCGAAATCGTTTCGCCGCTAGCGGATGCGGCGGGGCTGCCGCGCACGCTGATCGACTGCAACGTGAAGGCCGAGCGGCTGGGCTGGCTGCCGTCGGCGCCGCAGCTGGCGAGCAATCCGCTCGGCATCGCCGCGGCGGCGGAGGCAGCGGGCAAGCCGGTGGCGGAGTATGTGGCCGGAGCGCTGAAATCGGGCGAGCTGCACTTCGCCGCGGAGGACCCGGACGCGGTGGAGAACTTCCCGCGCAACCTGTTCGTCTGGCGTTCCAACCTGCTGGGCGCATCGGGCAAGGGGCACGAGTATTTCCTGAAGTATCTGCTGGGTACCGATCACGGCGTGCTGGGCAAGGACCTGGGGGCGGAAGGCGGCGCCAGGCCCGAGGAGGTGCGGTGGCGGGATGCGGCGGAGGGAAAACTCGACCTGCTGGTGACGATGGATTTCCGCATGTCCACCACCTGCATGTATTCCGACATCGTGCTGCCGACCGCGACCTGGTACGAGAAGCACGACCTGAACACGTCGGACATGCATCCGTTCATTCATCCGCTTTCCGCCGCGGTGGATCCGGCATGGGAGGCGCGCTCGGACTGGGAGACCTACAAGGCGATCGCGCACAAGTTCTCCGAGGTGGCGAAGGGCGAGCTGGGCGTGGAGCGCGACGTGGTGCTGACGCCGATCATGCACGACACGCCGGGCGAACTGGCGCAGCCG
>OKRD01000042.1 GCA_900290335.1 Burkholderiales bacterium | reverse complement strand
GCGGTCTCCGGCGGCAAGGTCAGGCTCGAGTTCTACGATCCCGAGCCGTTCAGCGATGTCGAAGACCGCGCGATGGCCTACGGCCTGCAAGGCGTGCCGGTCGATCAGGGCGGCGTGCAGGTCTATTTCGGCCTGGCCGGCAGCAACCTGGAAGACGACGAACGCAGCATCGCCTTCTTCCAGCCGGAGCGCGAACGCTTCCTCGAATACGATCTCACCAAACTCGTCTACGAGCTGTCCAATCCAAAACGACCGGTGATCGGCGTGATGTCGTCGCTGCCGCTGGATGGCGATTCGCGCATGATGATGATGCGCGGCCAGGCCGGCGGCGCGGGCCAGCCCTATGCCTCGACGATGCTGCTGCGCCAGACCAATCAGGTGAAGACCGTTGCCACCGATGCGCAGGTGATCGATTCGGACATACAGGTGCTGCTGGTCGCCGAGGCGCAGAACCTGTCCGACGCGACGCTCTACGCCATCGACCAGTTCGTCATGCGCGGCGGCCGGCTGATGGCGATGGTCGATCCCTGGAGCGAGGCCATGGCGGCAACCCCCTCGCCCACCGGCATGCCGCCGACCGACACCGGCTCCAACCTCAAGAAGCTGTTCGACGCCTGGGGCATCACCTTCAATCCGACCAAGGTGGTGGGAGACCTTACCGGGGCATGGCGCGTGCGTGCCAACGCGGATGAACGGGTGCAGGCGGTGAACTATGTCGCCTGGTTCAACATCCGCGACGGCATCAACCATAACGACCCGGCAACCGCCGATCTGCAGCAGGTGACGGTCGCCTCGGCCGGGGCAATCGGCAAGGCAAAAGGCGCGTCGATCGAGTTCACCCCGCTGCTGACCAGCAGCGCGCGCTCCGGCCTGATTCCGGTCGATGAGGTGAAGATGCCGGACCCATCGAAGATTCTCGCAAACTTCAAGCCGGAAGGCGGGCCGCGCGTGATCGCCGCGCGCATCCACGGCGTGCTGAAATCCGCGTTCACCGGTCCGCCGGCGCTGGCGAA
>OKRD01000043.1 GCA_900290335.1 Burkholderiales bacterium | reverse complement strand
GGAACCCCGCGCCGGCGCCCGCCGGCGTTACGCTATCGACCGAATCCGCCTGGCTTGGCCCGAGTCATGCCGAACGTCTGCTCATCCTGCTCTCGGGCACCCATGGCGTGGAATGCTTTTGCGGCTCGGGCCTGCAAGTCGGATTCCTTGAAACTGGCCTCGCGGCGGAACGCCCGGATGGCACAGCCATTCTCATGATCCACGCGATCAATCCCAGCGGCTTCGCCTGGTCCCGGCGCGTGACCGAGGGCAACGTCGACCTCAACCGGAATTTCGTCGATCACAAGCGCCCCCACCCGCGCAATCCGGCCTACGAGCAGCTACGCGAGGCGATCTGCCCCAAAGACTGGAGCCCCGCCGGCCAGGCTGCCGCCAATGCCATCCTGGACGCCTACGCCGAGGCCAATGGCGCCATGGCGCTGCAAGCCGCCGTCAGCCAGGGACAATATACCGATCCCGCCGGCCTGTTCTTCGGCGGCCGCGCGCCGGTCTGGTCGAATTTGATCTTGCGTGAAATCCTTCGCCGCGAGGCCGGCGCCGCCAGGGTCGTCGCCTTCATCGATCTGCATACCGGCCTCGGCCCCTATGGCGTGGGCGAAATCATCAACAATCACCTGACGGGCCACCCCGGTTTCCAGCGGGTGAAAGACTGGTACGGCGCCGAAGCGACCTCGAGCGAAGAAGGCAGCTCGAGTTCCGCCACCGTCGTCGGCGACACCAACATCGGGGTCGACGAGTCCCTGCCACGGGCCGCGGTTACCGGCATCACGCTGGAATTCGGCTCCTCACCCCTGTTCGAAGTGCGCGAAGCGCTTCGCGCCGATAACTGGCTCTATGCCCACGGCAAACCCGACAGCGCCGAGGGCCTCGCCATTACGGCCCAACTGCGCCAGGCGTTTTATCCCGACCGGGACGATTGGCGCGACATGGTGTGGGAGCGCGCCGTCGCGGTGACGCGCAAGACGCTCGACAGACTGGCCCATTGCGATCCGGTTCCGGCGGCAGATCGCCCATTGGTTCGAAGCATCCGCAAGAGCCCGGCAGGCCGGTCACAGGCGGCCAAACCGGCCCAAAGAGTCACGAGAGTCACGGCGAAGGAGCAAGCCATGGCAGAGGTTTCGCAGTCGACGAGGTCCGGCCTCAGGGGGGCTTTCGATCTGTTCATGCGCCAGTATGGCGCGGCGAAAGATACGCAAACCGCCTTGCTCCAGGACATTCTCCATCGCAACGCCGATACGGAATTCGGGCGCGAGCATGGCTTCCGAACGGCCGACACAGTGGAGGCCTATCGGCGGCAGGTCCCGATCCGCCAATGGTCCGACATCGCCCCCTATGTCGATCGCGTCATCGATGGGCGCGACA
>OKRD01000164.1 GCA_900290335.1 Burkholderiales bacterium | reverse complement strand
CAAACTCACGCCAAGTGCCTGTGATGCAAAGGAAAACTCGCTCAGCAAACAGTGGAACTTCGGCCTAGGGGGCCGATGGCAAGGGCGGCGCTCCAGCCTGCGGGCGGAGTCGCTCAAGCGAAGGCGGCGCGCAGCCGCGGCCAAAGGAGGTTCACGGCAAGGCCTGCCATGACCAGCGCCGCGGCACCGAGCTTCCATGCCGGCAGCGCTTCGGCCAGCCACAGCGCCGAGGCGCCCATGCCGAAAATCGGGATAAGCAGTGCCAGCGGCATGATCGTCGCGGCTGGGTGACGCGCGAGCAGCCAGCCCCAGGCCGCGTAGCCGAAGAGCGTATTCCCCCACCCCTGCCATGCCACCGCTGCCCAGGTGGCGAGGTCCGACTGGTGCAGACCGGTCCAGGCGGCATCCCAGCCCTCGAGGAGCAGCGACAAGGCGAACAGCGGGGGAATCGCAAAGGCGCTCGACCACACCACGTAGGCGAGCATGTTGGCCGGCTTGCCCTGCATCGCGGCAATGTTGCCCCCGGCCCACGACAGCGCGGCCACCAGGACCAGCAACAGTCCCAGGACCGTGGTTGTGCCGTCGGTGTTCCAGGCAATGAGCGCAATGCCGCTCGTCGCCAGCAGCAGGGCCAACCACTGGAACGTGCGCACCCGCTCGCCGCCGAGCCAGATCGACAAGCCGATGGTGAAGAACACCTGGACCTGGATCACGAGCGAGGCAATACCCGGTGAAATGTGACCGTTCATGGCAATGTAGAGCAGCCCGAACTGGCCCACCCCGATGAGCGTGCCGTAGAGCGCCAGGTTCTGCCAGCGTACCGACGGGCGCGGCAGCAATACCATTGCCGGGAACAGGGCGAAGGTAAAGCGCAAGGCGGCAAATAGCAGCGGCGGCAGGTGCCCGAGCGCCACCTTTATGACCACGAAATTGGTGCCCCAGACGCTGACGACGGCAAGCGCAAGCAGCAAGTGACGCGTGGGAAGGGCGCTGGACACGTGCCGATTTTCGCATGCGGCGCGCCGCGGAATTGTCGAGCTAAGATCGGGCTTTTCTAGCAAATACTTGGCCCTACCCGATGCAATATGTGGGGCGGGCGCCCCGATTGGGGGCTGGACGACGCGCGATAAAGGACCGAGGCCTTGGACAAGGGTGCCATCTACCGTAAGACCAAGAAGGGTCTTGCGGAAATCACCTCTGCGGAGCGCAGCGTCGACCGACGCCTGCGCCCCTTGCTGATCCTCGTCGACGGTCACCGTACCGCCGCGCGCATTCACGCCCTGATGAGCGGGATCGGCATTCGCGAAGAGGATTTCGACCAGCTCGCCGCCGGCGGCTACATAGAGACGATCGCCCGTCCGGATTCGGTCGTGGCGGCCAACGACGACACCAGACCGACGCAGTCGGCCCCGCCGGCACCCCTGACGCGCCGCACCTCGTTCGAGCGCTTTTCGGACGGCCAGCGGTACTTGTGCGAGACCGCCACGGACAAGCTCGGTCTGCGCTCCTTTTTGTTCGTGCTGAAGCTGGAAAAATGCAGCTCCGCGGAGCAGTTGATGGCGGTGCTGCCCGAGTTCGAGCAAGCGCTCGCCAAGAAGCTCGACAAGGACTACGCGCGCCATTGCCGCAAGATTGCCGAGACCATCCTGCGTGAGTGACCGCGGCCCCGGGGGCCGGTGGTCGCGGCCGCGTTGGCCTCAGGCCCGCGCCACGGCGCGATATCCTTCCTGCTCGATAGCCTTGAGGAGGCGCTCGGTATCGGCGCTGCCGGCAACGGTTGCCTGCCCGAGTTCGAGGCTCACTTGCGCCGATTCGACCCCGGGCACCTTCTTTAGTGCCCGGGTGACCGCGGCCACGCAGTGCTGGCAGGTCATGCCGCTGACGTTCAGTGTCGTCGTGCTCATTGCAACGTTCCTTGCTCCGCTTGGGTTAGGGCGCCCCGCAGGTCCGCCGCCGCGGCGGCTGCATCGCCGGACGGTGGCGCGGCCAGCGGCGGCGGCTGCACCCGGCGCAGCCGCAGGCTGTTGGTGACGACAAAGACGCTCGACAGTCCCATCGCCAGGCCCGCGAACATCGGATTCATGCCGATCCGCCATACGGGGTAGAACACCCCGGCCGCCAGGGGAATGAGCAGCACGTTATAGAAAAATGCCCAGAAGAGGTTGGCGCGGATGGTACGCATCGTGCGGGTCGCGACCTCCAGGGCGCTGAGCAACGCGCCCAGGTCGCCGCGCGTGAGGGTAACGTCCGCCGCCTCGATCGCGATCTCGGTCCCCGACGCGACGGCGATGCCGACGTCGGCCTGCGCCAGGGCCGGCGCATCGTTGATGCCGTCGCCGACGAACGCGATCCGGTTCCCCGCTTCCTGCCGGCGGCGAACCGCCTGCGCTTTTTCGGCAGGCAGCACCTGCGCCTCGATGTCGTCGATGCCAGCCAGGCGTCCCACCGCGCGCGCCGTCTGTTCGGAGTCGCCGGTGACCATGGCGACCTGCAGCCCCCGCGCACGCAGGGCCGCGATCGCCGCCGCGCAGCTCGGCCGCAGCGGATCGGCCACCCCCAGAACGCCCCAGACCGCGTCCCCGACCGCGAGGTAGACGAGCGTGTGGCCGCGCGCTGCAAGCGCCTTGCCCGCCACGGCGCATGGCCCGATGCTGATGCCCTCCCGGACCATCAGCCGCTCGGCGCCGACGAGCACCGGCTGCCCGTCGATGCTCGCGCGCACGCCATGCCCGGGAATCGCCGCGAAGGCCTGGGCGACGGGCAGGGTGAGGCCACGGGCGCGCGCCGCATCAACGATCGCCGCCGCCAGCGGGTGCTCGCTGCCTGCGTCGGCAGCGGCCGCGAACCGCAGCACCGCCAGCATCTGGCGGCCGGCCGCGGGCACGACCTCGATCAGTTGCGGCTTGCCAAGGGTCAGTGTTCCGGTCTTGTCGAACACGACCGCATCGACGCGGCTCAGTAGCTCGAGCGCCTCGCCGTGCCGAAACAACACGCCGAGCTCCGCCGCCCGGCCGCTGCCGACCATGATGGCCGCGGGAGTCGCCAGTCCCATGGCGCAGGGACAGGCGACCACCAGTACGGCGATCGTACTCACCAGGGCCAGGGTGATCGCCGGCGGGGGTCCAAAGGCGAGCCACGCGACAAATGTCGCCGCGGCGATCGCCAGCACGCTGATCGTGAATACCTCCACGACGCGGTCGGCGAGGCGCTGGATCGGCAGTTTCGAGCCCTGTGCGCGCCCGACCATGCGGATGATCTGCGCCAGAACGGTACGCGCACCGACCTCGCGTGCCTCGACCTGCAGCAGGCCGAGCTGGTTGACCGTGCCGCCGATGACCCGGTCGCCGGCGCGCCGCGCCACCGGCATGGGCTCGCCGGTTAGCATCGATTCGTCCACGAAGCTCTCGCCGCTGCGCACGGCGCCGTCGACCGCAATGCGCTCGCCCGGCCGCACCAGCACCAGGTCGCCGACCGCGACGGCCGCAATCGGCACATCGAGCTCGGTCCCGTCGCGCAGCACACGCGCCGTCTTGGCCTGCAGCCCGATGAGTTTGGCAATCGCCGCTCCGGCACGCCCCTTGGCCAGCGCCTCGAGATACTTGCCCATCAGCACCAGCGTTACGACCACCGCCGCCGATTCGAAGTACAGATGGCGCGCGTCCGCCGGCAGCCACCCGGGGGCGACCACGACCACCGCGCTGTAGAGCCATGCCGCGCCAACCCCGGTCATCACCAGGCTGTTCATGTCCGGCGATCGCTGGCCGAACGCGAGCGCGCCCGAGACAAAGAAGCGCCGCCCGGGGCCGAAGGCGACCGCGCTGGCCAGCACCAGCTGCACCCAGTCCCAGAACCGCGGCAGCGGCGCGAGCCGCGCGAGCAGGTCTGCGGCGGTCGGCAGCAGCATCGGGCCCATTGCCAGGGCCAGGATCGGCAGCGTCAACAAGGCCGCGAGCAGCGTATCGCGGCGCTGATCGCGCAGCTCGCGCGCGCGTGCCTGCGCTTCGCGCTCGCCGGTGTCGTCCTCGTCGATCAGCAGCGGCGTATAGCCGGCGTCGCTGATGGCCTGCGCCAGCGCCGTGGTGTCCGCGAGCCGCTCGTCGTAGCGCAGGCTCGCGCGCTCGGTGGCCAGATTGACCGCGGCCTCGGCAACGCCCGGTAGCGCCCGCAAGGCCCGCTCCACCCGCGCGGTGCAATTGGCGCAGGTCATGCCGCGGACCCCGATCTGGATGCGGCGCATCTGGCAATCTTGCTCGAGCCGGGCTCAGCGCCGCCGGGCGACCATGCCGAGGAGTGCCGAGCGGCCCTTGTGGCCCGTGCCTTCGGCGATCTCGGCTTCGTATTCGCGCAGCTCGACGATCTGCAGCGCGGCAAAGGCGCTGCGCAGCAGCGCCTCGGTGTACAGGTGTGAGACCAGCGGCGGCCCGCCCGTGCGGTACTCGAGCTGCTTCGGGGTGTAGCCCTGCAACACCAGGGTGCCGCCCGGCTTGAGGGTCTTGATGATGTTGGCGAACAGGCGCTCGCGCATCGCCGGGTCGGCGAACTGCACGAAGATCGCCGCCACCGCGTCGTAGACGGCCGGCGGCCACGGGCAGGCGTCGGCGTCCAGGACGGCAAAGTTCACCGTCACGCCCTGTATGGCCGCAAGCCGACGCGCCTTCGCAACGCCGACGGCGGCGATGTCGAAGGCGTCCACGGCCAGTCCGCGGCCGGCGAGCCAGACGCTGTTGCGCCCCTCGCCGTCGGCCACGCACAGCACTCGATCGCCGGGCCGCAAGAGGGCCGCATGCTCGCGCAGCCATTCGTTGGGTGCGGTGCCAAAAAGATACTGCTCGGCGCCAAAGCGCTGGTTCCAGGTGCTCGCCGGGTCGGCGAACGGGGCGTCGGCTGGCTTGCTCATGTCCTCGGGATCGTGCGGGGCACTGCGTGGCGGTGTCGACCGCCAATGTACACTTGCCCGGCATCTTCACCCTTCACCATTCCTTGCGCCGCGCTATTTTCTCGGTCGTCCTCGCCTGCTGTTGCTGGGCGGCGCAGGCGGCCTCCCTTGCCCCCGTCGCCGCCGAGCACGGCATGGTCGTGAGCGCACAGCAGCTGGCGACCCGCGCCGGAGTCGAGGTGCTCCGGCGCGGCGGCAACGCCGTTGATGCGGCCGTGGCGGTGGGCTACGCGCTGGCGGTTGTCTACCCGGCGGCAGGCAATCTGGGCGGCGGCGGCTTCATGACCATCTTGCTCGCCGACGGGCGCAAGACCTTCCTGGATTTTCGCGAGAAGGCGCCCCTGGCAGCGCGGCCCGACATGTTCCTGGGCCCGGACGGCAACGTCGTCGAGGGCCTGAGCACCGAGGGCTACCTGGCCGTGGGGGTACCCGGGACGGTCTCGGGCCTGGAGACGGCACTGGCGCGCTATGGCACCAAGAAGCGCTACGAGCTCATGGCGCCGGCGATCCGCTTTGCCCAGCAAGGCTTCGTGCTCGAGCAAGCGGACGCCGACATGCTGCGCACGGCGACGGCGGAGTTTCGCAAGGACCCGGCCGCGGCGGCGGTCTTCCTGGACCACGGCGAAACCTACGCGCCGGGCCGGCGGCTGGTGCAGGCCGATCTGGCAAAGACGTTGCGGCGGATCAGCATCGATGGGGTGCAGGGCTTTTACCGCGGCCCTGTCGGCACCGCGATCGTCGCCGCCAGCCGGGCCGGCAAGGGCCTGCTCACCCAGGCGGACCTCGACCAATACCAGACGCGCGAGCGCCAGCCGATCGAGTGCGACTACCGCGGGTACCACGTGGTCTCGGCCCCGCCGCCGAGTTCGGGCGGCGTCATCTTGTGCGAGATCCTCAACGTGCTCGAGGGCTACCCGCTCAAGGAGCTGGGCTTTGGCTCGGCACAGGCGGCGCACTATGAGATCGAGGCGATGCGCCATGCGTACGTGGACCGCAACAACTACCTGGGCGATCCCGATTTCGTCCAAAATCCCGTCGACCACCTGCTGGACAAGGCGTACGCCGAGAGGCTGCGCGCGGCGATCGACCCGATGAAGGCCGGCGTGTCGAGCGACATCGAGCCCGGCACTGCGCCGCACGAAGGCAGCAACACCACCCACTACTCGATCGCGGACCAGTTCGGCAACGCGGTTTCGGTCACGTACACGCTCAACAACTGGTTCGGTGCCCGCGTCGTGGCCCCCGGCACCGGCGTGCTGCTCAACGATGAGATGGACGACTTTACCGTTAAGAGGGGGGAACCCAACCTCTACGCGCTGGTGCAGGGTACGGCCAATGCGATCGCGCCGGGCAAGCGGCCGCTCTCGTCGATGAGCCCGACCATCATCACCAAGGACGGCGCGCCGGTCATGGTCGTCGGCACGCCGGGCGGCAGCCGCATCATCACCGCGGTGCTGCATGTCATCCTCAATGTCATCGACTACGGCATGAACGTGCAGGAGGCGGTCGACGCACCGCGCTTTCACCAGCAGTGGCTGCCCGACTCGACCTTTGTGGAGAATTTCGCCCTGAGCCCCGACACGCAAAAGATCCTGCTTGGCATGGGCCACAAGCTGCGCCGCTCGCGGCAGGCCAATCATGTTGCGGCCATCCTGGTCGGCGCGCCGTCGCTCGGCGGCGCACCGGTAGGCGCCAATCGCTTCTACGGCGCCAACGACCCGCGCGGCAATACCGGTCTGGCGCTGGGCTACTGAAGCAGCCGGTGCCGTCGCTCAGGACGCCGCCTGGGGCCCAAGCGCTGCGGCGATCGCCGTGCCGTTGGGCGAGCCCAGACCCGTGCAGGCGTCCCAGCCGGCAGCCGCGGCGTACTTGCCGTTGTTGCCCTTGGTGATGTCGTTGCAGGCGCCCGGTGCCTGGTAGAGCAGCGGCTGGATCAGTCCCACCGGGCTCTGGCGCCCCGAATTGATGCGAGCGATCAACGCCGCCCACAGCGGCGCCACCGCGCTCGTGCCGCCGATGACCGTGTCGGCGCCGTCCACGCGCACCAGGTAGCCGGTGTTCGGGTCCGCATCGCCGCTGACGTCGGGCACGCCGCGTTTGGTCAGCGGCAAGACCTTGCCGCTGGCGTCGGTGAGCTGCAAGCCCGACTGCCACGGCGGCAAGGCGAAGACGGTGCTGATCCCGCCGCCGGAGGCGCCTGCCTGGGCGCCGTCATTCCAGACCGTCTCGCTGGTGATGCGGCCCGCGCTGGCGTGCAGCGAGGTACCCCCGCAGGCGAGCGCGTAGCTGCTCGAGGCCGGAAAGTCGACGTGCCCGGCGCTATCGTTCACGCCGTCGCTCGAGCCGCTGTCGCCGGAGGAAACGCAGATCGTGACGCCCAGCACCGCGGCCTCCTGGAACGCCTGGTCCAACGCCATCATCGCCTGCTGGGTCCAGCCCGATTCGGACTCGCCCCAGCTTATCGAGACCACCGACGGCCGGTTGATCGTGTCATGAACGGCGGAAGTGACCGCGTCCAGGAAGCCCGCGTCGGTGTTGGGCGCGAAGTAGACGGCAATCTTGGCCGCCGGAGCAATCGCGCCGGCGACCTCGATGTCGAGCGCCACCTCGCCGTCGGGACCGTTGGGGTCGCCCGTGGGCTCGTTGGCGGCCCCGTCCACGGCAACGGCCCGCACCGACGGCTGCGGCACGCCGATCTTGGCGAAGTAGGCGGCCAGGTCCGGTGCCCGGAAGCCGCCGCCGAGTTCGACGATCGCGATGGTCTGGCCCTGGCCGCTTTGCGCGGGGAAGTGGTAGAGCGCCGCGAGCTGGGGGGGCGCAAAGGCCCCCGCGCCCGCCGCCGCATCCGTGGTCCGCGCCAGCCGACGCCGCAAGTGCGGCCGGGCCTGCGCGCGATTGTCCAGACCCAGCACCGCGTCGACGATTTCATGGAGCTCTTCGGGCAGCTGGACGGCGCCGACGCGGCCGCGGTAGGAGCCTGTGGGCCCCTCGAATTGCTGCAAGTCGACGCCGAAGGCCGCATTGCACTGGGCAACGGTCCCCGACAGCACGACGGTGCGGCGCGCGGCATGCTCGTGCTCGACGGCAAGGCCGTGGGCCGCGGCGAACGTTCGAATCGCCGCCAGGTGCTCCGGGCGCGCGCCGAACTGGCGCGCGAAGTCCTCCCGCGACATCGGCCGGGCCTGCCGGTCGCCGCGCTCCAGCCGGGCAATGTGCCCGACCAGCACCGCGCTCGATTGCCGCTTTAAGAGGATCGAGACCTGGACGCGCTCCTGCGGATCGGCGTTGCCCACCGGGCGCGCCCCGGGCAGGGGTTCGCGTTCGCTTCCGCGCAGGGGTCGATGCGCCATGGTGCCACCTCCATTGCCACGCACAGCCAGCGCCTCACGGGACTTGCGTGCCCGGCGCTCGCCGCGGTGCGGGCTACTGGGGATCGTACTGCGCTTACCCCATCCGGCACAGACCGTCCGGGTACCTCGCCAAAGGGACGTCATCGGCCCGCGCAGATGGGCATAATCGCCGCTGGGGGCAACTAATGAGTCCTGAACTCCAACCCGGTCTTCGGCACGTGCAGCGCATTCGCGTCAGCGAGTCCCTGACGGTCCCGGCGCTGTCGCATGCCTTCGCCAGTTTCGACGACATGCCGGCGGTCTTCGCGACCGCGCTCATGGTCGGGTTCATCGAGTGGGCCTGCCTCGAGGCCCTGCGGCCGTATCTCGATCCCGGGGAGCATACGGTCGGGACCCACATCGACGTCAGCCACGTGGCAGCCACACCCGTCGGGATGATGGCTACCGCAGAGGTCGAACTCATCGAGATCCACGGCCGCAAATTGCGCTTCAAGGTATCGTGCCGCGACGAGCTCGATCTCATCGGGGAGGGATTCCATGAGCGCTTCGTCATCGACGGCGCGACCTTCGCGGCTCGGCTCGCGGCCAAATCGGCCAAGACCGGCAATTTGGACCTGCCGGGCGCGAAGCCGTCCGTGAGTGCCGGGCTCGGCAAGAGCGGGTGATCGCGCCATGGCGGCTGCGCGGGCGGAGTCCTATAAGTCGGAGCTGCGACGGCTGCAGATCGAGCTCGTCAAGGCGCATCGGCACATCATCGCCCACGGCCGTCGCTTGCTGGTGATATTCGAGGGCCGCGATGCCTCGGGCAAGGATGGTGCGATCAAGCGCATCGTCGAGCACCTGAGTCCACGCGATGTCAGGGTCGTCGCCCTGGGCAAACCCTCGGATCGCGAGCAGGGGCAGTGGTATTTCGAGCGCTTCGTCGCGCAATTGCCGGGCGCCAGCGAGTTCGTCTTGTTCAATCGCAGCTGGTACAACCGGGCAGGGGTCGAGCGCGTCATGCGCTTTTGCACCCAGGCCCAGTCGGACGCGTTCCTGCGGGCGGTGGTGCCGTTCGAGCGCATGCTGGTGCAGGCTGGCGTCCAGCTGTTCAAGTACTACCTCGACATCAGCCGCGATGAGCAGCGCCGGCGCCTGCAGGCGCGCACCCGCAATCCCTTGACCCAGTGGAAGAACAGTGCGGTGGACGAGGCCGCGCTCGCTCGCTGGGACGAGTACTCGCGCGCCCGCGACAAGATGCTGCGCCGCACGCACACGCGCAGCTCGCCCTGGGTCATCGTGCAGGCCGACGACAAGAAGCGGGCCCGGCTCAACATCATCCGCGACCTGGTCTGGCGCATCGAGCACCCGGGCAAGGATCCGGCCATTCCCCACCCGGACGAGCGGATCGTCTTCGCCTTCCAAGCAAAGCGCCTGCCGACGCTGGCGCGCTGAACCTGCCCCATGTACACGCTCTACATCGCCAACAAGAACTACTCATCCTGGTCGCTGCGGCCCTGGGTGCTGCTGCGCGAGCGGGCGATCGCGTTCACCGAGCAGCTGGTTCCTTTCGCGGGTTCGTCGAACCGGGAGCTGTTTCGCAGCTTCTCGCCCAGCGGCACGGTCCCCTGCCTGGTGGACCAGGGCCTGACCGTGTGGGATTCGCTGGGCATCGTGGAATTCCTCGCGGAGCGCCATGCCGGGATCTGGCCGGCGGATCCGGCGGCGCGCAGCTGGGCCCGCTGCACAGCCGCCGAGATGCATTCGGGTTTTGGCGTGCTGCGCGAGCGCTGCCCGATGAACTGCGGCATTCGCGTGCGGCTGGAGGTCATCGCCGCCGAGCTGGGCCAGGACATTGCGCGCATCGAGGAGCTGTGGAACGAGGGAATCGGGCGCTTCGGCGGCCCGTACCTGGCAGGCGCGTCGTTCACCGCGGTCGATGCGTTTTTTGCGCCCGTTGCGTTTCGGGTCCAGACCTACGGCCTGGCGCTGGGCGGGGCCGCGGCCGGGTACGCCCAGCGCCTGCTGGCGCTCGGGGCGATGCGCGCGTGGTACGACGAGGCCCTGCGCGAAGCCTGGCGCGAGCCCGCGCACGAGGCCGACGCCCGGCGCGCCGGTGCCTGGATCGAGGATCTGCGCCAGCGCGCGCCCTGAGCGCACCGGGAAGGAGCATCGTATCTTGCACAGGAGGGCGGTCATGGCTGCGATGGGACGCGTGAGCAAGACCGGTGCGGTTTACGCGCTTGCCGCGCTGCTGTGCGGGTGCGGCCCCGATGCGCTGACCGCGGCCTCGAGCGGCGCGAGCGCGGCCGCCGCTGCCGCGCAGCAGGCCAAGGAGCAAAAAGCGCAGGCCGAGGCCCAGATCCGTTCGCTGCAGCAGATCAATCAAGATCACGTGAACGGCGTCGCCGACCAGGCGGACCGCGCGTCGCAGTAAGGCAAGGGCGTTCGGTTCGAAGGCCGTACACTTGCCACGGAGTTTGTCGTCCTAACCAAGAAAAGGAGTTGTAGGAACATGAAAAAGTACGCGTTCGTTGCTGCGCTTTCCTTGTTCGGCCTGGGCTGGCACGCTGGCGCCATCGCTGCCGATGCTCCCGCCATGCAAGCGTCCAGTTCCGCGGCACCAAGCTCGTGCGAAGACAAGGCGGTGGACAAGAACGGCAAGAAGCTCTCCGGCGCCGCCAAGACCTCGTTCGTCAAGAAGTGCGAGGCCGACGCCAAGGCCGCGGCCCCGTCATGCGAAGACAAGGCGGTGGACAAGAACGGCAAGAAGCTCTCCGGCGCCGCCAAGACCTCGTCTGTCAAAAAGTGCGAGGCCGACGCCAAGGCCGCGAAGTAGGCTGCGGCCGGCGCCGGCCTCCGGTGGCCGGCCAGTCCTGGAACTAGGGCCGCACCAGCCGCAGCGCGAAGCGGTCCGACGGCGTCTTCATGTCGAAGAACGCCTGGGTGTGCGGGTCGTCCGCGACGTGCAGGAACGCCGATCGCTCTTCGACCCGGAAGCCCGCGCGCTGCAGTTCGCTGACGACGACTTCTTCGTCGATGCGGTGCAGGGTCTTGGTATCGCGCAGACCGGAGCCGGGCGCCGCCGCGTGGTCGATCAGCACGAGGTGGCCGCCGGGCTTGAGCGCCTCGAAGAGGCGCTTGTTCATCAGGGCGCGGTCGACCGCCTCGTTGGCAACATCGTGATAGTTGAGAATGAACGTGACGAGGTCAAGGCGCGGTGCGTCGGCCGGGTAGGGGTCGTCGAACGGACGCACCAAGGTATGGATGTTGGCTTGCGGGTGGGCCGCCAGGCGCTTTTCAAAGGACTCGCGCGGCTTTGCCATCTGTGCCCAGACGGCCCCACTTGGGCCCACGGCCAGGGCGAGCAACTGGGTTGTGTAGCCGCCCCCCGCCGAGACGTCCAGAACCATCATGCCGGGCCGTACCTGGGCAAAGCGCAGCAGCTCCAGGGGCTTGCGCCGCGCGTCGGCTTGCCGGTCGCTGTCGCTGCGCAGCGGATCGGACAAGAGGGCACCGTAGTCCGGTAGCGGCGCAGCCGCCGGCCCGCCGGAATCCTGGCTCGACGCCGCGCTGCTGTTGCCCATTGCTAGGACCAGGAATATCGTGGCAAGCCCGATGCGGGCCCTGCCCGCCTTCGGCTGCCCGGTCCCGCTGGCCGCTCGACGGGCGGCCCGGGTTATTGCAGGATTGTTTTGCATTGCGATTCCTTTCGTGATGGAGTGACGATAACCCGCTCGCAGCCGGCACTGCTGCGTGCGCTGGGGTCCGACACACATTTTGTACCAGCCAGCGTGATGGTAGAACGGCGCCCATGAGCAGCAGACGGCCATCGGCGGGCGGGCAAGCCCGGCCCCGCCGCGACTTTCTGCGTCGCGCCTGCCTGGCGAAGCGGCGACCATGCCGTCCGGCCAAGGCATTGGCGCGGCGCAGCCGCCCGCCCTCGATGCGCCCGGGCGGCTCAAGGCGATCCTCGTCGGGTCCGTGGGCAACCTCGTCGAGTGGTACGACTTTTACTGTTTTTCGGCCTTCTCGCTGTACTTCGCCAGCTCGTTCTTCCCCACCCAGGAGCCAACCGCGCAGATGCTCTCGACGGCTGGCATCTTTGCCCTGGGCTTTTTCATCCGGCCGGTCGGGGGCTGGCTGTTTGGCCACATCGGCGACGGGATGGGCCGGCGCAAGGCCCTGATGCTCTCGGTGCTGTTGATGTGCCTGGGTTCGCTGGTCATCGCGCTCACGCCGACCTACGAGACCATCGGTGCGGCGGCGCCCGTGGTGTTGCTGCTGGCCCGTCTGCTGCAGGGCTTGAGCCTGGGCGGCGAGTATGGCGCCAGTGCGACCTACCTCTCCGAGATGGCCACCGGCGCGCGGCGAGGCTTTTACGCCAGCTTCCAGTACGTGACACTGATCGGCGGCCAGCTGACGGCCTTGCTCGTCTTGCTGGTGCTGCAGAATTTCGTCTTGTCGGACCAGGAGCTGCGCGCCTGGGGCTGGCGCCTGGCGTTTCTCATAGGCGCCCTCCTTGCGCTGATCGCCCTGATCATGCGCCGCGACCTGTTCGAGACCGAAATCTTCCAGCGCCAGGTACGCGCGCGGGCCGGCGGCGCCGTGGGGCCGGGCCGGCTGCAGGACCTGCTCCGGCACCCCCGGGAAGCGCTGATCGTCATCGGCCTGACCATGGGAGGAACCCTGGCCTTTTACGTCTACACGACCTACATGCAGAAGTTCCTGCGCCTGTCGGTGGGACTGACGGACCGCCAGACCACGGCGGTATCGGCAGCGTCGCTGATCTTCGCAATGCTGCTGCAGCCGGCCTATGGCGCGCTGTCGGACCGGATCGGCCGCCGGCCCTTGCTGATCGGCTTCGGCGCGCTGGGCACGCTGGGCACGGTGCCCTTGCTGACCGCGATTTCGCATGCTCGTGGACCCTGGGAGGCATTCTTGCTGATCGCCGTTGCCTGGCTGATCGTCTCGGGCTACACCTCGATCAACGCCGTGGTCAAGGCCGAGCTCTTTCCCGCGGCGATCCGCGCCACCGGGGTCGGTCTGCCCTACGCCATCGCGGTTTCCCTTTTTGGGGGTTCGGCCGAGTATGTCGCGCTCTGGTTCAAGAGCGTCGGTCTGGAAGCGGGCTTTTATTGGTACGCTACCGCAATCATTGCCTGCACACTGCTGGTCGCGGTCTTCATGCGGGACACGAAGAAGGTATCGGCCATCGACAAGGATCTGCTGCCGCTGGTGCTCGAATGAGCGGCGCCCGAGCACGCGCATGAGCGATACCAAAGAGAGGCCTGCGGACGATGCAGCCGCGAACGGCGCCGGCGAGGTCTATCTGGTCGGTACCGGACCCGGCGACCCGGAATTGCTCACCCTGCGGGCCGCCAAGCTGCTGGCGCAGGCCGACGTGGTGCTTTACGACAGCCTCGTCTCGGCGCAGGTACTGGCACTGTTGCCCGCCGATGCCGAGCGCATCTACGTGGGCAAGCGCCGCAACGAGCACGCCGCGGAGCAAGGCGACATCAACCAGCGGATGGTGGATCTGGCGCGCAAGGGCAGACGCGTGCTGCGCCTCAAGGGCGGCGATCCCTTCATCTTTGGACGCGGTGGCGAAGAGCTCGAATACCTCAATGATGCGGGGGTGAAGTTCGACGTGGTTCCGGGCATCACCGCCGCGGTGGGCGTGGCCGCCTACGCCGGCATACCGCTTACGCATCGCCGTCTGGCCCAATCGTGCACCTTCGTAACCGGGCACCTGCAGGACGGCAGCATGGACCTTGACTGGCCGATGCTGGCGCGCGCGCGCCAGACCGTCGTCGTCTACATGGGGCTGCTGGGCTTGCCGCTGCTGTGCGCGAAGCTGATCGAACACGGCCGGGACCCGGGCACAGCCATTGCCATCATCCAGCAGGGCACCACGCCGGGCCAGCGCGTGCTCGAAGGCACGCTGGCGACGCTGCCCGGCCTCGTGGCCCAGGCAGGACTGCGCGCGCCCACCCTGATCATTGTTGGCGAAGTGGTTACTTTGGGCAAGCGGCTGGCGCCCGGGCGCGCGAACCAGCGCGGCGTGTAAGATCTTCGAGATCCCGCCGACTAGAGGTAGCCGGACGGTACGATCGCGGTGCGCCAGCGGGCATGCACCGGCGCAGCTCGCCGGTCGCCGCCTGTGGGAGAGAGCATCATGTCAATGGTTGCCACGCCGTCCAACGGCGACGTGCCCCGCGTGGATGGGCCGCCGCGGGCCATACAGCCGGGCTGGGTGCGGGTGACGCACTGGCTCAATGTGCTGGCGGTGCTGGTGCTGATCGCCAGCGGCTGGCGCATCTACAACGCTTCGCCCATCTTCGCCTTCCGGTTCCCCAAGGAAATCACCCTCGGCGGCTGGCTGGGGGGCGCATTGCTGTGGCACTTCGCGGCCATGTGGCTGCTTGCCGTCAACGGCCTGGTCTATCTGTTGCTCAACATCGTTAGCGGACGCTTGCGCCGCCGGTTCTGGCCGCTGTCGCCGCGCCAGATCGCCGGCGACCTGGTCGCGGCGCTGCGCGGCAGGCTCGCCCACGATGACCTGCAGCAGTACAACGCGGTGCAAAAGGCCGCCTACCTCGGCGCGATCGTGCTGCTGGTTCTGGTGGTGCTCTCGGGCCTGGCGGTGTGGAAATCGGTGCAACTGCCGTTGCTGCGCGAACTGATGGGCGGATTCGACAATGCGCGCGTGGTTCATTTTGTCGCGATGGCCGGACTCGTGTTGTTCACGCTGGTGCACGTCGTCATGGTGGCAGTGGTCCCCAGGACCTTGCTCCTGATGATTCGCGGGCGCTAGGCGGCTAGGGCTGGGAGGCACGATGAAAACTGCACCAGGAAGTTCGACCGCGGCCCGCTCGGCGCTTTCGCCGGGCGATCAGCGGGAACTGGTCAAGGAGGCGCGGGCCTTGCTCGCTCCCCCGGCACGGCGGCGGTTTCTGCGCCACGGGATGACGCTCGGCGGCCTGGTGATGCTGACCGGCTGCAGCGTGGCCAATTCCGACGAGGCCGAGCACTTGCTGATGAAGGTGTCGCGCTTTAACGACGCGGTGCAGGGCTGGCTGTTCGATCCCGACAAGCTGGCGCCGACTTATCCGGCCACGATGATCACGCGCCCGTTTCCCTTCAACGCCTATTACTCCGAGGCGGAGGCCCCCGAGGTCGACGGCAACGGATTTTTCCTGCAGGTGAGCGGCCTGGTCGCGCGCCGCGACATCTGGTCCTTGGAGCAGCTCGCCGCCTTGCCGCAGGAGGAGCAGATCACACGCCATATCTGCGTCGAAGGCTGGAGTGCCATCGGGCGCTGGGGCGGCGTGCCCTTCGCCGCCTTCCTGGATCGCATCGGCGCCGACCGCACCGCGCGCTACGTCGGGTTTCGTTGCGCCGACGACTACTACACCAGCATCGACATGGCGACGGCCCGGCACCGACAGACCCTGCTGACACTGCGCTACGATGGCGAAACCCTGCCCCGCAAGTATGGTTTCCCGATGAAGCTGCGGATGCCGACCAAGCTGGGCTACAAGAATCCCAAGCATATCGTGGAGCTGTTCGTCACCAATGACTATCCCGGCGGCTATTGGGAAGACCAGGGCTACAACTGGTTCGGCGGTTCCTGAGGCATGGCGGTCGGCGTGAGCAGGGCGCTCGCGACGGCCGCGCGCCGGGCCGCGCTAGCCCTCGGCTGGTTGCTCCTGCTGTCGATCGGCCTTGCCGGATGTGCACGCGACGCCGAGCCGTCGGACCTGGCGATCTGGCGCATCGTCGACCAAGGTTGCAACGGCGGGCAGCACGCGCCCGCGCCGGCGGTACCGGAGCCCGCGCCGCACCCGACAAGGGGATTGCAGTGCGAGACGGCGCAGGGCATCGCTGTGCTCAAGGACCGCTGTGGCCCGACGCATTTCCTGGTGATTCCCACTGCCCGACGCAGCGGTGTCGAGAGCCCGGAACTGCTGAGCGCGGAGGAACCCAACTACTTCGCGCTCGCCTGGGAGCAGCGCGCCGCCAGCACGGCGGCACTCTCGAGCGCCGCGCCCGATAAGGCCGACATCGGCCTGGCAATCAACTCGCGCTATGGTCGATCGCAGGCGCAGTTGCACATCCACATCGATCTGCTGCGGCCGCAAGTGCGCTCGGCCCTGCTGGCCCTGGCGCAACCATTGGCGGCGGACACGCGGCTCGAGCTGATGGGACACTGGTATCGCGTCGATCATCTGGACTCGCTCGCGCAGAGCCCCTTTGCGCAGGCGGCTCGCGAGTGGGGCGCGCAGACCGCCGAGGAGCGGGCACGGCTCACGCTCGCCGTTGTGGGCGACGGCGGCCACGGCTTCTTCCTGCTGAGCGATCGCGCCGACCTCACCGCGCGGGACCGCGGCCACGCCGAGGAGCTGCTGGTGCCGCATCCCTGCGGCTAGCACGGCGGCGCGGATTGGGCGACCTGGCGACCATGGACCCCTTGGCCCAAGAGCATCTTGCCGGCGAGCAGCCGGCGCTCGTGCTGTTCTCAGGGGGTCAGGATTCGACGACCTGCCTGGCATGGGCGCTGTCGCGCTATGCGCGCGTCGAGACGGTCGGATTCGATTACGGCCAGCGACACCGCGTCGAACTCGTTCAGCGCCGCATCGTGCGCCAGCAGATCGAGGAGATCTTCCCGCAATGGCGGGCGCGACTGGGTCCCGATCACGTGCTGGACATCGCGGTGCTCGGCAGCATCAGCGAGTCGGCGCTGACGCAGGAGCGGGCCATCGCGCTCCAAGCCAACGGCTTGCCCAACACGTTCGTACCGGGGCGCAACCTCGTTTTTCTCACGCTCGGGGCGGCGCTTGCCTATCGGCGCTCGATCCATGTCCTGGTGGGCGGGATGTGCGAGACGGATTTCGCCGGCTACCCCGATTGCCGCGATGCAACCATCAAGGCGCAGCAGGCGGCGCTCACCCTGGGTCTGAACGAGCAGATGCTGATCGAGACCCCCTTGATGTGGAGCGATAAGGCCCAGATCTGGGCGCTCGCCCACTCCCTGGGAGGCCCGGCCCTGATCGATCTCATCGTCGAGCACACGCACACCTGCTACCTGGGCCGACGCGATGAGCGGCACGCATGGGGCTATGGCTGCGGCCGCTGTCCGGCCTGCGAGCTGCGCAGTGCCGGCTGGAGCCGTTGGCGCGCCAAGCTGCAGGACTCGGCACTGGACTCGCCCGGCAAGCCGGAGCTCTGCTGAGCGCTCGCTAGGCCGCTGCAACCCCTTGGAGTGCATCGCTGCCGACGGCGCGCGATCGAAAAAAATCCGCCCGCGCCGCGTCCTCACCAGTGGTCATGCCGGTGGTCGACGAACTGCAGCGCCGACTGCCACATCTGCGGCGAATTCAGGATACCTAGGTGCGAAGTGCGCAGAATCAGGTCGTACTGTCCTTGCCCGACCAAATCGATCGACGGCGCGCCGGCCAGCAGTGCGCTGTTGGAAAAGTCGTGCGCGTTGCCGTCGCGATCCTGCGCCGGCACCGGCGGAAAATACCCGTCCTGCGCCGACAGGTAGACGAAGTCCCCGCTCTCGGGCGTTGCCCGGGCGACGTTGCGGATGACGAGGTAGTGGGTCGAGCCCGGCGTTTCTCCGCCGGCATTGAGCACGGTCAGCAGCTGCGTGTGGTCCGAGCCGTATTCCTCGCAGATCGCGCTGTTTGGCACGAAGCCGCCGTTGGCCGCCAGCTGGAAATAGTTGGCCGGCGCCGGCGAGCAATCGACGATCCCATGGTTGGGCCCGTCGACGGCCACCAGGGACCGGACCAGATGGTAGGCCTGGTCCTGCAACAGCCATTCGCGCGCGGCGGTTACGCCCAGGCTGTGGGCGACGATGTCGACGCGCTCGGCCCCCGTGTATTCGAGCACGGCGTGCACGAATGCGCGGATGAGCGGCACCGCCGCCGCGGTGCTGTGCGAGACCCCCGACTTGCGCGTGACCTCGGTCAGCAGATCGCACTGGTCGCCCTGGTAGCCCAGGCCCCACAGCTCCGACGGCTTGTAGCCGTTGGTAAGAAAGTACTGGGCCGCATTGTGGATGTAGCCGAACGGGTTGCACGCGGTCGGAAACGGGGTGTCGTTGTTGCCGTGCAAGAAGATGACCGGCACGCGATCGACGCGCCCGGGAGCGCCAAAGCCGATCACCGGCACGCCGAGGTAGTAGTTCTGGAGCACGGGGAAGTCCGCGGGCAGGGTCGTGCCCAAGGTCTGGGCAGAGGCCGCGGCGCCAACGCAAACGCTCACCAGCACCAGTGCGCGCGCGAAGGAAGTGAGCTTGGTCGGCAGCATCGGGTTTCTCCTTGAGGGTTCGAATGATTATCTGGCCGCACTTGCTCCGTGTCCAGATCTTGTCGCAGACTGCGCGCAGCCGGACCCTGCAAGCCGATGCGAGCTTGCTTGGATCGTCATATTCCAGAAACACCGCTGGCGCGCGGGCGCTCCCGATCCAGGGTGCGCAGCTCGCGGGCAGCACGACGCGTGCAGCCCGGTCCCGATTCGCGCCGCCGGGCAGCTGCCGGAGGCACGACGGCCCGCGGGTTGGCTGCACGCCGGTTCAGATCCCGAACAGGGAGAGCTCGGTGTAGGCCAGATCGCCCGGGCGTGGCGCCGGCGCACCCTTGAAGTACCTGGGGTTCTCGTCAAGGAAGCGGCCGGGCACGCCACGCAGTGCGAGGAAGCGGCCCAGCGGACCGGCAAATCTTGCGAGCTCGTCAAGGCCGCGGCAGGATACGAGCCGGGCGTAGGGTAGCCAGCCGATTTTGGTGCGCCTGCGGCACCGCGCGAAGACGAAGGGGTGACGGCGCCCGTTCAGCGTGCCGGTGACACTCACGCATCCATAGCCCTGGTGGTCGAGCCGCAGGTCGCACTGCGTGCGGCTAAGGTCCTCGCCGCCCGCGAGGTCATGGGGCACCGCGCGCACCGGCAAATACCCAAGCGCCGCCGCGGCGAACAGCCCCTGCGCTGGTCTGGGGCCCGCTGGGAACGGTGCGCCGATGGCGCGGCTGCCGCACTTTCACGGAATCTTGTCGGTTGCCTGCCTGGCGGCACGAAGATTTCGAAAGTGGCCGGCGCGATGATTTGCCTTCGCTTGGCGACCGTACCGGTCTGGCTCGATAATGCGCACCGGCTCGTGATCGATGCAAAGTGCGAAGGCAGGAGCCTAGGGAGCTTTCGTGAGCGCTCGCGCGCCGCTCCGACGGCAGGCCGACGCGAGCGTGCGACGTTATGGTCGCAGGGTGACAACCGGGTGCGGCGCGCTGGAGCTCCAAGGGATTGCTATTCGTGGCCTCTTCCATGTTCACTGCGCGCTCGACTTTGTGCTGTTCGGCAATGCCGGAGGCGGGCGCATACGGGGTGTCATGTTCGGGCCCCCGATGGTGACGGGAGGCGCCGCGACGGCCAGCGCCGCGGCGGCGACCCGCCCGCGGTGGCGGTTAGCCCGCGCGCGGCGGCAGGCGCGATGAAGAATCTTGGGATGCGGATCGCCGCTCGCACGGGTTTCGCGCTGCTGGCCGTTTTGATCGTGGCGGCCGGTGGCTGGGGCGCCCTGGCCCTGTTCTATTCGGGCCCACAGGTCGACGGTGTTCGCTACGCCCTAACGGCCGCGTTCGCTGGTGCATCGCTGGCGACGCTGCTCGCGCTTAGCATGGGTCGCTGGCGCTGGTGGAGCCTTGCGGCCTACGTCGTGCTCTTTGCCGCGCTGGTTCTGTGGTGGCGCGGCATCGAGCCATCGAACGCCCGCGACTGGCAAGCCGACGTGGCGGTGCTCCCCTATGCCACGATCGATGGCGACATGGTCACGATGCACAACATCCGCAATTTCGACTACCGCAGCGAGACGGACTACACCCCCGCCTACTACGACAAGCGCTTTGCCCTGCGCGACCTGGAGGCGGCGGACGTGGTGGCGGTCTACTGGATGGGGCCGGCGATTGCGCATATTTTCCTGAGTTTTGCGTTCGCCGGCGGCGACCATCTGGCGATCTCCATTGAGACGCGCAAGGAAAAGGGGGAGAGCTATTCCACCCTGCGCGGATTATTCCGGCAATACGAGCTCTATTACGTGGTCGCCGATGAGCGCGACGTCATAAGGCTGCGCACCAACTACCGGCGCGATCCGCCCGAGGACGTCCGCGTGTACCGGGTCCGGGCGCCGGCCGAGAACGTGCAGCGGGTGTTCCTGGACTACGTGAAGCAGATCAATTCGCTCACGACCAGGCCCGAGTTCTACAACACGCTGACCACGAACTGCACGACCAACGCGTGGCTCCATACCATGGTCAACGCGGAGCATCTGCCGTTTAGCTGGAAGATCCTGGCAAGCGGCTACGTTCCGCAGTACCTCTATGAGGCGGGGCGCCTCGACACGGGCGTGCCGTTCTCCGCGCTGGAGCGCAGCGCCCGCGTGAACGAGCGCGCGATGGCGGCGGACACGGCGGTGGATTTTTCGCAACGCATCCGCGAGGCGTCGTCGGCGCAAGACTCTCGATGACCACACGGTTCGGCCCGCGTACCGGCCCGATGCCTGCATCGGCTGCGCGCCGGCGCCGGAGACCGGAACGCGATAAGGCAGAAGCCGGGGGATTGGCCGGAAGGGTGTCGTTCGAACCCGCGCGTGGCCAAGATCCTATCTGGACCGCTAGAAAACAGGACGGCGCGGCGCTAGGGGCCGCGATGGGCAATCAGGCCGTCGACTCGCGCAAGGGTCCGACGTGGCCCCGGTGACGAACAAACTGCTCAAAGCTCTCCGGTGGCAGCGGCCGGCTGAAAAAGTAGCCTTGGTAGGTACGGCAGCCCGAGCCGGCCAGGAAGTCCCGCTGTTCCACCGTTTCCATGCCCTCCGCGATGACTTCCAGTCCGAGGGTCTGGCCTAGCGCTACCATCATCTTGGCGAACCGTGGGACAGTGTTGCTGCCATGGCTGGGCGCAAGGCGTAATCGCGTTCGACTCCACGCTGCCGATCGACAACGCGCGGCGTGACACCGATACGCAGGCCTTCGCCTCCGCGGCTCGCGAGAACCGCCCGGCCCGTCAGAAGAGGTATGCAACCCCGGCCGTAATCAGAAGGACGCTACCGCGCCAGGGCGGAATCAGCGGTTCTGGACTCGACGAGGCGCCGACGTTGATGAAGTCTTCGATTTCCAGACGCATCGCGGTTTGTCCGTAACTGGTATGGATCCCCAATCCCACTAGCCCGTTGGTGTTGCGAACGGTCTGCGAGGGGCCGTACCCGGCCCCGGTGTTGAAGTTGAAGCTGCTGGCTTGCAGGTTCGTGGACGCCTCATACAGCCCGCCTTTGGCAAAGAAGCGCAGGCCGTAGCTGTCGAAACCCACGAGAACGGATTCGTACCATGCATGCGGAACCACCGATCCGGAACTGCCGGTGGCAAAGCTGCCGGTGGTGTTCGCGCTGAAGCCCGACCAGCCAATGCTCCCGAGGGAGACCCAGCCGGCCTCGACCGCGACGTTCGGGGTGATCCACGCGCCCCCGTAGATCTTTGCGCCCAAGGCCCCCTGGTCCTGCGCCACCGCGCTGGCGATGAAGTCGCCGGGTCCCAGCGGCGTCATTGCGGTGTACATGCTGTCGAGCCCGCCCGCCGTCGCTCCCGACTGGTCGGGATACAGGGCCGCACCGAGCGAGGCGCCAAGGTAGTACTGCAGGCGATACTTGACGGGCGAGGACAGGTAGCCATCGCTCTGCGCTCTGGCGGCCCAGGGAATGCAGATCAGCACTGCGGCGAGCACCCCCAGCGCGACAGTTTGGCCTGGCTTCACCTGTTGCGTTCCTTTCGGGTCCCATGCCTCGACGATCGGCCCGTCAGGGCCGCGCGCTAACCCGGCAAATATAAGCTTTTGGCGAGTGCGCGGCGCCACTTGCGCGTCACGAATTTGTCGCGGTCTGTATCAAGGCGCAATGGGTTTCTTTCGGCACTGCGCCAGGCGCCGGGCAACTGGCCTTGGCGTGTCCCTTCGCTCCGGGGTCCGGCGACGAACCGCTCCGTCTGCGTAGTTGCGCGTGAGCGGACAAGGCAGGCTGGCTCGGAACCTGCGGCGAACCAGACCTTCGCCGGATCCGGCATGGGGCGCAAATACGACCGCGATGATTGACCCGAACCGTGGGAAGTCCCACCGATCCCCGGGCGGCCGCGGGCGGATTAGCGCATATTGCCCGTGTGGCCGCGCAGATAGCGCGCCGGCTGCGGCCACACGGTGAGCCCCTGCGGCGGTTGCTCTGCCGTTGCATCAATGCGACTGGCTGGCGCGGATGTCATGCGATTCCCTCGGTCCTAATCGACGACGGACCCAACGCTGGGGCGGCAACTGGGGTGACGCTCGATGCGTCTCTGTCCCTCGAGGGAAAGGCACCTCGGGACAAATTGCCGGCGCGAGCTAAGCCAACCGTGCCTTCAAATCGTCCGCGGCAGACTTCAGGATCTCCCGCGACAGTCTTTCGTCGTTGACGGCTCGCGCCATGGAAACGGCGCCGACGAGCGTGGCCAGGGCCGCCAGAGCGGCAGCGCGCCGCTTTTTCTGCGGCATAGGCTCGATGAGCCTCATGATCAGGTCCACGTACCGGCCCACTTGAAGCGAGTACGCGGATCGAGCTCGTTCCGTGCTGCGTGCCACGTCGTTGGCCAGCGCGGTGACCGCACAGCCGGATGCGACATTGTCGCGATGCGCCAGACTCAAGTAGGCATCGACCACGGCATCGATGGTCGACCGAGGATTGGCCGCAACCGCATCGGCCACGGCGCTGCCGTCCTTTAGCGCCCGCTCCACGGCTTCGGCCACCAGATCGTCGCGTGAGCCGAAGTGGCGATAGAAGCCGCCGTGCGTTAGCCCAGCGCACTGCATGAGGTCGGCAACGCTGATGCCGTCGACCCCAAGCTCTCGAAAAACCCCTGCCGCGACCTTGACGATGCGTTCGTGACTTTCGGCCTTCTCGACCTTTGAATGACCCATCGGGCGATTATCGGCGAANNGATTCGGGCGCTGACGCCGATAGTGCTTGCCGCGCACGCCATTTCTGGATTATGCTTATACTCTTCCCGTTGCACAAAGCACTGCAGCGCGAACGACCACACCGGCGGGCGTCCCGGCCCAGCCGTACGCGGATCGAACGAAGGAGTCTGCAATGGTGCGG
>OKRD01000098.1 GCA_900290335.1 Burkholderiales bacterium | reverse complement strand
CCGGGCACGACCGACGCGGTTACCGGCGTCGCGAATGCCTTCCGCGCCGAGAGTCCGATGCTGCTGCTGGGCGGCGGCGGGCCGCTCAAGCAGTACCGTATGGGTGCCCTGCAGGACTTGCCGCATGTGCCGATGATGACCCCGATCAGCAAGTTCGCCTCGTCGGTCATGACAACGGAGCGTTGCGCCGAGATGATCGGTCACGCCCTGCGCGAGATGTGGAACGGGGCGCCGGGACCGGGATACCTGGAGATCCCGCACGATGTCCTTGACGGCCGGGTCGATGCGGCCAAGGTGCGCATCCCGAAGAACTTCCGCGTGCGCGGTGCCGACGGCAGTCCCGTGCCCGAGTTCATCGGCGATCGGAATCTGGTCGCGCAGGTAGCCGACGTCATTACCCAGGCCGAGCGCCCGGTCGTGCTGTTTGGCACGCAGACCAGGACTTGTCGCGCACACGACGCGGTGGACCGCTTTGCCCGGCAGTTCAACATCCCCGTCTACGTCAATGGCGCGGCGCGTGGCACGCTGCCGCGCGAGCACCCCTACAACTTCATGCCCTCCCGTAAGACCGCGTTTGAGCAGGCCGACCTGATCTTCCTCGTCGGCACGCCGCTGGACTTTCGGATGGGATACGGCCGGCGCTTGAGCGAACGGGCCAAGATCGTGATCCTGGACATGGATTACCGCAATGTCGGCTACAACCGCGATTTCGATTTTGGGCTGGTCGGCAATATTCGCTCGATACTCGATGCCATGTGCGAGGCATCCAAGGGAGACCTTGCCCGCCGCCACGACCCCTTCCTGCAGCTGCTGCGCGAGGAAGAAGGCCGCACCCGCGACAAGAATCAGAAGATCATCAGCGCCAACGAGACGCCGATCCACCCGGTGCGGCTGTGTCACGAAATCAATGAGTTCTTGCTCGATGACACGGTATACATCGGCGACGGCGGCGATATCGTGACCTTCTCGGGTTCTATCGTGAAACCGCATCGGCCCGGTGGCTGGATGGATCCCGGCCCCCTGGGGACGCTGGGCGTGGGCACGGGTTTCGCGCTCGCCTCCCGGCTCGCTCAACCGCAGCGCGATGTCGTGGTGCTCTTCGGCGACGGCTCCTTTGGACTCACCGGCTTTGATTTTGAGACCATGGTGCGCAACAAGCTTGCCTTCGTCGGCGTCATCGGCAACAACTCCTCGTGGAACCAGATCCGCTATGGACAGGAGCGCAAATACCCTGGGCGGGGCGACGTGGGTAACATCCTGCAGGACGTGCGCTTCGACAGGTTCGCCGACGCCATGGGCGGGGTGGGCATTCGAGTGATGCGGCCGGAGGACATCCGCCCGGCGCTGGAGCGTGCGCGCGAGTCGGGCCGGCCGGCGCTGGTCGACGTGGTGATCAACCGCGACGTCTATTCGAGCGGGACCACCAACCAGACGATGTATAAGTAGGCGATATTGGCAACACTGGTTGTCGAAGCCGGGAAAATCTGCTAATCAGCGCAGAGGAGTCTGCGGCGCCATCGGCCGCCGCGGTCGACAGGCCACAGGAGACAGTACACGATGGACAAGGCGCTTTCCGGGATCCGGATACTCGACATGACGCACGTGCAGGCGGGGCCTACTGCCTCGCAGTTGCTCGCGTGGCTGGGCGCCGACGTGATCAAGTTCGAGCCGCCGACTGGGGACGTGACGCGCAGCCAGCTGCGCGACGTGCCCAACGCCGATAGCCTGTACTTCACGATGCTCAACTGCAACAAGCGCTCGATCACCGTGAACATGAAGAACGCGGCGGGCAAGGAGGTGTTCGTCGCCCTGCTGACGAAGTGCGACGTTGTGATGGAGAACTTCGGCCCTGGCGTGCTGGATCGCCTGGGTTTTTCCTGGGAGACCATCCACCAGATCAACCCGGCGGTGGTCATGGCGTCGATCAAGGGTTTCGGCAGCAGCGGCCCCTACGCCGACTTCAAGGCCTATGAGAATGTTGCGCAGGCGATGGGCGGCGCCATGAGCACGACCGGGTTCATGGATGGTCCGCCGCTCGTCAGCGGCGCGCAGATCGGCGACTCCGGAACCGGCCTGCACCTGGCGATCGGCATCCTGGCGGCGTTGCAGCAAAGGCACCGCACCGGCCAGGGCCAGTACGTCGAGGTGGCGATGATGGACGGGGTGATGAACCTGTGCCGGGTGAAGTTCCGCGATCATCAGCGACTCACGCGGGGCACGCTGAGCGAATTCTCGGTTCCGACCGAGGGCATGAGGGACACGCCGCGCTCGGGCAACGATTCGGGCGGGGGCCAACTCGGCAACACCGTCAAGTGCAAGCCGGGAGGACCCAACGACTACATCTACGTCGTGGTCCAGGAGGCGGTCTGGTCGGCGCTGGCCCGCCGCGTCGGCGGCGAGGTGCTCGCGGCCGACGAGCGCTTTGCCATGATCCAGAACCGCCGCAAGAATCAGAAGGACATGTGGCGCATCCTCAACGAATTTGCGGCCGGCTACACCAAGTGGGAGATGATGGGGATCTTGAACGAGATCGACGTTCCCTGCGGCCCCATCATGAGCACCAACGATCTGGCCAACGACGAGCACATCAGGCTGCGCGAGATGTTCATAGAGCTCGATCACCCCGAGCGCGGCAAGTGGTTCAACGTCGGGATGCCGATCAAGTTGTCGGACTCGTCGGTGCCGATCGAGCGCTCGCCGCTGCTGGGGGAGCACACCGAGGAGGTCCTGCGCAGCGTCCTGGGCTACAGCAACGCCCAGGTCGCCAGGCTCCAGGAGGGCGGGGCGTTCAGCAAGGATCCACAAAAGCAAGAGCACCCCCGACCCTGAGCTCGGGCGCACCGGCCTGCGTCGAACGCGTTGTGCTTTCCGCGAATCTTGACCGCGATCAACGACGCAGATCCGGACGAAAAAGATATTCTGAACTGGTCCCGTGGCGCCGCAGTGGCCGCGCGGGAGCGATTCGTCGCGACGGCGCGTGAAGTTGTAAATGCGCGGAATTGGCGCGGAATTGGGGTGCTTGGCGCATTCTCTGGCGTCGCGCCGCAAACTACAATTTTGTGCAGCACCGGCGCAGGCATTTGTTGACGCTTGCCGGACATTAGAAAGACAACACCCAAGGAGAAGGAAACATGATGCACAGGAAGATGCACAGATCGCGCACCGTGGCCCTTGCCGTGGCGCTTGCCGCCTGCGGCTATTCGAGCTTTTGCCTCGCGGACGATGCCAAGACGGACCCCAATTCCTTGGAAGCGAGGCTGGAGAAGATACTCAACGGGTTCTATGGCACGCTCGACGTCTCGGCCGAGGATACAACCAAGGGTATGAGCGGTTTCGTGGCCTACCACCTGAATGCGGCCGGCACGGGCCTCGACTACACCAACCCGAAGAATGGTGGGGCCGGGCCCGTCGGCGCGGTGGGCTGGATGCCGGCCATCTCGAGCAACAAGTCGGTGCTCGGCTATCGCGGCGATCACGCGATCAAGGATTCCGAAACCCTGTTCGTCTACCAGCTCGAGGCCTCTTTCGCGGTCAGCTCCGCGTCGGGCCTGAAAACCAACTACACCGCGCAGACCAACAGCGTTGGCGGCACGATCGGCTCGGGCGACAGCTACGTCGGCTTTGCGGGCAAGAGCTGGGGCGCGGTGAAGGCCGGCGTGACCTATGCGCCGTACAAGAAGTCGACCGACCGCATGAACCCCTTCTCCGGCATGCTCGGCGACTACGCGGTCGTGATGGGCAACACCGGGGGCGACAACCGAGTCGAGTTCGGCACCCGCCTGGAGCATGCCATCTGGTACGAGTCGCCGCGGATGCACGGGTTCAGTTTTGACGTGCTGGCCTCGCCGGGACAAAACCGCACCACGGACAACGTCGTCCAGTCGGCCGGCGCCGCAGACTGCAGCGGAGGTAACGTGCCGGGCAGCGGCAACCTGCCCATGAACTGCGACGACGGCGGCTTTGGCAATGCCTTTAGCGTCGACGTGAAGTTCGAGACCGAGCACTTCTACGCGACCGCGGCCTGGGAGATCCACAAGAGCGTCAACCGCAACAGCGACGGTATCGGGTCGAACAACCCGAACTACGGCAATTTGTTCGGCGCGGCGACGTTCGGCAATCCGGGCTTGCTGGATCCGAACTACCTGACGAACGTCGCCGGCGGCGCCGGCGCGTCCCCACCCGTAGGATGTGCCGGCCTTGGCAATTTCATATGCGGCCCGGCCGGCGCGCAGTTCGCCTACGACGGCGGCACGGCACCGTACCTCAACGACATCGCCGACGAGCAGGCGATGAAGATCGGCGTGCAGTACATCTTCGACATGGGCTTGACCGTCAGCGGCATCTTCGAGCGCATGACGCGCAACGTACCGTCCTCGTTGCAGTTCCAGAACGAGCGCCAGCGCAATGGAAGCTGGCTCGCCGCGACCCAGAACCTCACTGCGGTGGACAACGTGAGTGTCGGCTGGGCGCATGCCAGCACGACGCCGGGGGACCCGGGAGGGCAGCACAACTTCGACCCGGCCCGCACGAACGACACGGCCGACATGTTCACCGTGGCCTACAAGCGCAGGATCGACAAGCAGCTGTACTGGTACGTCGACGCCGCCGAGACGATCAATCACGGCAACGCCCACTATGACCTGGGCGCCGGCGGCCGCGGCGTCACGACCGACTGCCACGACGGCACCAACTACATCAACGTCGACTACAGCAGCGCCGGCCCGACGACCTGGGGCGGGTGCAAGCCTGTCGGCGTCTCGATAGGGGTGAACTACAAGTTCTGAAGCCGGACGCGCGGTCCGGGCTCGGCGGGAAGTCCGGGGCTGACGGGGCGCTGCACCCGCCAGCCCTGTTGCGCTGTGCGACGCGCGGGGGAGATCCGCTCGTCCGCAGGCTCCGGCTGCCGCCGATAGCTCACGGGGAGGGGTCAGTACATGAAAATCGCCATCATCGGCGCCGGGGCGATCGGCGGCTACATCGGTGTCAAGCTGGCGTTGGCCGGCGAGGACGTCACCTTCCTGGTGCGCGGCGCCAACCTCGAGGCGATTCGCGCACGCGGCATCAAGCTCATCGGGCAAGATGGCACCGAGCGAGTTGCCGGCCAGGTAAAGGCCACCAACGACTACGCCGAGGCCGGTCCGCAGGAGCTGGTGATCCTGGCATTGAAGGCGCACCAGGTGATCAACGTGGTGGAGGAGGTTCCCAAGCTCTTTGGCCCGGACACGGTGGTGGTGCCGATGCAAAACGGCATCCCCTACTGGTACTTCTACAAGCATGGCGGCGACCTCGACGGCCGGGTCGTGCACAGCGTCGACCCGCACGGCCGTATCGCGACCATGATTCCCTCCAGGCGCGTGATCGGCTGCGTGGTGTACCCGGCGGCCGAGCTGGTTGCCCCCGGCGTCATTCAGCATGTCGAGGGAGACCGCTTCCCGGTCGGCGAGCCCGATGGTTCGACCAGCGCGCGGGTGGCACGTATCTCCGAGTGCTTCATTCGCGCCGGGTTCAAGGCCCCGGTGCTCGACAACATCCGCGCCGAGATCTGGCTCAAGCTCTGGGGCAATCTGACCTTCAATCCGATCAGCGCGCTGTCGCGCTCCACCCTGATCGATATCTGTCAGTTCCCCCTGTCCCGGGATCTGGCGGCGGCGATGATGACCGAAGCGCAGACCATCGCCAACCGCCTCGGGATCACGTTTCGCCTGTCGCTGGAGAAGCGCATCGCCGGGGCCGAGCGGGTCGGCCGGCACAAAACCTCGATGCTGCAGGACGTCGAGGCCGGCCGCAGCCCCGAGGTCGACGCCCTGGTGGGCTCGGTGGTCGAGCTCGGAAGGCTCACCGAAACGCCGACGCCGCATATCGACGCGGTCTACGCGCTCACCAAGCTCCTTGCCAAGACCATGGATGAGGAGCGTAGCGCCCGCGCTGTCGCCAAGGCCGCGCAGTAGGGCCGTGTCCACGCAAGCCGGCTGGAGCCGCTGCTGGCCGAGCGGCCGGCTCGGTACTGACGGAAGAAAATTGACTGCAGTCATGGAGCGGCCGCGCGATCCACGCCAAGCTTGGAGCCGCTGATCGCGCGTTTGCAGGCTACGGGAGACGGGGATATGAGCAAGGACAAGGCCGCAGTGCGCCGGGTACTGGATACGGTCAAGGCGGATCACCGAACATCGCTTACCGCGCCCGAGGGAAAGCTCGTGTGCGATGCCTATGAGATCGCGGTGCCCCGGGAGGGCGTGGCAAGCTCGCCCGACGAGGCGGCAAAGATGGCTGCGGCGATAGGCTTTCCCGTCGTGCTCAAGATCGTTTCCCCCGAGATCTTGCACAAGACCGAGGCCGGCGGCGTGCGGGTGGGAGTGCCGGACGCCGACGAGGTGCGCAAGGGATTTGCGAGGATTGTTGCCAATGCCTGCGCGTACAACCCCAAGGCCAATATTCTCGGGGTGCAGGTCCAGCAGATGGTGGGCAGCGGGCAGGAAGTCCTCGTTGGCGCGGTCACCGATCCGTCCTTCGGCAAGCTGGTGGCCTTTGGCCTGGGCGGAGTCCTGGTAGAAGTGCTCAAGGACATCACGTTTCGCCTGGCGCCGGCATCGAGGGACGATGCCCTGTCGATGCTCGACGGGATCGCCGCCGCCGAGATTCTCAAGGGCGTTCGCGGCGCCGACCCGGTGAACCGCGAGGCGCTCGCCGGCCTGATCCAGAATGTCTCGCAGCTCGTCTCGGACTTTCCCGAGATCGCAGAGATGGACCTCAATCCCGTTTTTGCCTCGAAATCGGGCGCGATCGCCGCCGACGTGCGCATCGTGGTCGACTTCGCGCCGCCGCCCGCGCGCTACCGGCCGCCGCAGGAGCTGATCGTCCGCCAGATGAACCGCATCATGAAGCCTGACGCCGTCGCGGTCATCGGGGCGTCGAACGAGGACGGCAAGATCGGCAATTCGGTGATGAAGAACCTGATCAACGGCGGCTACGAGGGGATGATCTACCCGATCCACCCCAAGGCCACCGAGATCATGGGCCGGCGGGCCTATGCCAGCGTCAAGGACGTCCCGGGCGTCATCGACGTGGCGGTGTTTGCGATTCCCGCCAAGTTCGTCGCGCAGGCGCTGGTGGAAGTGGGCGAGAAGCAAATCCCCGGCGCCGTACTGATCCCCTCCGGGTTCGCCGAGACGGGTAATGTTGCCGGCCAGGAAGAGATCGTCCAGATTGGCCGCAAGTACGGCGTGCGCCTGATGGGCCCCAACATCTACGGCTTCTACTACACGCCGAAAAACCTCTGTGCCACGTTCTGTACGGCCTACAACGTGAAGGGCAAGGCGGCGCTGTCGTCGCAATCGGGCGGGATTGGCATGGCGATCATCGGCTTCAGCCGCTCGGCGAAGATGGGCGTCTCGGCCATCGTTGGCCTGGGAAACAAGTCCGATATCGACGAGGACGACCTGCTCACGTTCTTCGAACAGGATGAGAACACCCAGATCATTGCGCAGCACTGCGAGGATCTGAAGGACGGCCGCTCCTTTGCCGAGGTGGCCAAGCGGGTGTCGAAGAAAAAACCGATCGTCGTGCTCAAGGCGGGCCGCACCAGCATGGGGGCGCGGGCGGCGAGCTCGCATACCGGCGCGCTCGCCGGAAACGACAGGATCTACGAGGACGTGTTTCAGCAATCGGGTGTAATCCGCGCTCGCTCGCTGCGCGACCTGCTCGATTTCGCGCGCGGCGTTCCGGTGCTTCCCACGCCCAAGGGCGAGAATGTCGTGATCATCACCGGCGCTGGCGGCTCCGGCGTGCTGCTGTCGGACGCCTGTGTCGACAATGGCCTGTCCCTGATGACCATGCCGGCAGACTTGGACGCGGCTTTCCGCAAGTTCATCCCGCCGTTCGGTGCCGCCGGCAACCCGGTCGACATTACCGGCGGGGTACAAGAACATGCTGCGCTTGGGGATGGAGGATCCGCGCATCCACGCGATCATCCTCGGGTACTGGCACACCATCATCACGCCACCGATGGTCTTTGCCAAGCTGGTTGCGGACGTCAAGGAGGAGATGAAGGCCAAGGGAATCGAGAAGCCCATCGTCGCGTCCTTGGCGGGGGACGTCGAGGTGGAGGCCGCATCCGAATATCTGTACGACCACGGAATTCCCGCGTACCCGTATTCGACCGAAATACCCGTTGCCGTGCTGGGCGCAAAGTATCAGTGGGCGCGCGGTGCCGGCCGGATCGGGTAACACTGCAGGCAACCGGGAGCTGGCGATGTCCAAATGGGTACGCTTCGTGGCCGCCGACGGCAAGCCGGCACTGGGAATGCTCGAGGCTGAGCGCATTGCCGAGTACCGGGGCGAGCTGTTCGGCGACCCGGTGGCGACGGGGCGCACGTTCGCGTCGAGCGAGGTCCGGCTTCTTAGCCCCTGCCTGCCAAACAAGATCGTCGCGCTCTGGAACAACTTCCGGGCGCTCGCCGAGAAACTCGGCAAGGCGGTGCCGCTGCACCCGCTCTTCTTTCTCAAGCCCGCAACCTCGGTGATCGGAACCGGTGGGGCGATCCACCGTCCGGCCCGCTACGCCGGCAAGATCGTGTTCGAAGGGGAACTGGGAGTGGTCATCGGCAGGGAATGTTCGAACGTCTCCGAGGCCGATGCCGATCGATACATCTTCGGCTACACCTGCGTGAACGATGTCACGGCCGCGGACCTTATTGGCGAGGACCCCAACTTCGCGCAATGGTGCCGCTCCAAGGGGTTTGACACGTTCAGCTGCCTGGGGCCGGCGATCTCCACCACGCTCGACTGGGCGAGCGCCCGCGTTGTGACGACCCTCGATGGCGTCGAGCGTCAGAACTATCCGCTAGCGGACATGATCTTCCCACCTCGGACCCTGGTCAGCAGAATCTCCGGTGACATGACCCTGCAACCCGGGGACGTGATTGCCTGCGGCACCTCGCTCGGCGTCGGATCGATGAAGGACGGCGCCCGCGTGCGCATCCGCATCGATGGCATCGGGGAACTAGGCAACACGCTTGTCGGGTAAGGCGCAGGGCATCAGGGCGGAGCATCGGCAATCCGCGCGCGGTGCGTGTACACGGAAAAATTCGCGCCGCGCGCAAAGCCGATCAGGGTGAGCCCGCAGCGTCGCGCCACCTCCACCGCCAGCGAGGTCGGACCCGAGACCGCCGCCAGCACGCTGATGCCGGCGGTCGCGGCCTTTTGCACCATTTCGACGCTGGCGCGACTGGTGATGAGCGCAAAGCCCCGGTCGGTCGGTGCGTGGGCGCGCCGGAGCGCGCCCACGAGCTTGTCCAGGGCGTTGTGCCGGCCAACGTCCTCGCGCACCTGGAGCAGCGAGCCGTCCAGCGCGCACCATGCGGCGCCATGGGTGGCGCCGGTCTGCTGCAGCAGCGGCTGTGCCGCCGCCAGGGCGGCAGTGGCCTTGGCCAGCGCCGCGGTCGACAGACGCCAGTTGGCAAGGGCCAGCTCCGGCAGGGGACGCAGCACCTGGTCCAGGCTCTCGGTGCCGCAGATGCCGCAGCCGGTGCGGCCCGCCAGCGTACGGCGCCGCTGCTTGAGTTCGGCAAAGGCACCGGCGGCCACCTCGAGCGCCAGGGTCAGACCCGGCGCCGCGGGCTGTATCTCGACGCGGTACAGATCGGCGGCATCGCGCAATATGCCTTCGCCCAGGGAGAATCCAAGGGCGAAATCCTCCAGGTCGCGCGGCGTTGCCAGCATCACCGCATGGGCGATGCCGTTGTATTCGAGGGCGATCGGCGCCTCCACCGCCAGCGCGGCGTCGGTGCGGGCGAAGGCGCCGTCGCGGTGGCGCCATTCCGTGATCGCGACCGCCCCGCAGGCCGCATCGTCCTGCGGCGCGGCAACCTTGGGGTCGCTGGTGAGCGTCATGCGTTGCCGGCGTGAGGAGTACGGCTGCCGTAGCCGTCCGCGGTTCCCGGCTCGAGCGGCGGCAAGACGCGGGGGCGCCNNACACCAAGGTCGCCTCGGTAACCTTGACGACATCCGCGCTCATGCGGCTGCGCTCGGCATAGGCCGCCACGTCGACGGTCACCGAGGTTCGGCCGGTGCGCAAGATGCGCGCGTAAAGGGACAGCACATCACCGACGAAAACCGGCTCCTTGAACACGAAGCTGTTCACGGCCACCGTCGCGACGCGACCGTTAGCGCGGCGCGCGGCGCGGATGCCGCCGGCGATATCGACCTGCGCCATGATCCACCCGCCAAACACGTCGCCATGGGCGTTCGCGTCGGCGGGCATGGGGACAACCCGCAGAACCGGATCCTCATCGGGCAAGCTTATCGACATCGTGGGTCTCGATTCCGTAAATCCGTGACACGCGCGGCCAACGCGCGATAATAGCTTGCGGCAAGCCGCGCACCGGGCGCGACGGATCGGGCTTGCAATTTGGGGCCGCGCTCCCCATCTGTCAAGGGTGGCGATCGGGGACGAAGGCGTCGCCGCCACCGGCGCCGCGCCAGCGAGGATGGGATTGTCATGCGTGGGGTAAGGGCATTTGCGGGACATGACCGCGGGCCGATGGCCGAGCCGGGGCAGCCGCGCAAGGATCTGCAGACGCTGCGCTCGCTGCTGCCATACCTCTGGGCGTACCGCGGGCGTGTCGTGCTTGCGGTCCTGTGCCTGGTGCTGGGGAAGGTGGCGGTGGTCGGCGTACCCATCTTGCTCAAGCATATCGTCGATGCCTTGACGGTCCCGGCCGCGCTGCAGGTCGCGGTGGTGCCCGTTGCCCTGGTAGTGGCCTACGGCGCCTTGCGCCTGGCAACGTCGCTGTTCACGGAAATGCGCGAGTTCTTCTTCGCCAAGGTCACCCAGTCGGCGGTGCGCACGCTGGCGCTCAAGACGTTCCGCCACCTGCATGAGCTGTCGCTGCGCTTTCACCTGGAGCGGCGCACCGGCGCGGTAACGCGCGAGATCGACCACGGCATGCGCGGCATCGCCTCGCTGGTGAGCTACACCCTGTATTCGATTCTTCCGACCCTGGTCGAGATCAGCCTGGTATTTGGCTACCTGCTGACGCACTACGAGATCTGGTTCGCAGGGATCGTCGCTATCAGCCTGTCACTGTACATCGCCTTCACGCTGGTCGTCACCAATTGGCGCACGCGCTATCGGCGCCAGGTCAATGAACTCGACGCCAAGGCCTCCTCCAACGCCGTCGATTCCTTGCTCAACTACGAAACCGTCAAGTACTTCAACAACGAGGAATTCGAGGCGCGGCGCTACGACGCGACCTTGTCCCAGCAGGAGCGCGCGGCCCTGCGGGTGCAGCGCTCGCTCAACTTCCTCAACGGCGGCCAGCAGGCAATCATCGCCGTCGGCTTGACCGGGATGCTGTGGCGGGCCGCGCTCGGCGTGCACAGCGGCGCGATGTCGATCGGCGACCTGGTGCTGGTAAATGCCTTCATGCTGCAGCTGTACGTTCCCTTGAATTTCCTGGGGGTCATATACCGCGAGATCCGCCAGTCCTTAACCGACATGGACCGCATGTTCCGGCTGCTGCTGCAGGATCACGAGATTGCGGACCGCCCGGACGCACACCCGCTGTTGTTCCCCTCCTCGGGCGACCGCTCGGTCGAGGTGCGCTTCGCGCACGTGGAATTTGGCTACGACTCGCGGCGCAGGATCTTGCACGGGGTCGACTTTACGATCCCGCCGCGCACGACCTGCGCGGTGGTCGGCGCCACGGGTGCCGGAAAATCGACCCTGGCGCGGTTGCTATTCCGCTTCTACGATGTCCAGGGCGGCGCCGTGCTCCTGAATGGCCAGGATATCCGCGAGCTGACGCAGCACTCGCTGCGCGCCGCCATCGGCATCGTTCCGCAGGACACCGTGCTGTTCAACGAATCCATTGAATACAACATCGCCTATGGCCGGCCGGTGGCCACGCATGACCAGGTCGTCGCGGTGGCGCGCGCCGCGCATATTCACGAATTCATCCAGTCCCTGCCCGACGGTTACCGTACGACGGTCGGCGAGCGCGGACTCAAGCTCTCGGGCGGCGAGAAGCAGCGGGTGGCGATCGCCCGGACGCTGTTGAAGGACCCGGCACTGATGATCTTCGACGAGGCGACCTCGGCGCTCGATACCCGCACGGAAATTGCGATTCAGGACGAGCTCAATGCGGCGAGCGCACAGCGCACCACGCTGGTCATCGCGCACCGGCTATCAACCGTGGTGGCGGCCGATCAGATCCTGGTGATGGATCATGGCCGGATCGTCGAGAGCGGCGATCATGCGGCCCTGCTGGCGCACGGCGGCGCCTACGCGCGCATGTGGTCCTTGCAGCAGCACGAGGGCGAACCCGAGCCGGGCCTTGCTGCGGCCTGATTTCCCAACCAAATTCACGCGGAGACCATGGCCGACACGAGCGCAGTGCAAAGGCTGACCATCCAGCAGCCGGACGACTGGCACCTGCACTTGCGGGACGGGGCGGCGATGGCCGCGGTGCTGCCCTTCAGCGCGCGCAGTTTTGGGCGCGCCATCGTGATGCCCAATCTTCGCGCGCCGGTGGCGACGGTGGAGCAGGCGCTCGCATACCGCGCGCGGATACTGGGGGCGCTCCCCGCCGAGCATGCCTTTGAACCCTTGATGACCCTGTACCTGACCAGCGCAACGGCGCCCGACGAGATTGACCGCGCCCGCGAGAGCGGCGTCATTCACGGCGTCAAGCTGTATCCGGCGCGGGCAACAACCCATTCGGACGCGGGCGTCCGCTCGATCGCCGATTGTGCGGCGGTGCTCGAGCGCATGCAGCGCCTCGATATGCCGCTGCTGGTGCACGGCGAAGTGACACGCCCCGAGGTCGACGTGTTCGACCGGGAGCGGATCTTCCTCGACGAGGTCCTGCTTCGGCTGCGGCGCGATTTTCCGGCGCTGCGCATCGTGCTGGAGCACGTCACGACGGGCGATGCGGTGCAATACGTGCGCGAAGCCCCCGGCCGGATCGCCGCCACGATCACCGCCCATCACCTGCTTTTTAACCGCAATGCGATGTTTCTGGGCGCCGATGGATCCGCTGGCATTCGACCGCACTTCTACTGCCTGCCGGTGCTCAAGCGCGAGCGCCATCGCCAGGCGCTGGTGGGTGCGGCGACGAGCGGCAGTCCACGGTTCTTCCTCGGCACCGACAGCGCGCCGCATCCCCGCGGCGACAAGGAATCGGCCTGCGGTTGCGCCGGCTGCTTTACCGCCCCGGCGGCGCTGCCCATGTATGCGCAGGCCTTTGAGGACGCCGGTGCTCTGGACCGGCTGGAAGCGTTTGCCAGCTTCTACGGGGCCGACTTCTACGGTTTGCCGCGCAATGCCGGGACGCTGACACTGGTCCGGGAGCCGGCGGCCGCCCTGCCCAAGATCATGGCGCAGGAAGAGGAGTTTGTTGCCTTGGCGGCCAATTGCCATTGGTCGCTAGAGTAGTGCGGCGGCGCCGCGTGGGCGGCAGGACGCTAGTAGCGGTAGAACTGCCGCACCCAGTCGACCGTTTGCGCCAGACCGGCTTCGATGCCGGTCGTCGGACGCCATCCCAGGTCGCGAGTGGTCGCCTCGATATCGGCGGCCGTGGCGCGCACGTCGCCGGGTTGCATGGGCCGCAGGACCTTGTGCGCGGACTTGCCGATCGCCTGCTCCAGGACTTCGATGAAACGCAGCAGCGCTTCGGGGTGATTGTTGCCCAGGTTGTAGATCCGATGGCCGACAGCCCCGAACTGCGCCGTATCGTCCAGCGCGCTCAGCGTGCCGCGGACGATGTCCTCGATATAGGTGAAGTCGCGCCGCATGTCCCCCTCGCCATAGACCTCGATGGGCTTGCCCTCGAAGATTGCCCGCGCAAACTTCAGCGGCGCCATGTCCGGACGGCCCCAGGGCCCGTAGACCGTGAAGTAGCGCAGGCCGGTCAGCCGCAGTTGGAACTGGACGGCGTAGACGTAGGCGATCAGCTCGTCGGCGCGCTTGGTCGCGGCGTACAGGCTGATAGGCTGCTCGACCGCATCGTCGATCGAAAACGGCTGCTTGGTGTTGGCGCCGTAGACGCTCGAGGACGAGGCGTACACGAAGTGCTCGATCGCACCGGCGGTGCGCGCACACTCGAGCAGATTTACAAAGCCGGCGACGTTGCTATCGACGTAGGCCTGCGGGTTCTCGAACGAATAGCGCACGCCGGCCTGCGCCGCCAAATGCACGATGCGCGTGGGCCGGTGGGCGGCAAACAGCTGCGCCAATGCGGTTCGGTCGACCAGGTCGGCGTGCAAAAACGCAAATCCCGGCTCCGTGATGGTCGCGAGCCGCGCGCGCTTGAGCTCAGGATCGTAGTAGCCATTGAGGTTGTCGAGCCCAATCACGCGCTCGCCCCGTCGCAGCAAGGCACGCGCAACCGCGTGACCAATGAACCCGGCGCAGCCGGTGACGAGAACCACGCCGCGTCCGCCGTTGGCTGGACTCATGCGCTGCGCCCGATACCTTCGTAGTGCAGTCCGGCGGCGCGCACGGAGCGGGGATCGTACAAGTTGCGGCCGTCGACCAGCACCCGCGCACGCAACTGCATGGCAAGCGCGGCGAAGTCGGGACTGCGAAATTCCAGCCATTCGGTCACGACGACCAGGGCATCGGCACCGGAGCAGGCCGCTTCGGCGCTTTCGCAGAACGTGATCTTGCGCCCCTCGTCGGCCAGCGCCGCGCGCGCGGTCTCGCAGGCCTGCGGGTCATACGCCCGCACGCTGGCGCCGGCGGCAATGGCGTTGCGAATCAGCACCAGGCTCGGCGCCTCGCGCACGTCATCGGTGTTGGGCTTGAACGCCAGCCCCCAGACGGCGATCACCCGCTCCCGCAGGTCGCCCCCGAGCGCATCGCGCAGCTTGGTGCTCAGCACGTGCTTTTGCTCTTCGTTGACTTCGTGTACGGCGGACAGCACGCGCGCCGACAAAACGTTCTCTCGCGCCATCGCCAGCAGGGCGCGCACGTCCTTGGGGAAGCACGAGCCACCGTAGCCGGCTCCCGCATACAGGAAGCTGGGCCCGATGCGCGGATCGGCGCCGATCGCATGGCGCACCCGTTCGATATCGGCGCCGAGCTTCTCGGCCAGGCGCGCCAGTTCGTTCATGAAGGAGATGCGCGTCGCCAGCATCGCATTGGCCGCGTATTTGGCCAGCTCCGAGGATCGCGCGTCGAGCACGATCAGGCGGTCGCGATTGCGGTTGAAGGGCGCATAGAGCTTGGTCAGCGTCTCGATTGCCTCGGCATTGTCGGTGCCGATCACGATCCGATCGGGGTGCATGAAATCGGGAACCGCCGCGCCTTCCTTGAGAAATTCCGGGTTCGACGCCACCGAAAATTCGACGTCGCGTTTGCGCGCCAGCAGTTCCTCCCGCAGCGCGTTGGCAACCAGCACGTGAGTCCCGACCGGTACCGTGGACTTGACCACGACCAGCGCCTTGCGCGTCAGGCGCCGGCCGAGCTCGCGCGCGGCGCTTTCCACGTGGCGCACGTCCGCCGAGCCGTCCTCGTCGGTCGGCGTGCCCACCGCAATGAAGAAGATGTCGCAGTCGGTGACCGCGCGGTCGTAGTCCGAGGTGAACTCCATCCGGCCTGCATGACGGTTGCGCGCCACCACCTCATCGAGTCCGGGTTCGTGGATCGGCACTTCACCGGCGTTCAGTCGGGCGATCTTGCTCCTGTCGATATCGAGGCACAGGACGTGATTGCCGACGTCGGCCAGGCAGGCGCCGGTTACCAGGCCTACGTAGCCGGTTCCGATAACCGTGAGCTTCATGGATAGGATTCCTCGAATCGACCCGGAGCCCGCCCTCCCAGGACCTGGGATGCGAGCGCTAGGGCGCGGTTTGAATGGCGGCAATTCTATCGCGGCGGCCCGGCGGCCTGGGCCAAGCTGGCGCAAGCCGTGGATGGCCCGGCGCGCACCTGCGCAAGGCCTTGGTGGATCAGGGCCGATAGCGCCTATCATTGCGCGCTGGCTCCCGATGCGCTTATCGTGCGGGCCGCAATCAGGACTCTCATGGCAAATACAGCAACCCTTGCGGACCGTGGGCAGACCGGCGCTTCCGAAAAACAGGGGCCCGGCGAGTGGACCGCCGGCGCGGGACGCACCATCGATGTTTCCGTGGTGATCCCGGTCTATAACGAGGCTGACAACCTGCGCGAGCTGGTGGACCGGGTAGGGGCGACCCTTGCTCCCACGGGGCGATCCTTCGAGCTGCTGTTGATCGATGACGGCTCGAGCGACGGCTCGCGCGAAATTCTACGGACCCTCGCGCAGGCGCGGTCGTGGCTGCGCCCGCTGGCATTGATCCGCAACTATGGCCAGTCGACTGCCTTGCAGGCCGGGTTTGACCACGCGCTGGGACAGTACGTGGTGACGCTCGACGGCGACCTGCAAAATGACCCGGTCGAAATCCCCCGCCTGCTCGAGTTGATGGATGCGAACCCGGAGGTTGATGTCGTCTCGGGCTGGCGCAAGCAGCGACAGGACCGGACCTGGTCGCGCAAACTTCCGTCCTGGATCGCCAACCGCCTGATCTCCTCCGTCACGGGAGTGCGCCTGCACGACTACGGCTGCGCACTCAAGGTTTACCGGCATGCGATTCTCGAGAACGTGCGCCTGTACGGGGAGACGCACCGTTTCATTGCGGCGCTGGCGGTCGAGGCGGGGGCGCGCATGGTCGAGGTGCCGGTGCTGCACCATGCGCGCACGCGCGGCAAATCCAACTACGGAATCGACCGCGTCTTTCGCGTGCTCCTCGACCTGCTGTGGATCCAGTTTTCCATGCGTTTCTTGCACCGTCCGCTGCATGCTTTCGGCGGCGTCGGCTTCGCCTTCATCGGCGTCGGCGGTGCAGCCCTGGTGTATCTGGCCCTCGAGAAGCTGGTTTTCGGGCACGACATCGGCGGGCGCCCCTTGCTGCTATTGGGAACGCTGCTGACGCTGATCGGCGTGCAACTGCTGGCAACCGGCGTGCTCGGTGAGCTGCTCACGCGCATCTATCACGAGCCCCAGGGCCGGCGCCAGTACGTCCTGCGCCGCGACGACAGCGACCGGCGCCCGGTGCGGTAGGGGGAGAAGATTCTGCGGTCCAAGCCCCTGCGCCTTGCCGTGCGCGTCGTTGCCGCCGTCGCCTTGATGGCGGTCGCCGTCTGGTTCGTCGGCCCGGAACGGCTGCGGCGGCAATTGACCGCAGTCGACCCGGTCTGGCTTTGCTGCGCCGTGCTGGCGGCGGCCGCCTCGCAATGGGTGTCCGTGCTGCGCTGGGAGACCATTGCACGCATCTTCGGGCTGCGCGTGCGCACGCGCGCGCTGGCCCTGGCGTACGCGCAGGGCATGACGGTGAACGTGCTGCTTCCGGGTGCGACGCTGGGCGGTGACGCCCTACGCAGCGTTCGCCTGCAAGGGCTGGGCAATCCGCTGGGGGTTTCGGCGCTGACCGTGCTGCTCGACCGCCTCAGCGGCCTGTGGATCCTGTTCGTCCTGTCGCTGCTTTCGGGCATCGGCCTGGTTTTCGCGCTGGGTTTGCCCGCGGAACTGCGGGCCGATTCCCTGCCGGCGGCCATGCCGGGCGGGGCGACGTTGGCGGCCTCGAGGCAGCTGCTGTGGGGATATCTGGTCGCCCTGGCGCTGGTTTGCGCCATCCCCTGGCTGCCGTTGCGGCCGCGCCGCGTGGCGTCGCCCGATCCCGCGGATGCCGGGGCGCACGGCATTGCCGCACTCGCGACGCGCTGGTGGAATCGCGTTTGCCAGCTACACGAGTTGGCCGTGGCCCAGCGTACTGCGCTGGGTCGCTCGCTGTGGAGTTCCCTGGTGGTGCAGGCGCTGTGTGCGCTGACCCTGTGGTGTTGCGCGATCGCCGCCGGTGGCACGGCCGGGTACTGGCAGGTCCAGGCGGTGGCAGCGCCGATCTTCGTGGCCGGCGCGCTGCCGCTGAGCTACGGGGGTTTCGGCGCGCGGGAACTGGTGGCGCTGGCGGCATTTCCCCTGGTGGGACTGCCGGCGGACCTAGGCCTGGCCGCCAGCGCACTGTATGGGATCGTCGGCATCATTCTGGGCCTGGCGGCAGCGCCCTCGTTTGCGCTTTCGGGGATGCGCCCTTCGGGCGGCGCGGGCCTCTGACGATGCAGGTCGTGGTCACTGGCGCCGGAACGGCGCTCGGGCAATCGGTGCTGCGGGCAATCGTTGCGCACGGCACGCTCCGGCGCGGCGACGGCGACCCGACGCCCGTGCGGCGGATCATCGCGGTCGACCGCACCCAGCCGGCCGAACTGTTTCTTGACAGCCGGATCGAGTACGTCAGGGGCGACTACGAGCAGTCGCGCTTTCTCGCGCGCATGATGGGTGCGTCCACGGACAGTGTGTTTCACCTTTCGGCGCTGGGCGCGGGCGTGGCGCTTGGCCCGCCGCTGGCCGATCTGGACACGGCGTTGCTGCACAGCATCGATACGACGCGCGCCTTGCTCGACGCGTGCCGGTTCCAGACCGCGCCGCCGAAGTTGGTGTTTGCCAGCACGGTGGATGCCGGCCTGCCGTCCGGACCGTGGCCGCAGTCGACCGGCGGGGCCTGTGTCGCGATGTGCGAGCTCTTGCTGGTGGAGGGTTCGCGCCGGCAGATCATCGACGCGCGCTGCGTGCGGTTGCCGTGCCTGGTAGGCAATCGCTCCTGCCGCCAGGCATTTGCGCTCGAGGCACTGCTTGCCGATCTTGTCGCCGGGCGGGCCTCCCCCGACGCCGGGGAAGGGTTGACCCCGATCGCTGTCGGGCTGCCGGACGAAGCCGCCCTCGCCCTGCTCGAAGCACATGAACAGCCGCGCGCGGCCGACGGCATGAGCGGTTTCACAGAGGTACCGGGCCGGCGCATTCGCATCGGCGACCTGGTCGCAGCAGCTGGCGCGCCGTCGCCGCGCGGTCTGCCCGGCCCTTGATGGCAAGCAGGCGCCGGGGGAGGCGGAACTACGGCCGCGGCGACGCTATGCCGGGCTTTGCTGCCGCCGCGGCGCGCAGATCGTCGATGCTGACCGATGGCGACAGCAACTGCGGATCGCAGACGAGCTCGATCAGCGCAGGCAGGCGGCGGCTGCGTACGCTTGCCAAGGCCTCGGCCAGCGCCGGTGCAAATTCGGCGGTTTGCGTCACCCGCAGCCCGATGCCGCCGTACGCGGTTGCGAGCTGGCAAAAATCGGGATTGGTCAAGGATGTGCCGATCACCCGGCCCGGGAAGCGCTGCTCCTGGTGCATGCGGATGGTCCCGTACATGCCGTTGTTGAAGACGAGAAACACGACCCCGGCGCTGTATTGGCAGCCGGTTGCCAGCTCTTGCGCGGTCATGAGGAAGTCGCCGTCACCGCTGAGGCAAACCACCGTCTTGTCGGGGGCGCTGATCTTGGCAGCAATCGCGGCAGGGACCGCGTAGCCCATGCTGCCGCTGGTGGGCGCTAGCTGCGTTCCCGGTGCAAGGTACGGGAAGAAACGATTGAGCCATGCGGCGAAGTTTCCGGCGCCGTTGCAGACGATCGCATCGTTGGGTAGCGCCGAGCGCAAGTGCTGCACCAGCTCCCAGAGATCGAGCTTGGGCGGATGGCGCAGCAATACCGCGGGCCGCTGCTGCCACGCCGTGAGTTCCGCGCGCGCCTGCGCCAGCCCGCCGGCCCATACCGGCTCGTCGATGGGCGTCATCATCGCTAGGCGCGCCGCGAGCTGCGGCATCCCGGTGTTGATCATCAGGTCGGCCTGGTAGACGCGCCCGAGTTCCGCCAGGCCGGCGTGGGCGTGTACCAGCGCCTGGGTCGGCACCGGTGCCTGCAGCAAGGTGTAGCCGCCGGTCGTGGCCTCGCCCAGTCGCGCGCCAAGCGCCAGCACGAGGTCGGCGCGACGGAGCCGCTCGGCCAGCTGCGGATTGATCCCCAGGCCGACCTCGCCGATGTAGTTCGGATGCCGATTGTCAAATACGTCCTGGAAACGAAACGCGCAGGCGACCGGCAGTCGATTGGCTTCGGCGAAGCCCCGCAGGTTCTCGCTGGCAGCGGCGCTCCATCCGGGCCCCCCGACGAGCACGATCGGCCGCTGCGCCTTGCCCAGCATGCGGCGCAGCGCGGCGATCTGCGTGTCGCTCGGGGCCGCCTGCACCGCCTGATGGCAGCGCGCATCATCGGCGCGCGTGCCCTGCTCCAGTACATCCTCGGGCAGCGCCAGTACGACCGGCCCGGGGCGTCCGCTGGTGGCCGTCTGGAACGCGCGAGCAAGGAACTCGGGAATTCGGTCGGCACGGTCGATCTGCGCAACCCACTTGGACATCGACCCGAAGAGGCCGCGGCAGTCGATCTCCTGAAATGCCTCCCGCTCCAGAACGTCGGTCGGCGCCTGACCAACCAGCAGCACCACGGGCAGCGAGTCCTGATGGGCGTGGTGTATGCCAATGGCGGCATTGCAGGCACCGGGCCCCCGGGTGACGTAGGCGACCCCGGGCTGCCCGGTAAGGCGAGCGTAGGCGCCGGCCATGAACGCCGACCCCGATTCGTGACGATTTACGATGAGCCGCAGACTGGGCGTGTCGATCAGCGAATCGAGCACGCCGAGGTAGCTTTCCCCAGGTACGCAAAACAGGCGGTCGACTCCTTGCAGCAGGAGTTGCTCTACCAGGATCCGGGCACCGGTGCGGGAGTCAGTCATATCGGTATGGTTGCCTCGCGAGACGCTCCTGGGGTCCCGAGCGCAGGGAACGGTGGACCGATTCTAGCTCTCGCCGCGGGGTCGGCCTATCCTCCGGGCCAGATCGACAAGGTGCGCTCCAGGGTGGCCCGTATGGGCGCCTCCAGGTGCGGTATGAAGAGAAACAGCACCACCATGCCTGCGCAAAGTGTGATGGGAAACCCGACGGCGAACAGGTTCAGTTGCGGCGAGACGCGCGCCATCACGCCCAGGACGACGTTGATGAGCAGCATCACCGCCAGGATGGGAAGCGATATCGACAACGCTATGGAGAACACCTGCGCACCGAGCCCGGCGATGGCATCGAACGCCAGCCGGCGCGGACCGTCGTCGGCGATCGGGAAGATTTCGAAGCTCTGGCGCAGTCCATAGAGCACCATCAGGTGTCCGTCCATGGCGAGGAAGATCAACAGCACCAGTAGCGATACGAAATTGCCGACGGGATTGTCGGTGTCGGTGGCCTCGGGGTTGAAGAATCCGCCAAAGGACAGGCCGATCTGCAATCCGATCATCTGGCCGGCGAGTTCGACGCCCGAGAACAGGATGCGAATGGCAAAGCCCAGGGTCGCGCCGACGAGCACGTTGCGCACCAGCGTCTCGAAGAAAACCGCGTTCAAGGATTCGCCCAGCGGGGGCGCGTGCAGCGCGGGCGCCAGTACCAGGGCAATGGCCACCCCGACCGCAACCTTGGCGCGGACGGGAATGGCACGGTGCGAAAGTACGGGCGCGGTGCCAACGAGCGCGAGTATGCGCACCAGGGGCCAGAAGACATAGCCCGCCCAGGCGGCGATTTGGGAACTGGTCAGCAGCATGGCGAAGGCCGCAGGTGGCAGCGCTCAGCCGATCGTCGACGGGATGGACTGGTAGAGACGGCGCAGAAAGTCGACAAAGAACGTGATCATCCAGGGCCCCGCGATGACCATGGTCGCGATCATGGCGAGCAGCTTCGGAATGAAGGTCAGGGTCATCTCGTTGATCTGCGTCGCCGCCTGCAGGATCGACACGATCAGGCCTACGACCAGCGACGCCAGCAGCATGGGCGCCGACAGCAGCACCGCCGTGTACAGGGCCTGCTGCGCCAGGGTTATGACACCTTGTGGATCCATGATGATCTTTGCGGAAGTCTCGACGGGGGTTACGGCGTTGCCGGGAGCAGGCTGCGCAGCTACGGCGCGAAGCTCGCGACCAGGGAGCCGATCAGCAGATTCCAGCCGTCGGCCAGCACGAACAGCATCAGCTTGAAGGGCAGGGAGACGAGCACCGGGGAGAGCATCATCATCCCCATCGACATCAACACGCTCGCCACCACCATGTCGATCACCAGGAACGGGATGAAGACCATGAAGCCGATCTGAAACGCGGTCTTGAGCTCGCTGGTGGCAAACGCCGGGATGACGACCCGTATGGGCAGCTCGGTCGGCTTCTCGACGGCCGCCGCGGTCTTCTCCATCCGCGCCATGCGCACGAACAGTTCCAGGTCGTTGGCGCGGGTGTGCTTGAGCATGAATTCCTTCATCGGGACCGCGGCCCGCTCGGCCGCCTGTTCGAAGGAGATCTTCTGCTGGCTGAACGGCTGGTAGGCCTGTTCGTAGACGCGATCGAAGGTCGGCCCCATGACGAAGAAAGTCAGGAACAGCGAAAGGCCGATGATGACCTGATTGGGCGGCGCCGTTTGCGTTCCCAGTGCCATGCGCAGTAGCGAAAGGACGATCACGATGCGCGTGAAGGAGGTGGTGAGCAGCAGCAGCGCGGGCAAAAAGCCCAGAGCGGTGAGAAACAGCAGGGTCTGGATGGGCACCGAGTACTGGGTCGTGCCGCCTGCCCCGGGCGCGGCGGTGAGGGCGATTGGACTGGTCTGGGCCAGCGCCGGCTGCAGCAGCGACACGAGGACCAGGGCGCTCAGCGCCGCCGCCGACAAGTTGCGCGTGGCACGCATCAGCGCGCTCTCCCGCGCAATTTCTCGAACAGCGCGCCGAATGACGCGACCGGCACCTCGGATGCGCTTGCCTCGCCCTTGGGCACCGAACCCAGGCGCGTGATTCCACCGGCTCCCACGCCGAGCAGCCACCAGCGCTCGCCGACCTCGACGATTACCACCCGCTCGCGCGGTCCGAGCGCCAGCTGCGTGACGACACGCAGCTG
>OKRD01000099.1 GCA_900290335.1 Burkholderiales bacterium | reverse complement strand
AACATCTTCACAGCGCATCGGCTGATAGCCCGGATGGAAGCGCTCCCGCCCAAGCCGATAGATGGTCTGGTTGTAGGGCGCAGCGACGCCCACCTTTTGCGCCAGCCTAGTGATATAGCCGGTGAGCGACTCGAGTTCGGTATTCTTGGCACCGTGCAATACAACGTCCTGCGTCATGCTTGTCATGACGATCGCCTGGTTCGCGCGGGCAAACGCGGAACGGGACGCCCAGAGAGGCAAGAGCGTGGCCAGGTGCATCAGGAAGAACGAGGGCATGCCGGCGATCCTGTGCTCGCGATAGCCCGCCGCCCGGACAATCTTGGCGTGCCGTCGCAAGAGCGCGTCTTGCGCTGCCCCTAGGCCAGCTACGCCGCGCAGCTCTCGGGGTTCTTGGCCTGCGGCGACTGCAGCAGGGCGCCCAGGGACATGCGTGCCGCTCTGGCGGCCGCCGGTACCGACGCCAGTGCGACCGTGACGTGGGTGGCACGCAATCCATGCCGGTCGGCAAATCCAGCCATTGCCACCGATGCCTTGGCCCAATCCAGGCGTGTGTTCACGACCACGCGAACCGCGCTTTGATTGCGCTGCAATGCTTCGGGCAGCTCCGCGCTGGCGTTGATCTCGGCCATGTATCCGCGCAGGGCAGCGCAGAATCGGCTGAGAGCCGCATAGACCTCGTCGCTGTTCATCGCGATGTGGCCGATGCGCCGTGGATCGATCTGGTAGTGGATGCGGTAGACAAAGCGATTCATGCGAAATCTCCCTATGGCCGGTCGCCGTTGATCGCAAACTACCGTGACGATGCTACGAATTCATGTACAGCTCGGTGGCCGCGTTGGGAAAACCATGAAGCAACGCCGCGCGAAGGAGGGAGCGTCCTGAGCGCTTCGGCCGATCTAGAAGAAAACTCGCTGCGGTCGGCCAGCACCGGCCGGATGCCAATGCGCGAGGACGGTTCAAGGTCTGCGCCGGAAATCCGGAAAGTGCGCCAACACGGGGCCACCTTGGAGAGAAAACCTTTTGCGTTTGCGGCCGTGGGCCCGCCCAACGCAGGTATCTGGCCGAGGAACTGCTAGCGCTACTTCGCGGGACCGCGATCGCGAAGTCTGTTGTCCGGATCCGCACGTCTATACTCGCCTCGCTGGCATGCAGGTGGCGCCGCGCAGGCGCGTGACTCGACGGGAGGAGCCCAGGTGAGTTGGTGGGGATGGGTGATCGGCGGCGCCGTGCTACTGGGCGCAGAACTCGCCTTCGTCGACGCGCAGTTCTACCTGGTGTTCATCGGCAGCGCGGCGCTCGTGGTCGGCCTGATCACCGGCATCTTTTCCCCCGTCTCCGAATGGGTCCAGTGGTCGATCTTCGCCGTGCTGGCGATCGTCTCGATGGTCACGTTCCGCAGCCGGATCTACGACCGCTTGCGCGGTCACCCGCCGAACGTGCGCACCGGGCCCGCCGGCGGCGTGCTGACCCTGGCCGTCGCGCTGGCGCCCGGCGAAACCTGCCAGGCCGAGCACGGCGGGACCTACTGGACGGTGCGCAACGACGGCAGCGCACCGATCGCCCCGGGCGGACGGGCGCGCATCGTCAGCGTGCAAGGCCTCACGCTCGCGGTCCGGCCCGAATCCCAGGCCGGCTGATATGGAGTCCCTGATGTCCTCCTTCGTCTTCATCGCGCTCGCCGTTGTCGTGGTGATCCTGGTCGCCAGATCCTCGGCCGTGGTCCCGCAGCAAAGCGCCTACGTCGTCGAGAACGTCGGCAAGTACAGCCGCACGCTGCAGGCTGGATTCCATATCCTGATCCCGTTCGTCGAGCGCGTGGCGTACCGCCACAGCCTCAAGGAACAGGCGCTCGATGTTGCCGAGCAGGTCTGTATCACGCGCGACAATGTCCAGGTTGCGGTCGACGCCGTCCTGTACATGCAGGTGCTCGATCCGCATCTGGCCTCCTACGGCATCACGAACTACAACTTCGCCATCTCGCAGCTGGCGCAGACGACGCTGCGCAGCGAAATCGGCAAGATCGAGCTCGACCGCACCTTCGAGGCCCGCGGCACGATCAACGCCAACGTGGTGGCCGAGCTCGACAAGGCCTCGGTCGCGTGGGGCGTCAAGGTGATGCGCTACGAAATCAAGAACATCACGCCACCCAAGGACGTGCTCTCGGCCATGGAAAAGCAGATGCGGGCCGAGCGCGAGAAGCGCGCCGTGGTGCTCACGTCCGAGGGCGAGCGCGACGCCAAGATCAACCAGGCCGAGGGCGACAAGCAGCGCGTCATCAAGGCCTCCGAGGCGAACAAGCAGCAGCAGATCAACGAGGCCGAGGGCCAGGCGGCCGCCATCCTGGCGGTCGCCACCGCCACCGCCGAGGGCCTGCGCCAGGTCGGCAACGCGCTCAGCGACCGTGGCGGCATCGAGGCGATGCAGCTACGGATCGGCGAAGAATACGTGCGCCAGTTCGGCAAGATTGCCAAGGAGAGCACCACGCTGATCGTGCCGGGCAACCTCAGCGATCTGGCGTCGGTCGTGGCGATGGCGACCAGCATCGTGCGCAAGACGCCGCCGGCGTAGATTCCCGCCTCGCGGCGCGTGCGGCCTGCGTCGAATGCCTGCTGCCCGCGGCAACCTGCTGTAGGATAGCGGGCAGGCCGTGCGCGACCAGGGGTGATCGCCGGTTCACTGGCCGGATGCGCAGCGCGGGGCGTTGCGGGCGGGTCCCCGACGCACGGCAGACTAGGAGCCATACATGCCAATCCACGAATACGAGTGCAGCAAGTGCGGGCACGAATTCGAAGCGCTCGTGCGCCCGGGGACCGTTGCGGACTGCCCGAGCTGCCACTCGACCGAGCTGGAAAAGAGGCTTTCCGTCTTTGCCACGGCGGGTTCGACCGGCCATGCCGCCCACGCGGGGCCGTGCGGCTCCTGTGGTCACCCCGATGGGCCGGGGGCCTGCGCACTGCACTGAAGTCTTGCCGGGCGGCGCGGACCTTTGCGCCTACCAGTAACGGCCGCCGGGGCCCGCCGGCACTGTTCTACCAGGAGCGGCGACCCAAGATGGAAGATGCCCGGGCGGGACTTTCCCAGTCGTTTCGCGAAATGAGCGAGGAAGAGCTCATGGAGCGCTGGTGCGCCGGATTCCTCACCGACGTCGCCGTCGAGGTCGCACGCACGGAATTCTCGCGCCGCGGCGTGCAGCCGCCGGCCTATGTTGCAAGGCAGGTGGACAGGCCGGCCGGCGAGGCAGGAGCTGCGGAACTGGTCGAGGTCACCCGCTCGCAAGTGCTCGAGGAGCTCGAAGTGCTGGGTGCCCGCCTCAAGAGCGAGGGAATCCCGCTCGTGATCGTCAATGCGAACACCAATCGCATGGGCCCGCAGTTCGCCAATGCCGCCGGCGGCGCAAGGCTGCTTGTGCCGTCGCAATTTGCCAAGTACGCCAAGGAGATCGCCGCGCTCGTGAAGGCTGGGGCCTTCGCGTTGCGCGACGGTGATGACCTGCGCTGATGCCCTTGCCGGCTAGCGACTGCCCGAGCGGCACGGGGCAAAGCGGGTCGGGTCGCGCATGCCGTGGAGCGGCCGGCAGCGGGGCTGCGAACAAGGTGCCGGTGCCTCGTGGAAGCGTCCGCCCATTACGCCGGCAATCAACCGCAGGTAGCGTGCTCGGAAGCCGCCAGCAGTTCACGCAAATGGTGACGCGGCGCGCATATCGAATGGTTCCTGATCCGAAGGCCTGCTCCCCTTGCAGCCCGCGCACCCCGTCAATCCGGCACTCTTCTGGCTCCTGCTGGTCGCGATCGTCGCCCTTGCTGTTTGGCTGATCCGCAAGAACCGCCAGATCAGCGACCAGCGAAACGAGCAGTTTGCCGTGATGGTGCGGCATGCGGGCTGGCGCTTCGAGATCAATCCGCAAACCAGCTCCGTCGTCCCGGGGCCGCAGAGCCCGTCTGTTCGCGACCCGCAAAGCGACATCGAGTTCACCATCGACGGCGGCCGAGAGATGCTCGCCTGGCGCATGTGGTTCGACGCCGGCCTGCGGTTCCAGGCCAATTCGGCTGGCAGCCAGGCGGCGCGGATTCCCATGGCGGTCTGAGTCAGCCAGAGCGTTCGCGCTGCCGAGCTGGCGGTGCTCATTCTGCCGCGCTGGCAGTATCGCGTCGAATCGGGGCAAATTGTCGGTGTGATCGAACGGGCATTTGGCGCGATCGCGAGCGTCGTCTCCGGAGCCGGTGATCACAATACGCGGCAGGCGTTCTTCCAGCGCGCAGTCGAACTAAAGAGCAATAGTCCGGAGTTCCAGAAGGCGTTCGTCGTTTTAGCCGGCCCGCAAGTGCGGTGCGGCTGGCTCGACGACGGCCTGCGGTCCATGCTGCTGCACTGGCCCAAAGGGGTGGGCCAAACCTCCTCGAGCGGTATCGACTTCGAAATGCGCTTGGATACGCAAGGACTGCGGCTTGTGTTGCAGCACCCGTCCTTTGGCGACTCGACGTTCTGGGAGCAATTCGGTCGGTTCGGCGAGACGCTCGCAGCGCGGCTCGCGGCAAAGGCCTGAGCGAGCCGGGCGCAGGTCCGACCGCTCGACCCGAGTCGCCTTCGATGGACCAGACCGTCGGTCCGATCCAAGCAAGACGCCTCGCCCAGGCCTACGACCTGGCGGCAGCCAGGCGATGGGTACAGGCACCGCGACCCATCACACCATCGCCGGGCCGGTAGCCGGCGCGCGCCAAGGAGGGCTCGCCGCGGGCATGCGGAGCGAACGTGCAGCAAAGGTCCGCTGGGCAGGGTGCTTGGAGCGTCGCATTGCGCCACCTACGGCGCAAAGGGCACGGTGAAGTGAAATTTCGCGCCAGGACCGGGCTCCAAGTCCACCCAGAGTTGCCCGCCGTGCGCCTCGACGAGCGCCCGACTGATCGCCAGGCCCAGGCCTATGCCCTTGGGCTTGGTCGTGAAGAAGGGCTCGAAAATGTGCTTGGCGGTTTCGCGATCCAGGCCCGGGCCGTCGTCGTGCACCGTTAGCTGCACACAATTGCCCGCCGCCGCGGTTCGCGCGGTTATGCGGATGCCGCCGGAGGTCATCCCCGCATCGCGGATGGCCTGATTGGCATTTTGCAGCAGGTTGACCAGGACCTTCTGCAGTTGCAGGCGATTGGCCTGGACCGGCCGCAGGTCCTGCTCCAGGTCGATCACTGGTTGGCATGCAAAAACGCTGCTGTCGGCGGCGATCGTAAGGGAATCGCGCACGATGGCTTCCAGGTCGACCGGCTCCGAGGTGAGCTCGCCCTGTTGCAGGAAGTTGAGCAACTCCTGCAAGGTCCGGCCGGCGCGCTGCGCCTGCTTGACCGCGCCTTGGAGTACGCGCTCGAGCTTCTCCGGTTGGTTCGCGCCGGCGCGCAGCATGTTGAGCGCTGTCCCGGTATACACGGAAACCGAGTTCAGCGGCTGATTGATGTCGTGCGCGATCGCGGCAACCGTCTGCGCGGCGATCTGCCGGTTGGCAAGCAATTCCATCTCGGTGCGCAACAGGCGCAGCTCTTCGGCCTGCTTGCGCTGCGTGATGTCCTCGGTAAAGATGGTTATGCCGCCGACCTCCCCCTGCTCGTTGCGCCAGGGGCTGACCGCCCACCGGAGCCAGACCTTGGTGCCGTCGGCCTGCACCCAGAGGTCCTCGTCCTTGGTGACCTGTTCCCCGGCCAGGCTGCGCCGATGAACGGCAATCCACTCCTGCGGGATATCCGGATGCACGTCGTAGTGGCTCAGCCCCTCCAGATGGCTGTGACCCCTGCCGAATGCGCTGACCCAACGCTGGCTGGTCGCGATGTAGCGCATGTTGCGGTCAAGCATGGCGATGGGCAGCGGCGCCTGCTGCACCAAGAGACGAAACTCCTGGAGCGCGGTGGAGAGCGTCTTGTTGGCATGCACCAGCTCCGCGGTACGCTGCTCCACCAGAGCTTCGAGCAGCGCATTTTCCTGCTGCAATGCGGCCGGAGAGAGTTCGGCGGAGGTATGCGGCATGGGTGGCCAATGACCGGAGGACGTGAGGGCAGCGGGCATGCAATGCATTCGTATCGCGTACGGTACGCCTTATCGCGCCGTCTGCGTGCGGCGCCGTTGCGCGAGCGAGGCAGGCGCTGATGCGAGGTCCGGGCAGCGTGGTGGCGCTGGCGGAGGGGCACGCAGCGGGCGTTTGGATCAGCGTATTCGCGCCATCGGCGCCGGGAATGGACCCAGGCGCTGTCGCTGCCTTGCGGATGCGTCGCTCGATTTTCGGGAGGGAGCATGACCGACCCACATGACATGCGGGTGTCGGCGTCCCGACAAGCGCGATTGCAGTATGGCATTGGCGCAGAGCCTCGTGGCACAGTTCATCGATCCATTGGAATCGTTGGACTGCCCGTGGCGCGCCGAATCTTCAACGTCGATTTGCTGCATCTGGCCGAACCGTTTGATCGCTGGTGCGCACTGCGTGGCAGGGCCAAGGCGACGGTCGTGCGCGAACTGGTGGCCTCGGCGATCGGGGAGCCACCGGTACAAGTCAAGACGCGAGCTGACGCAAGGTCGGAGCCGGCGGCACGCGAGCAAGCCGTCGGGGTGCCGCGCAAGGGCTTCACCATCCGATTGCAAGCCGTCGAACGCACGGCCTTGCGCCGGCAAACCGCGGCCGCAGGCATGTCGGGATCGCGCTACGTCGGCGCCATGCTCCTTGCCGCCGAAAGCGGGTGCGCATCGGTTGCCGGCAAGGACGCTGTGCAAGCTTTGACCGAGTCCAACCATCAGTTGGCATGGATCGGCCGCAACCTCAGCCTGGCACTTCGTCTGCAAGATGGCGCGCCGGAGCACGGTGCCCAGAGCCAGGGCGAGGGCCTTGCGGGGGCCATCGGTCTTGTGCGCCAGCATCTGGCGCGCGCCGCAGCGGTGCTCGCGGAGGTCGAGCGCACGAGGATAGGCCGGCGCACGGGATCAAGGCGGACGCGCGAGCTGCGAAGGGTCAAGGGCGGTGAGGCGAGCGCTCGTTGACGCGGCCCTCGGCATGTGGGGCGAACGCCTGTTCTACCCGAAGGGGAGGAAATACGGCAGCGCCGCACAAGGCCTGCGCATCGGCATGCCGGGCCTACTCTGCGGCGAGCAGGTGCGCGCAAGGCTGCGGGCGCTGGTACAGCGGGCGCCCGAGGTCGTGGTCAAGGTGGCCGGAGGCGGGCGCGGGATGCGGGCGATCAGCGAACACCTGTGCTACATCAGCCGTCGCGGCGCGCTCGCGCTGGAGGACGAGCGGGGAGAATTGGCGCTCGGCCCGCAGGCATTGAAAGACCTGGGACAGGAGTGGCGCCTGGCAGGGGCCGAGATCCCATGGCTCTCGCAGCGGCGCGAGGCCTTCCAGCTCATGCTGTCCATGCCGCCGGCTACCGATCCGTGGGCGGTTCTTGGCGCGGCGCGCGACTTCGCGCGCGGCGAATTTACCCGCAACAAGTTCGCGATGGTCCTGCATGAGCCTTCGACCGATCCGCGATCCACGCGCGCACACGTGCATCTGGTCGTGCGGGCCCAGGGCCGGGACGGGCAACGCCTGCGTCCCTATATGGCGGACCTGACGCGCTGGCGGCAGGCATTTGCCGAGCGCCTCATGGAACGCGGGATTGCCGCAAGTGCGACCTGGCGCCAGTCACGCGGCGAGCCGTACCGGGCCGGTACGCCTTGGTACCACTATGTGCACCAGCAGGAGTGCGCACCCTGGAGCGCGCGGCTGGGCCAAGTCTCTGTGGCAACCCAAGTCGCGGTGCTGCAAGCCTGGCGCGAGGTGGCAAGCGCGCTGGCGCGCTCCGAGGACGAGCAGGACCGGACGCTGGCTGCCCAGACGCTTGATTTCGTGCGCGCGATGCCGCTCGTCGCGGCGCGCGAGGCGCTGCTGCAGCAGCGTGAGCCCTCCCACTTGCGACCCTCGGTGCAGCAGCCCGCAGCCGAGCGCGGGAGGCCGCAGTCGCCTGAGCCGGCACGGCACCGGTCATGGACACGCTAGCAGTGCGCATCGCCGAGCGCCGCGTTGTGCGCAACTGGGGAGCTTGACGCAACCGCGGACCGAGGGAGCGGTGACCAGGGCTGGAGGAGGCTCGACCGGCGCTTGGCGCGGTCCTGGGCGTCGGGGCGGGCGTGCCCGGCACCCAGGGTACCGGGGATCCGGAATCGGCAAGCAGCGGCAAGGGCGCGAAGGGCGAGTCTTGCCTGCGATGCCGCGCGATGCCTGGGAGCCGGCGGGCTCTAAGCGCGGGGTCAGGGGAAACTCGGCAAGATGCCGGCGTGCGGGTTGCGCGCCAGCATCCCCGTCGCGTCCGCACAGAAAAGACGAAACGCGACTGCGTCCTCGGGCGCGGGCAGGGATACTTCCGCGGGGCGCGCGACGGTGGCTTTGCGGCACAGGTGTTGATCGACCACGCCGGCAACCAGCGGCGCAAGCTTGCGGTAGCCGGCGCGCGAGGGATGAATTTCGTTTTCCCAGTCTCCGCAGCGGCTACTTGTCTCGGGCGCGACGCCGCGCAGCGTACCGCGCGTGTCGATGACGATGAAGTTGGGCAAGGTCGCTTGCAGCGAGCACAGGGTCTGGGCAACCCGGTCGAGCAGGTAGTTGCTCAAGGCAGTACGGAGGTGAGGCGGAACGCCGCGCATGCGGGGACAGAGCCAGGGGCCAGTGACCGCAAGCAGGTTGTAGATGCGGGCAGGCGCGGAGCTGGGCGTGGTGTAATCGTAGGTGTGGACGAAGATCGGCACGCCCCGATTGGGGCTGTCGGCGCGATCGCGGAAGCCGACGATGCGCGAATAGCTTGCGCGGATTCCCTGCTGCAGCGCGTGCAAGGCCTGCGAGTCCACATAGTCGCTCGCGCACTCGGACTCGATGCCGGTCCGAAGGAGACTGGGGAGCGCGTCGATCAGATCGTTGCCGCCGCCCGACAGCAGGATCGCGTCCCAGCGCCGTGCGCCGGGAGCGCCGACTTGCAAGCTGAATTCATCCTCGCCTTTTTGGATGCGCTCCGACATTGCGGCCACGGGGTCACCCGGGATCGCGAGATTCACGATGCAGGCGGTCTTGGAGAACTGCATCTGCTGCAGCATGTTGCATACCGGAAACGATCCGGTCGAAAACCACGAGTCACCCTTGGCCAGAATCTTGAGTTCGCTGCGCTCGAGCTTGGCGCGTGCGCGGGGATTGTGCATCTGGTGCGGCCTGACGATCCATGCGTTGGGCATTTGAACCTCCTCGGCGGCGGGTGCATCTCGAAAGCGCTTGAGAGGAATCCTGCGCCGATCAGACCCGCCCGCCTATTGACCAAGGTCCTGCGCACGCCCCCGCGGGCGGTGACTTTGGTCACCCCTCCATTGCCGCTGACGGCGCTGCGCTTGCGGGCAGCGCGAACGTACCGAGGGCCAGGAGGGCAAGCGCAGTCTTGCCGCCAACCCCGGGCACGTTGCGCATGCCTTGACGACGATCATGGATCTTGTAAGGGGAAGCGCCGGCGCGGTCGGTCCGCGGTTGCCGGCATGGAGTTGCGGCCTCGGGACCGGCCGTCGCGCGGGCGAGGCGCCTTGGCCACCGCCGCGGCAAGAAGCGCAAAAGAAGTCCGATTGCGCCGCAGTCCCTGTCAGCTGCCGGCGCCGATGTCGCAGCGAGATGCCGGGGCTGATCCGGGTGCCAGGGGGTTGCTGCTCCCGCTAGCGAACCTGGGTGCCGGGCCGCGTAACGTCGCTTTTGGCTTGCGCGGCCAATTTCCCGTCGACATCCTTGACCGGCCGGTGGGCGAGGATGATCGTGGCTTTTTCCGTGACCGTGGCCACGTCGACAGCGACGGCAAGCACGCAGGGCACCGCCAGGATCATGATGAACAATGCGTCGTCAAGGCTAAGGAAACGGCGGAGCATCTTCATGTCGGATCTCCTTACATTAGGTTGGTCGACTCGCCGGATACCGGCGACGAGGCCGGCAGAGCATTCGCATCGCCGGTTTCATCGATGCGCTGGGGTGCAGAACATCTTGGTGCGACGATATCGGCCGGTCGAAAAATCGACATGTAGCGAAAGTCACATGCGATCGCTTGCAGCAGGCGCGCTACGCGCCGATCGATGGGCAGGCGCCTGCTGGCCCACGAACGCGAAGACTTCCCTGTTGCGTTGACGGATTCATTGCTTTGGCGGGCGCGAGGGCGCGCCTCGATATCGGCCGCACGACCGTAGAACCTACGCGCCAGTCGTGCGAACCGCCTGGCGGCTCCTGCCTTCGTCGATCGCGGCGGCCATGGCATGGGCGCTCACGGGCGCTGCGTCGGGGGCCGGCGGCATCGCCCCGGGCGCCCGCCGGCACCTTGGTCTGCCTGGCGGCGCTCTTGCGAGCGTGTCGGCAACCAGGAAGGACGGAGCCAACCGCTGGGCGTGTTCTGCCAGCCCGGGCCCTTCCTCACCTTACGGGTCGGCTGCGAAGCGCGTCCCCCGAAGGTCGAGCGGATCAGTAATAGGACATAACCATGATCGTGTCGTGGTATCGCACGGCCAGACCTGATGTGCAGCGCTATGTTGACGCGTCGCCTTGCAATTCGTAACCTCTTTGCGTCTAGAATCGTCCGCAAGGATGATCGGCAGTGCACCGATCGAGTTTGCGTATGGTTTTGCGCTTGCGCAAATGGGGAGGGGCGGCCGTGTTGAGATCGGTGATTGCGGTCGTGCTTCTCGCAAGCTCGTTACTGGTGAGGGCTGCCGAGCCGATGGGTATTGCCACCATTGTCGAGGGAAAGGCGATCGTGATACGAGCGCTGTCCAAGCTCCATGCGGCCGAGGGCGTTCGATTGCTTGCCGACGACCTGATTCAGACCGACAACGGCACCTTCCTGCGGATCGAGTACGACGACGAGACTTCGATCGAACTGGGTCCGGAAACGCTCCTGCAGCTCAATCACCCAAGCCGAAGAAGGGCGGAGGGGCCTAGCCTGTACTTGCTCGCGGGCTGGCTCAAACTTGCTTCCGGCAAACCCGACGCACGCAGCAAGCCGTCCTTGCGGTCAACGCGGGTCGATGTCGTCGATCTTGCAGGCGTGGCGGTGGTTCGCGCCGACGCGGCAACGAATGCGGTATTCGTTGAACAGGGAACTGCGCGCTGGATCGACCGTCGCGCGCGGGGCGCTCAGGCCGTGGTTATGAAGGCGGGGGATTTTCTCATTGTCAGCCGCGACAAGGTCCCCTCGCTGAAGAGCCGGCCGGCCGAGGATTTCGTGAACTCCGTGCCACGCACTTTCCGGGATACGTTGCCCGTTCGATATGCGAAATTCCAAGGTCGCGCCGTGGTCGCAAAGAATGAGGGGGGATTCTTGTATGCCGACGTCGAACCCTGGGTCGATGCGGAGCCGTCAATCCGGCGGCAGTTCGTGCTGCTGTGGCGCGAGAAGGCCGACGACGCGGCGTTTCGGGCGCCGCTCGAGCGCAGGCTCTCTATGCACCCCGAGTGGGGGCCGGTTCTATACCCCGAACTCTACGAGCCCAAGGCGGAGCAGCAGGGGACATCCTCCGGCCGGGGTCCGGTTGCGGGAAAGCCCGAGGCGCAATCGCCCGCAACCCCGACAGCTCCTGCAATGCATTGAAGAGGCCGAAGCGGGAGAGATGCAATGAAACTGCTCGTCAAATTCAATCTGGTCTTCCTGCTGCTGTTCCTGCTGGGCATCGGGGCATGTGGTTATATCTCGTGGGAACTGCTGCAGAAGAACGCGCGCGAGGAAGTGGCCGAGAACGCCCGACTGCTGATGGCAAACGCAATCGCGGTGCGCAGCTACACCAATACGCAGATCAAGCCGCTGCTGAAAACACAAATGGTTTACACCTTCCTGCCACAATCGGTTCCCGCCTATTCTGCGACCGAAGTGCTCAATGAGCTGCGCAAGAAGTACCCGGATTACGGCTACAAGGAGGCCATGCTCAATCCGACCAACCTGCGCGACCGGGCGGTCGAATGGGAGACCGACGTTATCGGCCAATTCCGCAATGGCAACTCCACAGAGATCTTCGGTGTGCGTGACACGCCGACCGGCCCGGCATTGTTTTTCGCGCGGCCGATGAAGATAACCGATCCCGCGTGCCTAGAATGCCACGACACTTTGGAGCGGGCACCCAAGACCATGGTCGACCAGTACGGCCCGGCAAACGGGTTTGGTTGGAAGCTCAATGAAACGGTCGGTGCACAGCTTGTCTCGGTGCCGACCGCGGTGCCCTTGGCCCGGGCGCAGAAGGCGTTCGTCACGTTCATGGGTTCGCTGGCAGGCGTGCTGGTGGCGATCGGACTGATCCTGAACCTGTTGTTGTGGTGGATGTTCATCCGCCCAGTGACGAGAATCTCCGCCCTGGCCGACCGGATCAGCCTGGGCGAACTCGACGCCCCCGACATCCAGGTCCGCAGTCGCGATGAACTGCGCACACTAGCCGAATCCTTGGCGCGCATGCGCAAGAGTATGGTTCAGGCGCTGAAGATGCTCGAGGGTTAGCGAACAGCGATGGTGGAGTCCACGATCAAACCCAATGCGAAGGGCCAAAAGCGGCCGCCAGCGCCCGAGCACCTCGGCAAGTACCCGCTGCTGGGGGTGGTCGGCAAGGGTGCCATGGGAGTGGTTTACAAGTCGTTCGATCCGGACATCCGCCGGCCGGTCGCGCTCAAGACCATCCGTCGGGATCTGCTCGACGACGACGGCGCCGAAAAGTTTTCGGCGCGTTTCCGCAACGAAGCTCAGGCTGCCGGTGGGCTGCTCCACCCCGGAATCGTCGCCGTTTACGAATACGGCGAGGAAGACGAATACGCCTATATCGCGATGGAGTATGTGGAAGGCAGCAGCCTGAAGCAATACTTCGAGCAGAAGATCCGCTTCGGAATTGCCGACGTGATCAGCATCATGTCGCAGCTGCTCGAGGCCCTGCTGTACGCGCACGAGCGCGGCGTTTGGCACCGCGATATCAAGCCGGCCAACATCCTCATCATGAGCAATGGCCGGGTCAAGGTGACCGATTTTGGCATTGCGCGCATCGAATCGTCCACGCTGACGCAGATCGGTGCAATCATGGGAACGCCTGGCTACATTGCACCGGAACTGTACCTGAGCCAGGAGTGCGATTGCCGGATCGACGTCTTCGCCGCGGGCGTGGTTCTCTACCAGCTGCTCACCAAGGTGCCGCCGTACGGCGGCACCGCGGAAAACGTGATGTTCAAGGTCTGCTACGAGACACCGGTGCCGCCATCGGTGGCGGCGGGCGACCCGTACCTGGAGCGCTTCGATGCGATCGTCCTGCGTGCCTTGGCCAAAAGCCCAGACGATCGCTTTGCCAGCGCGGCGCATTTTCGCGAGGCGCTCATGCAGGCCCATGCCCACCCGGTCAGTCCGACGGTTTCAGAAGAGACCATCATCTGCAATCCACCGATGGTGCCCGCCGGCCGCGAGACGCACGACCCATCGTCGGCCGCCTCCTCGGCGCGCAGCGCGGCGCCCACTGCCTCGAGCTCCGCCAGCAAGGGGTCGGCCGCTCCGACCGCCTCCACCGCGACGTTGATTGCTGCTGGCTGGGACATGGAGGAGCTCGCGCGCATCGAAAAGCATCTGGCGCGCTTCCTGGGGCCCGTTGCAAAGGTGATGGTGCGCCGCGCCGCGAGCGAGGCCAAGGACCTGGCGTCGCTGGTGCACTGGCTTGCGGCAAGGCTCACCTCGTCCGCGGAGCAAGCGGAATTCCTCAAACGCACCACCACGATTCGCCTGTCCGGGACGCTCCCCCCGGCGCGTTCCGCGACGGACGAGGCGACGGTAGTCGCGCAGCGGGCTGGCGCCCCGCCGCCCGCACGGGTTCTGACGCCGGAGGAGATCGCTCGCGCCATGCAGCTCTTGGCGATTCGCCTGGGACCGATCGCGCGGGTACTGGTCAAGCGGGCGGCGCAACCGGGCGTGAACCGGGACCAGTTTCTCGCGTCCCTGCTCGTGCACCTGGGCGATTCCGCCGAGCGGGAGCGCTTCCTGGACGAGCTTGGCTAGGGCGACAGGACGGCGGCCAACTCGCGGAGCTGAACGCCCCGGACGAGCCCCTGCCGAGCGGCAGCGCCGGCGCGCAGTTCCAGCACGGCGCGGGCCCCGCGAGCAACGCGGATGCGCCCGGCTCGCACCTGGGAGAACACGCGCACGACGCGCGCGTCCCGATCGACGAATGCCACGTCGATCGCGTAGCGCATGCCGATCGTATGGATGCTCGAGCACGGCGCGATAAACAGCGCCTCGTCCTGCGCGAGCGGCGGACCGACCAGCAGGCCCAGGGCCCGCGTGAGGAAGCTGTCGGCAATTTTCACCCGCAGGCCGCCGGCTGGCGTCGAACAGTGCAGGACCCGGGCCATCAGAGTCCCGACTTCATGAGCTGTATCGCGATCGGAAAGCCGATCACGATGAAGGTGCACGGGAAGATGCACATGATCAGCGGGCCCAACATCTTGACCGGAGCTTCCAGGGCGAGCTTCTCCGCGCGCTGGAAACGCTCGGTGCGGCGCTGCTCGGCCTGGGCCCGCAGGATGGGGCCGACGCTGCTGCCCATGAGTTCGCCCTGCACCAGCGCACTCACCAGGCTGTTGATCGCACCGAAATCGAGCCGCGCCGCCAGATCCCGCAGGGCGTCGGTGCGCGGCTTGCCGGCGCGCACGTCGCGCAGCACCCGGTTGATCTCCGCCATCAATGGGCCCGGCGGCATCTTCTCGACGGCCTTTTGCAGCGCCGACGACAGGTTCAAGCCGGCTTCGACCGCCATCGTCACGATGTCCAGGAAATACGGCAGGCCCTTCAATATCTTCAAATTGCGCGCCTTGGTCATGTCCCTGAGCCACAGTTCGGGCAGGAAAAACCCGAGCGCGCCCCCGGGGACCGCGCCCAGCAGCGCGCTGTGCACGACGAGGGACGTCAAGCAGCCCAGCACGCCACCGAACATCGCCGCCGCGACGAGCTTGCCGGCGAAGAACTGCACTGGCGTCAGCGTGTAGTCCTGCCCGGCGCGCCGCAGTGCTTCCTGGATCCGGGTCGCTGCACCCTCCGTGACGGCCCACGTGCAGTAGTGGGCGACGAGCCGCACCAGCGGCCAGGTGAGGCGGTAAAACCGCGGCGGCGGGTCCATGTATTGCCGGTCATCGTGCGGCACCTCGACCACGATCTTGCGCGTGGAGAGCACGACCAGCGTCGCGCAGATTGCAAACATGGCACCAATTAGCAGCTCGATCATTTTTCACTCCCTTGCCGTTTCCCGTGATGCACTCAGCCGGCCCAACTCACACATCGATGCTTACGATCTTGCGGATCCACAAAAAGCCGAACAGCTCCAAGATGCCGATGACGCCAAGCACCGCGTAACCCATGATGGTGTGAAACAAGGGGGCCATGGCGTCGTGTTGCAGGAACGAAAGCGCGCCCATCAGGAAGATCGGCAGCAGTCCAACGATCAGTCCCTGCAGCTTGCCCTGCGCGGTCAGCGCGCGGATCTTGCCCTCCATGGTGGCCTTGGCGCGCAGCGTGCCCGCTAGCCGGTCCAACGTCTCGGCCAGGTTGCCGCCGACATCGCGTGCAATCGTCATGGCCGACACAATTAGGTCAATCTCCTCCATTTTGAGCCGCCTGGCCATGCTCTCCAGCGCATCTTCCATCGCCATCCCCAGGCGCTGCTCGCGTACCACAACGCCCAGTTCCTGCGACAGCGGCGCCGGCGTCTCGCGGATCGCCAGGTCCATCGCGATCTGCAGGCTGGTGCCGGAGCGCAGCGAGCTGGCCAGCATCAGCAGCACATCGGGCAACTGCGTCACCATCTTCAACTTGCGCTTGCGGCTCTTCACGCGGAAGTACACACTCGGCGCGGCGATCGCCACGACGGCGATGATCCCCGGCCACACCAGGTCGCCGGTGAGCAGCCACAGCACCGGAGGGACCACCGCGACGCCGATGACTGGTACCAGGAAGACGAGATTGGGATCGATGAAGACGAAGGTCTCTTGCAGCCGGCTGCGCGCGACGTCTGTGAACCGGCGGCGATAGGCGGCTACGCCGGCTGACACGGCATGCAACAGCATGAAGGCCGCGGCGAAAGCCGCGGCGCAGACGACGAGGATTAACAGGGTCTGGTTCATGAGGCTTTCCCCGACGGATTGCGCCGCTCAAAAATGCTCAGGTCCAGCGGAACCCCGATGCGCCGCAGCGACTCGTAGAACTCGGGAACGAAGCCGCAGCCGTTGAACTCACCCTGGGTCTTGCCGGCGGCGTCGATTCCGGTCTGGCGGAATTCGAAGATGTCCTGCAGCTGGATGCGGCCGCTCTCGACTCCAGTGACCTCGCAGATGTGGGTGATTTTGCGGGTGCCGCAGGCAAAGCGCGTCTGTTGCACCACGATGTCGATGGCCGAGGCGATCTGTTCGCGGATCGCGCTCACCGGCAGATCGAGTCCGGCCATCAGCACCATTGTCTCCAGCCGTGCCAGCATGTCGCGCGGATTGTTGGCGTGCGCGGTGGTCAGCGAGCCGTCATGGCCGGTGTTCATCGCCTGCAGCATGTCGAGGGCCTCGCCGCCGCGGCATTCACCCACCACGATGCGGTCCGGCCGCATCCGCAAGGAGTTGCGCACCAGGTCGCGGATGGCGATCTGGCCCTTGCCCTCGATGTTGGCCGGGCGCGACTCGAGCGAGACGAGGTTCGGGTGGTGCAGCTGCAACTCGGCGGCGTCTTCGATCGTCACGATGCGCTCGCCCTTGGGAATGAAGTTCGACAGGATGTTGAGCAAGGTCGTCTTGCCCGAACCGGTTCCGCCGGAGATCACGATGTTCTTGCGGTGCTCGACCGACATCCGCATGAACTCGATCATCTCGCGGTTGGCCGAGCCGAAACGGAACAGGTCATCAGTACCGAGCTTGCGCTTGGAGAACTTGCGGATCGTGATGCTGGGGCCCTTGAGCGCCAGCGGCGGAATCACCGCGTTCACGCGCGAACCGTCTTTGAGTCGCGCATCGACCATCGGCGAGCTTTCATCGATACGCCGGCCAATCGGCGCGACGATGCGCTCGATGATGCCGGTCACCGCGCGATCGCTGGTGAACGCAAGCGGATAGCGCTCGAGCACGCCGCCGCGCTCGACGAAGACCTCGTCGGACCGGTTGACCATGATCTCGGTAACCGACGCGTCGGCCAGCAAGGGCTCGAGCAGCCCCAGGCCGATCGCCTCGTCGCGCACCGCGGCGATCAATGCCGCGCGGTCGATCTGCGGCGGAATCTCCGGCATGCGCCCGATTAGCTCGGTTATCAGCTGTTCGGTACGGCTGTGCAGCTCCGCATCGGACATCCGGTGCACATCGACGCGGCGCACATCGAAAGCTTCGAGCAGGCGCTCGTGCAAGATCCGTCGCCATTGGAAGGTTTCGTCCTGGAACGGCGTCGCAGCGGCAGCCGGCGTGTTTACCGGGGCCGGTACAGTGGATGGCTCGGCCCGGCCCGGCGCCGCTTCGCGGCCCGGGGCCGGGGTGGCCACGGCGGGCTTGGCCGGCGCAGCGGCCCAGCGCGCCTTGATCGCATACGGGCCGACCTGGATCGTATCTTCCGGCTTCAGGGGGCCGTGGGTCGTGACCGGCTGCCCGTTGACCAAGGTGCCGCCCCTTGAGTCGAGGTCGCGCAGGAAGGCCTGATCGTTGGAGACAAAGAGCTCGGCGTGCTTGCCGCTAACCCGCCAGCCGGAAAGCTTTAGATCGGCGTCGGCGTCGCGCCCGATCTTGACCTTGCCCGCGGGAAAGCGCAGATCCGAGGGTTGGCCGTTGTCGGACTGCATCCGAATGTTCCACATGATCCTTACTCCGCCATGTTGCTGTTGATGATCTTGTTGACGCCGACCGTGATCTGGTCGGCCCGCTTGATCGAGGCCACGTTCGCCTCGGCCTGCGCCGGGATCGAACGCGGCGTCACCATCACCACCAGTTCGGTGCGTTCGTTCTGGAATTCCTTGGAGCGGAACAGGTTCCCCAGCACCGGCACGTCCTTCAAACCAGGGATCCCGTTGACCGCGGTCGAACCGCTGTTGCGCAGCAGGCCGGAGATCACCAGCGTCTCGTTTTCCCTCAGGCTGACCTCGGTCTCGGTGCGGTTCTGGCGGAAGGCGACCAGGCCGTTGTTGCCTACATTGGAAAACGTGGGATCGGGTTCGCTCACCTCCGCCACGATCGAGGAGCTCACGTTGCCCTTGTCATCGGCGACGGGTTTGAACTCCAGGATGATCCCGTACTTCTTGTAGATCACGGTGGATGTTCCCAGTCCTGCTGCAACCGGAACCGGGATCTCGCCCCCGACCGTGAACTTGGCCTCGCCGCCGCTCTTGCAGCTCACCTTGGGTTCGGCCAGCGTCCAGCTGTCACCGTCTTGTTCGAGCACGTCGAGCATGGACGTCAGGTTGGTAGCGATGCCGAAGAACCCGCCGTTGAGCGGGCGGGGAATATTTTTCGACGTTGCCAGATTCACGGCAAGGTTGGGTCCGGCCGCCTGGGCCGACCAGTTCACGCCGAGGCGCTCCAGCGCGCTCTTGCGAATCTCCACGACCCGCACATCCATGTGCACCATCCGCTCGATCGCCACCGCGGTCGGCGCCTTGCGTACCGGCGCGACACTGACGACTTGCGGGTAGATCTTCTGGATCGCCTCGATCCGGGCCGCGGTGCTCGCCAAGCTGTAATCGCCTTCGATCAGCACGTGGCCGTCGACCTGCTTGACCGAAAGCCCTGGCTCGCTGGCCAGCAGGTCCTGCACGTCGCGCACGATGCGGGCGGTGTCGTCGGGACGCACCTTCACTTCGTAGGTGTACTGCGCGCCGCCGGCAGTCCAGACGCGCAAGGTTGTGGTTCCGGCACCTTCGCCGATCAGCACCACTTGGCCAGGTTCGGCGACCGTGGCGCGCAGCACTTCGCCGTTGCCCACCGCGATGCGCGAGACGTTGGCCAGATCGAGCACCTGGACTTCCCCGTGAAAGAGCGTCACGGAGGGCCCGCTGACGGTCGGCCCGGGGGTCACGCTGTTCTGGGCCAGCGCGGTCGCTTGCACGCCATGGGCGCGCGGTGCGGGATCGGCCATGGAGAGCGCGACCGGACGTGCGGAGGAAGCCGTTGCCGCCTGGGTAGACGGCCTTTGCGCGGCATCGTCGGGCGCGCCGAAGGCAACCTGGGCAAGCAGCGAGATCGCGGCGACGTAGGGCTGGAGTTTGGTTTTCATTGGCGTTTCCCGTTCAAGACAGCAACTGGTGGGCGATGGGTGTCGGATGGCGCAATCTTGCGCGGTACCCGCTGCCCTGGGAAGTGACCAAGGGCATGTCGGCGATGCCGGCCTGAGGCCGACGTGACCAAAGGCATGGCGCAGCGTGCGGCCCGGGTTCGGCGCGACCTCGTAATGCCACAAGTCAAGACGCCGGCGGCCCTTGCGGGCGGCCGGCGTCCAGGCCAGTGCTTGCTCAGGGCAAGGTATGTTGCATGCGGCTTATGAGCGGCCGCCGACGATGTACTGAACGGCGAGACGTTTCTTCCCGCCGGTCTTCTTCGGCAGCATGTCGTCGATGCTCATCGCGGTGGTCGTGTTCGGCCGGGCATCGTCCGGATTGCGCAGCACCGCGGTGAGCTTGCCGGAGTTCTTCGCCACGACGATGCGCTCGGCATCCACCGGGCTCACCGACAGCGTGATGGTCGTGTAGGTGCGCGGCTGCGAATTGGCGTCGCGCTTGCGCGTGACCTGGCCAGTTGCCAGGACCTCGACGTTCGACATCAGCGGGAAGGTGGTTTCGGCCGCGCTGCCGCCACTGGTTGGTCGCGCGGTGACCATCAAGTCGATGTGGTCGGAGGGCCGAAGCATCCCCGAGATCGAGTTGACTTCGTCAACTTCGGTGGTCAGGGCCCGGTTGCCCTTGGCCAGGGTGGAGGAGAACACGACGTTGGTCGACTCCAAGTGCACGTCGAGCAGGGGTTCGCCCGCCTTGAGCGGCGCACCCAGCCTCTGCCCGACGAACTGGTCGAATTGCTCGGGGCGCAGTGCCGAGGCGTGCACGTATTCGACGGGGATTGCCCGAAGGGCGAACCCGTCGGGCCCGATCGCCTCACCGCGCGCGACGTCACGGCTCGCCACCACGACCTTGACCATCGTGTGGGCGGTGCGGGCCTGCTCGTCGATCTGCGCCATCCGGTCGTGCAGCAGCTTGTGGCTCAGCGCCATGGCGACGACGCCCAGTGCGATGGCGCCGCCGAGCATCAGCCAGTTGCGGTTCATTTGTGGAAACTTCAGGGCGAATTTCATGGTGGCTCCTCAGGGCAGCGAGATAAAGAATGTCAAATAGGTGTACAGGTCATGGATCTTGCTGGCCAGCAATTCGCCGGCTGCCTGCTGGGTAGGCGGGATCGGAACAAAGAGCGCGGCCGCCAGCGCGGTGCAGATGACCGCGTACTCGATCATCGACTGGCCGCGCTGCTTGCGAGGCAGACATCGGTTGGCATTGCGCAGCTTCGGTTTCATGGCGTGTTCCCCTTGACTCGGTCTGGATGCGAGATTGCCTGTCAAAAGGGCTGGGGCCCAGTGTCTTTGGTCACCAGGTTGGCCAGCAGCTGCGAGCCTTGCCCGTTGGGCCGCGCCGCGACGCTCAGCTGCAGCTCGCTTCGATCGCGCGCGTAGACCAGGAAGCTGCCGCCGGGTCCATTGGCCGTCCGGGGGGCGTCGTTGTGCTGGACCTGGCGCCAGCCGGCGCTCTGCAGCGACGCCTCGTAGAACCGGACCACGGAGGGCGGCGGCTGTGTATTGAAAACGAGCACTTCGCGACTGCGCTTTCCCGGGTCGTTGGATTCGACCACGGAGACGACCCTGGCGCCGGGCATCAGCGCGAGGTCCCCGGCGTTGCGCTCGATCTTCGATCCGAGCACGCGGCTGACCGCGATCAAGCCCTGGCTGCTTGCGTGCGCCGCGTCCTGGACCTTCACCGTCATGAAGTACGGGCCGTGTGCCTGGCCGACCACCGTCGCCTCTCCCAACGCGCTGACCGAAGGCTTGGTCGGGTAGCCGCCGGACCAGTAGGCGCGGTAGTACTCGACGATCTCGGCGCGGCTGGCTGGCGACTGGAACTGCATCACGCGCATGGGTACGCCGTTGACGCGCATGCTGTCGGCGACCCACTGGACCTTGGCCTTGGGCGGCATCGGAATCTCGGGCCAGGGTTCGGCCGCCCGTGCCCTGCCGGCAGCCAACAGGACAAGGCAGAGCGCGGCGAGCACCCAGAACGACAGGATGGCCCGGTGCGCGCCTTGCCCGAGCACCGCGGTGAGCCCGGGCGCCCGCACGGCGGGGAGAGATCTGTTTGACCGGTTCATTTGCGCGGGTCCTTTCCTAGTAGCAGGTGTCGTTGGCGTTGTACTGGGCGCCGGGCGCAGTGGCGCTCGGCACCACGTCGGGTCGCACGCAGCCGATTTGTGGTCCGTTGCTGTCCGAAATCATTTGCATCATGGCTTGCACGGGTGCGCTCGAGAAGAGCTGGCGCAATCCCGGCGCCCTGGCGGGGACGGACGCGAACGTGAAGTGATTGGCTTCGTCCTGGCTGCCGCCCGCGTTCCACGCATCGCCGGCCATCACGGTGGTTGCCCCGATACTGAGATTGAGATTGTTCAAGGGAGCGGGCAGGTCGGCGATGTTGGCGACCCGTACTTCGACATTGGCGGCGAACTGTCCGTTGCCATTGAGGCCCAGCTGGAATAGCGTGTTCGAGGCGTCGACGGGTGCGAGGAATGTGCTGTCGATCGGCTGTTGCGCCACCGTGACCGAAACGTCGGAGTACTGGTTGAGCATCGGCCTGCCATTCATCTGGCTCCACAGCGGGTTCAGGCTGCTGGAGTTCGTGCCGTACGTGGTCGTCAGACCCGCGGTCGAGTCCTGAAAGCGGATGTTGCCGCCGTTGAGCGAGCCGTCGGTGAAGAAGCGTGCGCGCGTTTCCTCGGTCAGTATGGGGTCGCTCTCGTGGCTCCCCGAGGGATCCAGGGCGCGCTCGAGCGCCGCGTAGCGGCTGGCCTGGATCGCCTGGTGCTTGATGTCGGAGTACTTGCCAAGGTAAATCACGCCCATCACCAGCGGCACGATCAGCGCCATGGCGGCGATGAATTCACTCATGGCCTGTCCGCGCTGGGACTTCGCTGCGCAACGTTTCATGGTCCGGCTCCCAGTGCACTCGGGGTGCAGTTTCAACGATCGGCACGTCACGGCATCACCAGGTTCAAGCCGGGCTTGCCGATCGCCGCATACAAGAGGGTGGTCATCGCTGGATCGGGCGGCGTGAGGCGCGCCTGCCAGTACGGGTTGTACAGGCTCGCGTATTCATGCTTTCGGTCGGGCCGGGGGAGGTTGCCCTCGGTGATGTCCCTGGTGTTCCAGTCCGGCCGCGCGTAGAACACGCGGGCGGCCGCGATCGAGGTGAGTCGGTCGCTGTTTTGCAGGTTGTCCGTGAGGTCCGGCGATCCTTGCGGCCCGTTGATGTGAACATTGTTCATCCCGCCACCGATGCGCTGCGTGGTGAGCGTCGCATCGGCCGATTTCTGCACCGCGCTCACGTAGGTCAGGGATGGATCCGCATTGTTCGCGCCACCGGGATTTGCCAGGTCGCGGATATTCGGGATGCCTTGCCAACCGGGAGGCTGGATGACGTTGGCGTTGTTCACCGCCAGGGTGCAATTGGGCGCTCCGCCCGAGGGATTGCACAGGTCCCTGCCGACGCTGCCGTCGGAGTCGACGTCCGTGCGCCCGTAGCCCAATGGAACCGGTAGATAGGTCCTGGTAAATCCGCACGGAATGACACCCAAACAAAATTGGGGGGTCAGCACCCAGGAGTCGAGCGAGTCCTGCGCGGCCCAGTGATCGTAGTCCACAAGGGTCGTGCTACCCGAGGTCTTTTCGATCCCGGATAGTCCCAGCGTGTTGAGCTCCATCGCAATGTTGATGGCGTCGAGCACCAAGCCGAGGCCGCGGGCCTTGGTGAATTGATCGCGCGAATTGAGAATGACCTGCGCGGCGTTGCCGCGGTCGTTGCCGTCGTAGGAACTCGTGAAATTCATCCAGGTAACTTCGTTGACGACCAGGAAGGCGGCGTTGACGGTGCCATTGACCTCCGGCGCCGTATCGAAGCGGCCGTTGAAGACGGTCTTGTTGGCCCCGGCGACCTGGCCGGCGACCTCATTGGCAGCGACCGCCCCGACCAGGTTTGCCGCTTCTCGCGCCACCTTCAGTGCCTCGATGACGCCGTTTACGCCTGTGATCGTGCCGTAGGCAACCGGGTCGAAGACGTCTTGCGCGGCCTGTACCCCGTCGGCGATGGTTTGCGTGACGTCGTTTAGATACGGAACCCACGAGGTGTAGGTGGCGATGTTCTGCGACAGTGTCTGGGCGTACCGGATGAAGGAATCCATGCTGGCAAACTGCGCGATGGTCACCTCGTTGGCAATCATGGCCCGGTTGGTATAGGCCTCGAAATTCAGGATGCGCGCTTCGACCAGCGCGCCGCTCAGCGCGGAGGCGTCGGCGGCGTTGATGGTCTTTTCTTTTTCGTTGGTCACCTGCCCCACGTTGTAGACCAGCGCAAGCACCGCACAGCACGTCGCGGTCGTCGCCAGGAACCACAGCAGCGCTTGGCCGCGCTGCAGGCTTCGATTCATCAACCGATGTACTTGTTTCATCTCGTGCTCCTTCGCGTCGATCTTGACCCGCTAGGACGAATCGTCCCGGAAACGTTGGTGCTCGCCTACTGACGAAAGTCATGCCGACCTGGGGTCCACGCCGCCCGGGCGGCGGCGCCCGGATTCATGCGTCCCAGCGCGGGCAAAAAAAAGCGGCAGCCGAGGGCCGCCGCTGTGCTAGGTGGGGACCAAATTAGTGGTTGCCGGTCTGGTTGGCGAAGTCGTTCAGACCGTACGCGGTCCGGGCCTGCGTGGAAGCGCTGGTTCCAGAGGTCGTGGCTGCCGCCTCGGCGGCCGTCGCCGCGCCGCTTTGCCCTGCCAGGCCGTTGGCCACCGCGGCCATCTGGTTTTGCACGGTGTGGCCGAAGAAGTTGTAGACGGCGATTGCGCCGATAGCCACCAGCGCGACGATGATGATGTACTCGGTCATGCCCTGGCCAAGGTGGTTCTTGCGGCCGGCGATGCTCTTGCTGCGGTTGGTGCGTTCCATTTTCAGTTCCTCCAGAGTAGGTTGAGTTTCGGTGAGCGGCCCGCGCTCTTGCGACCCGTCGGAACGAATCGTCCCGGAAACGGCGGTGCTTGCCTATTGACTAAAGTCCTATCGAATTGCGCCCACGATGCGTCATGGCCGCACTATGCTTGGCGCGAGTTCATGTTCCGCGACCAGCGCGCTTGTTGCGCTACGGCCATGGCGAAAGGACATTGCAGATGATCACGAAACCGCAGGCGGTGTTGGCACCAGTGGCCTTAGGCTTGCGACGGCTTTTGCCGCTCGCGGCGTGCGTGATGATGGTCGCCTGTGCCGGCCCCGCGCCGCAACGCGGGTCCGCGCCCGAAGCGCCTCCCGCTGCACCGGCCGCCGATCGGGAGGCGCGCTTGCGGCAGCTGCAGCAGGCCGAGGCGCTGTACCTGAGCGGGCGCCTGAAGGAGGCGCAAGCGGCCTTCGAGGAGTTGACGCGGACGTACCCGCGCAATGCGGAGATCTGGTTCCGCTACGGCAATACGCTGATGAAGCAAGGCAGCTACGACGATGCCGCGACGGCACTGCAAAACGCGGTGTCGCTCGATCCGGGTCACGGCAGGGCGGCCTTGAACCTCGCACTGGTTCGCCTCGCGCAAGCCCAAGCGGCGCTCGATTTGGCACATGCGCGCCTTGCACCCAACTCCCCGGAGCGAGCGCAAGCCGATGCGATGCAGCGCCAGATCCAGGCCGTGCTCGGTGCGCCGGGTGGCCAAGCGCCGTCCCACTGATTCCCATCCCCCCTGAACCCGAAAGGAGACCAACCATGAAATCCTCTCTCCGATTCCCGGCGCTGCGGTGCGCCGCCAAGAGAACCGGGCCAGATGCCCAGCGCGGCGTGACGATGGTCGAATTCGCCATCGTCAGTCCGCTTGCCTTGCTGCTGGTGCTCGGGATTGTCCAGCTGGGCCTGATGCTCGTTGCCAAGGAGATCGTCAACGAGGCCGCCTTCGTCGCTGCGCGCGCCGGTGCGGTCGATCATGCCCAGACAACTACCATGACGTCGGCGCTGCAAAGGGCCCTGGTCCCGTTCTACCAGGACACCACGGACAGCAATGACTACACGCGTCTGGGGACCGCCTGGGTCAGGGCGCAGCTCGATCTGGGCAACCCGCTCAATCTGGATTTGAAAGTGCTCAATCCGAGCCCCGAGGCGTTCGCCGATTTTGGTCTGAGCGACACGCAGAATCACACCTACATTCCCAATGACAGCCTGGAGTACCGGACCCATGCAAGGGACGGACAGAGCTCGGGGCAGTCGATCCAGGACGCCAACGCGCTCAAGATCCGCGTGACGTATGCCTACGAGCTCAAGGTGCCGCTGATGCGGGTCGTCTTCCAGAGCGTCATGTGCAACGGGCCCGATGCCTTCGGTCGCGGGGGCGGGTCGGGCCTGGCGACGGCCTTGGAGTGCCAGCAGTACTACAGCCGCGGTCGCGTGCCGATCGTTACCTACGCGACCGTGCAGATGCAGACCCCAGCCTGGAGCAGCTAGACCATCGGGCCGGATCCACCGGCTCGCAGCGCTCGCCGCAAGGGAGGCTGGACACGAACGGGGCAGGGGCGTTAGTCTGAAGCGTGGCGGCTCGAGGGGGGGCGCGATGGATACGAACCGGAAGGTCCTGCTGGTCGAGGATCACGATCTGATCCGACTGGGAACGGGCATGTTGCTCGAGTCGCTGGGCGAGGTGCGGTGCGAGATCAAGCCCTGTCGTTCGCTCGACGAGGCGCGCACGGCCTGCCGCAGCGACGGCCCCTTCGACCTGGTGTTGCTCGACCTGAATCTGCCCGACGCCAAGGGCCTGCAGGGGCTGCGCACGCTGCTCGATGAATTTCCCAAGCTGCCGGTAGCGATGCTCACCGGAACCCAGGACGAGTTCGTGATCCGCCAGGCGCAGGCGATGGGCGCGATCGGCTACCTGCTCAAGTCCTGGACACCGGACCAGGTCAAGGCCGCGCTACTCTCGCTGCTGCGGCCGCCACCAAGCGGACCGGCGCGCGCGACGATCTCCGAGCGTTTTCCGAAGCTCGCGGGGACGTCCCACTACGACCGCGTCGCGGAACTGGGGCCGCGCCATCTGCAAATCCTCGAGTTGATCCTCGAGGGTTGCAGCAACCAGGAAATCAGCAAGGCCACCGAGCTCTCGCTGGGTACCGTGAAGAACTACGTGTCCGCCATCTTGCTTGCGCTCGATGTCGAGTCCCGGGCGCACCTGATCAGTCTGTTCCATTGATCGTCCCGGCATCGGCGACTCCCCGTGCAGCGCCTGTCAGGACGGTTCCTCATGAGGGAAGCGGCGCGATGACGAGCGCCGACCAGGACGCGGCCAGCGCCCAGCCTGCCGCGCCGGCCGCGCGTGCGGATCGCCGCGTTGCGGACGAGCTCTACCGGGTGGCGTTTGCTAATGACCGGCGCGCCGCGCTGGCGGCGATCTTGGCGAGCCTGTTCGTCGCCTGGGCGCTCGATCAGCAGGGCGCTGCCCAAGTAGCCTGGCCGTGGTGCGGCGCCTGCGTGGTCCTGGCGGCGCTGCGGCTGATGCTGATCCGCCAGGGGGGTGCGGCGCGGCAAGCGCCGGCCGACGTAACCCTGCGCAGGCGCTGGCTGGCCCTGCTCCTGCTGGCGGCCGGCACCTGGGGTGCAGGGCCGCCGCTGTTTTTGTCGCGAAATCCGGCCCTGGACACCTTGCTCACCGGCATCTGGCTCGCCGCCGCGGGCCTGTCGGCGCCGCTGGTGGCCGCCTCCCGGCCGGCCGTGTACCTGTCGCTGCTGCCCGCGCTCGGGCCCTTGCTGGTGGCGCTCGCGCTGCAGGTGTCGACCGATTCGCTGTTGCTCACGGTGCTCGCGGCGATCTTTCTGCTGGTGCTGATGCGCCTGGCGCTGGACCAGAACGATTCGCTGGCCCTAGGCCTGGCGGCACGGTTTCACAACGAGGATCTGGTCGAGCAGCTGCGCGCGCAGGTAGAGGTGGTGGCTCGAGCGAACCGGGAAAAGACGCGCTTCCTGGCGTCGGCCGCGCACGACCTGAGGCAGCCGCTGCACGCGCTGGGCATGTTCTGCGCCTCGCTGGACCAGCGCCTGCACAACACGCCGGAGCGGCCGCTGGTTCGCAACATGATGGATGCGATCGAGGCCTTAGAGAACTCCTTTGGTGCGATGCTGGATATCTCCCGTCTGGACGCGGGGGTGGTGCAGAAGGCACCCCAGACATTTGCGATCCGCGATCTGTTCCGCCGACTCTACCAGCAGTTCGGCGGCGATGCCGAGGTACGCGATCTGTCCTTGCGCTTTCGGGCGGCGCGCCGCATGGTTATGAGCGATCCGCAGCTGCTCGAACGGGTGCTTGCCAACCTGGTGCAAAACGCGCTGCGCTATACCAAGCGTGGCGGGGTGCTGGTTGCCGCACGCCGCAACCCGCGCGGTACCGCGCTCGAGGTCTGGGACACCGGGGTGGGTATCCCCGGCGACAAGATCGAGATGATCTTCCAGGAGTTCTACCAGATCGACAATCCGGAGCGGGACCGCACTCGCGGCCTGGGCATGGGGCTGGCGATCGTGCAGCGCCTGTGCGCCTTGCTCGAGCATCCCCTGGAAGTGCATTCGGCGCCCGGGCGTGGCAGCGTTTTTCGCGTGATCGTGCCGTCTGGCGAGGCGGGGACCATCGAGGCCCCGCCGCTCGAGGCCGACACCTTGCCGCCGCGTACCGGGGCGGTCCTCACGGTCTTGCTGATCGACGATGAACGAGCCATCCGGGAGGCGACCCGCGAACTTCTGCGGCCGATGCTGGTCGAGGTCTTGGTCGCCGCAACCATTGCCGAGGCTGTGCAGCTGGCCAAGGAATCCAGCGCACCGATCGACCTGATCCTGTCCGACTGGCGTCTGCGGGGGCAGGAGAATGGCGTCGAGGCGGTGCGCGCCGTGCGTGCGGTCTGCGGGGAATCGACTCCGGCCGTTCTGATCACCGGCGACACCTCGACGGATCTGCTTAAGCTGGCGCATGAGAGCGGCCTGGTGATCCTGCACAAGCCGTTGCAGCCGCGCGAGCTGATGCGTCTGGTGGAGCGGCTTTGAGATGACAAGTGCACATTGGAGCAATGCCAGCCCGTGCTGTACTGCAACACGAAACGGGCCGGGCCAATTGGCGGATATGACTGGCGGATGTGACTTTAGTGACTTGCGCGCCCGCACGCTTGGACGGTTTACTTGCTCGCCGGCGCCCTGCGGCACGCGTGCCGCCGAAAAAGTCTACTCAAGATCGTGAATAAGTCATGAGCCTCGTTCTTCGTGCCACCTCGCTCAATGAGAAGCCGCTCAGCCGTCCGCTTATCGGCCGCTTCGATGAACGCGGCGGCCAGATTGGACGATCGGACAACGTCACCTTTACCCTGCCCGATCCCGAGCGGATGATTTCTCGCGTTCAGGCACAGGTCGTCCATGGCGATGAGGGTTACTGGATCGAGAACGTCAGCGCAGCAAACCCGATCCTGCACAACGGGCGGGCGCTGAGTTCCGGAATGCGGGTCGCGCTGCACGATGGCGATGAACTGGGGATCGGTGGCTACAAGCTGGTGGTCGCCTTCGAGAGCGACGAGACCAGCGCGACGATTTTGCGCGGGCGCACCGAGCCCCTGCCCATCGACCGGCCAGCGCCGGCCAGCGCACCGCCGGCCAGCGCACCGCCGGCCGCGGGTGCTGCCGCCGCCCGACCGGCGGCGGAGGCCGAGCGACCTCCCGAGGCGGGCCCGCGCAAGGCTGCGGCGCGGCCGCGGCCCTCGGCCCCCGGAGCGGGTACAGCGGTCAGCGGCGAGGCCTTGTGGCAAGGCTTTGTCGAAGGCGCCGGTGTCGAACTGCCGTTGCCCAACGGTCCTTCGCCGGAATTGCTCAGTGCCATCGGCGCGATGATGAAGATCGCGGTCGAAGGGATCCACCGCCTGGTGGCCATGCGCGCGGTTGCCAAGAGCGAGATGCAGGCGGAAGTGACGATGATCCAGGTCCGCGGCAACAATCCGTTGAAGTTCTCGCCGGATGCGGCCGTCGCGCTGCAGCTGCTGCTGCAGCCGCCGGCACGCGGGTTTCTGGCGGGCCCGTCGGCGCTGCGCGACGCGCTGATCGATCTGCAATCGCACCAGATCGGAGTCATGGCCGGGATGCGAGCCGCCCTGGATGCGGTGCTGGACCGCTTCGATCCCGCGCAGCTCGAGGGGCAACTCAGCGGCAGGTCGATGCTCGACTCGCTGGTACCGGCGCACCGCCGGGCCCGCCTCTGGGAGCTGTACCTCGAGCATTACCGGTCGCTGCGCGAAGAGGCGCAGGACGACTTTAACCGGCTGTTCGGCGAGGCTTTTCGCGAGGCCTACGAGGAGCAGGTCCGCCGCCTGGAGGCCGCTGCGCAGGGGGGCGGGCGCCCAGCGCCAGCGGCCAAGGAACCGCCCAAGTGAGTCCGCTCGCGGTACAAGTTTGTCAGCGCTCGTGCATCGGCGCGCGCGCGCGCAACGAGGACTGCATCGGCGTCGACCAGGTGCCAGGGCACTGGTGCCTGGTGCTCTCCGACGGTGCCGGCGGTCACAGCGACGGGGCGCTGGCCTCGCGCCTGGTCGTTGACCGGATCCTGGCGGGCTTTCGCAGCCGTCCTCCGGTCGATGCCAGGGATTTGGCGGAACTGCTGCTCGATGCGCACGATGCGGTCGTCGCGGCCCAGCGCAGCCGCGGCGCGATCGACCTGGTGTCCGCCATGCACGCCACCGTGGTGGCGCTGATGATCGACACCACGACCGGCCTGGCGCTGTGGGGCCATGTCGGCGACTCGCGACTGTACCTCTGGCGCGACGGACGAGTCTTGGCGATGACTCGCGACGACAGCCTCCTGCAATGGATGCTCGATGCGGGTGTCGTCGATCCAGCACGCACACAGGACGTTGCGCACCGCGGACTGCTGCTGGCGGCGATGGGCTCCGAGGAGGAGATCGAGCCGCACGTCGCGGGGCCGCTGGAGCTGCGCGAGGCCGACGCCTTCTTGCTGTGCAGCGATGGCTGGTGGGACGGACTCGACGAGGTGCTGATCGGCCGCTTGCTGGCGCGCGCCTCGACCCCCGAGGACTGGCTCGACTCGATGGCCGATGCGACACGCGAACGTGCCGATGCCAAGCAGGACAACTATTCGGCGATCGGCTGCTGGATCGGCGAGCGGCGCGACGCCAGGGCGCCCCACGACGAGACCTCAGCGGTGCCGCAGGCGGATCGCGGGCACGCAGACCACCAGTCATGATCCAGCAACGTCGCGTCCACTGGAGCCTTGCAGGCGCGGGGGTCGTTGCCCTGCTTGCTACGCTCTTGCTGTACGGTCGCTCCGCGCCGGCGCAGCTGCCGGCATCGCCCGCGCCGCTGCCCGCCGGCGGGGGCGCGAGCGCGATGACCGCGCTGGAGTTGACCATCGTGGGCGGCCCCAGCGTCAATCCCAACGCGCAAGGACGCGCCTCGCCGGTGGTGGTGCGGATCTTCGATCTGAAGTCGGGCAAGGCTTTTGCGCAAGCGGATTATTCCGCTCTGTTCGAGCGCCCCGCGCAAGCGCTTGGCGATGACATGGTGGCGCAAGAAGAGTTCGTGCTCCGGCCGGGAGAAATCCAGCATCGAGACCGCGCCCTGGCTTCCCAGGTGCGGGCGCTCGGCGTGGCCGCGGCCTTCCGCGAGCTCGACGGCGCGACCTGGCATTTGCTCGTCCCGCTGACGCCGGGGACGCGCAATTTGCTGCTCATCGACCTGGACGCCGACAAGATCCGCCTCGCGACGGTCGATCCCGGCCGTCCCTAGCTGTGCCACTTGCCGGGCGATCACGAACACCCATCGGGCCACCCATGTCGACGCCTTCGCCCCGTGGCCGCGACGCCAATGCGCTCTTGATCGAGGCCGACGCAGTGCTTGCGCTGGCCCCCGAACTGCGTGTAACCGCGGCGGTGGCCGACCTTCCCCGCTTGCGCGCCAAGATCGCCCAGCTGCTGCGCGAGTTCGAAATGCGCACGTTCGCTCGCGGTGTCGGCAAGGCCACGCTTGCCAGGGCCCAGGCAGTGCTGAGCGCGCTGATCGACGACGTGGTGCGCTCGATGCCCTGGGGCGCGGACGCCGGATGGGAGCCGCTGCAGACTTCGCTGCCGGCTTGGCAGGGGCAAGACGGGAAGGAGGGTCCGGATCCTGCCTTGCTGCGCGTGGCGCGTGCGATATCCACCGACGGCGCGGCGGACCGTGATCTGCTGGAGCTCACGGGCGCCGCGCTCGCATTGGGCCCCGAGGGACGCGGCGCAGCAGCTACCGGCGAGGAACTTGTCCGGATCCGCGCCCAGCTGGCCGCACGGCTGCGCGCCGAGGCCCCGGGTGCCGGGCGGGTTCTGTCGGCGCAATGGCGAGCCGCGGTGGGTCGCAGCAGCGCGCTCGCGAGCTGGCTGCCGCTCTGGGTGATGAGCGCGGTGGCGGCGGCGCTGCTGGCGATGCTGTATTTGGCGCTGGTACTTTTGCTGGGAGCGCGCTCCGATCGGGTCTACGCGCAGATCGCGGCCTTGCGGCCGGCCGCGACGACGCCTCACCCATTGCCCGCGCCGCAGGCTCGGCTCGCTGGCTTGTCCTCCATGCAGCTCGCGAGTCGGCAGCTCGTGCTGCGCGAAGAGATCGACCGCAGCGTAGTGCTGATTCCCGATGTGGGTCTCTTCGAGCCGGGCACCGCGACACTACTGCCCGCGGGCCTCGCGCCGCTGCGGGCGGTCGCGGGCGCTCTGCGCAACACGCCTGGACGCGTCCTGGTTCTGGGACACACGGATGGGAAGGCGCCCCGATCGGCGCGCTACCCGTCGGACTGGGACTTGTCGGTCGAGCGTGCGCTTGCCGTGCACGATGCCTTGCGCGGCTTCGGCGTCGAGGCCGGCCGGCTGGGCTACGACGGCCGCGCCGATACCGAACCGCTGCCCGCCGCCGACCCGGTGCGCAGCGAGCATGGCAACGGCCGGATCGAGATCGTCTTGCTGGTGGGGCGCTGATGCTGCGCCCGTGGCTGTTCGCGGTGCTGGGCCTGCTGGCATTTTCGCTGCTGGTCTGGTTTGCCGGGCCGCTGCTGACCATCGGCGGTGTGGCGCCGCTCGCCTCGCCGCAGGCACGCGTTCTCGTGGCCGCAGCATTTGCCCTGCAGTACCTGCTACAAAAGCTGTGGAGCTCTTGGCGTGCGCGGCGCAACAACGAGCGCGTCGTCGCGCGCCTGAGCCCGGCGCCGGTGCCGCAGGCAACGGCCGAGGCCGCGCAGCTGCGCGCGCGCTTTACCGCCGCGCTCGATACCTTGCGCCACGCCCGTTTTGGCGGGCGCGGCGGATTCTGGTCCTCGCTATCGTGGAAGTTCGGACGCCAGTACCTGTATCAGCTCCCCTGGTACATGATCATCGGCGCGCCGGGGGCCGGGAAAACCACGGCGCTGCTCAATTCCGGGCTGCATTTCCCGCTGGCCGGTACGCTCGGTCGCGGCTCCGTCAAGGGCGTCGGCGGTACGCGCAACTGCGACTGGTGGTTCACCGACCGCGCGGTGCTGATCGACACGGCCGGCCGCTACACGACGCACGAGTCGGACCGGGTTGCCGACCGTCAGGCCTGGGAGAGCTTCCTGTCCCTGCTGCGCGAGGCGCGGCCACGCCGGCCGCTCAACGGTGTCCTGGTCGCCGTCTCGATCACCGACCTCGTCGGCTTCGACGCCGCGCAGCTCGCCGAACATGCGGACATCCTGCGTGCACGCTTAGGCGAGCTGCAGACCGCGCTGGGGATGCGCCTGCCGGTGTACCTGCTGCTGACGAAGTGCGATCTTCTGGTCGGATTCGTCGACTGGTTTTCCGACTTTGACCGATCCGAACGCGACCAGGTCTGGGGAACCACCTTCGATTTCCCGGCGTCTATGGCCGGCGCCGCCGCGGACGAGTTCGCGCCATCCTTCGACCGGTTGACGGAGCGCCTGGCCGCAGGGCTGGTCGATCGCCTGCAGTCCGAGCGTGATCCGCAACGAAGGGCAAGGATCTTCGCGCTGCCGCGCCAGCTGCGCGGTCTGCGCGAGCCGCTCGATGAGCTCGTCCGCCGTGCCTTCGGACTTCAGACCCAGCAGCAGCGCGCATCGTGCGCCTGTTTGCGCGGCGTCTATCTCACCAGCGGCACCCAGGAGGGAACGCCGATCGACCGGACGCTGTCCGCGCTGGGCCGCGAACTGGGACTGGAGCAGCGGATACTGCCGCCAAACCAGAACAGCGGTAAGAGCTTCTTTCTCTCCCGCTTGCTGGGCGAGGTCGTGTTTGCCGAGGCCGAACTCGCCGGTCGTACGCCGTCGCGCCAGCGATGGCAAGAGCGCCTGATGCTCGCGTCGCTCGTTGCCGTGCAATTTGCCGCGGTGGTACTCGCCGCCTGGTGGGTGATTGGATATTCGCGCAGCGTCGAGCAAATCGTTCAGCTTGGCAGCGAGGTGGCGCGGTTTCGCCCGCTCGTCGAGGCGCCGCCCACGCGCACGGACTATGACCCCAGGCCGCTGTTGCCGGCGCTTAACGCCATGCGGGAACTGGCGCTCGAGCGCGCTTTGTCACCGCCGGCCTCAGCCCTACTCGATCTGGGAGCCGGCGCGCGAAGAAAGATGGCGGCAGCGACGCAACAGGCCTACGACCGGATGCTGCTTGGGCCGCTGCTGGGCCAGATCGCGCGCGGCATCGACGCCCTGCTGCACGGCGGAGCCGACGTGAACCTGCAGTACGAGGCTCTCAAGGCCTATGCGATGCTCAACGACCCGGCGCACTTCGACGCCGCCGCGCTCAAGGCCTTCGTGACCTATGAGTGGGATTCGAGCCTGGACCCGCCGCTTGCGCCGGCCGAACGCACCCAGCTGGTCGAGCACCTGGGTGCGCTGCTGGACGCGGGGGCGGTGGGATCGGGCGCGAGCATCGACCCGGCCGTCGTGGCTTCGGTGCGGGCCCGGTTGAACGGCCAGAGACCCGCGCAGCGCGTCGCGACGCGGCTCAAGGCAATGCTGGGGACCGCGTCCTACGAGGACTTCACAGTCGCATCCCTCGGGGCGGGGAGCGCGCAGCTGTTTGTCGGCGCGGACGGACGCTCGGCGCCCCGGGCGGTGCCGGGGCGCTACACCCTCGAGGCATACCGCAATGGGGTGCTCGACGCCGTCCCCGGCATCGCTGCACAGCTCGCGTCCGAGGCCCGGTGGGTGCTGGGTGCCGCAGCGCCCAACGATGAAGCATCGGCAGCGCTGGCATCGAGCCAGTCCGCCGCCGAAGTCTTGTCTTCGTACCGTGCCGATTACGCCCGCGCATGGAGCGATTTCCTCGATGATCTGCAAGTCAAGCGTCCCGCGGGCAAGGACGAAGCGCTGCACCAGGCGCAGCTGCTGGGGGCGCCCGATGGCTCGCTCGCAACGCTGCTGCGCAGCGTCGTGCGGCAGACGACGCTGGGCACGCGGGCGCAAGCGGGGGAGGGTGCGCAAGCCGCGGTGCCGGTCTCGGATCGATTCGAGAGACTGCGACAGTTCGTCTCGCCGGGCGCCGACGGCCACGCACCGCTCGACGCAGCACTGAAGTCGTTCGACGAGCTGCGCGCTCTCTGGGCTCCCAACGGACTCTCTGGCGATGCGGCGGCGTCAATGAGCCGGCTCGAGCGCATCCGCGACGATGCCCGGCGCGATCCCGAGCCGCTGCGCTCCGCCCTGCTGGCGCTGGCCGCGCTTGCCCAACCGCCAGCGATGGCCCGGGGAGCCACACCGACGGGGTCCGTTGGCGGCTCGGCGCTCTCCCGGCAAATTGGCGCAAGGCTCGGCCCGTTGTGCCGGCAGCTGGTACCGGGCCACTACCCCTTCGATCGCGGTGCCTCGCGCGAGGTCTCGCTCGCGGATTTCGCGCGCTTGTTTGCACCGGGGGCGGCGTTTGACGAGGTGTTCGGGCAATTCTTCGCGTCGCACGTGGACACCTCCGTCGAGCCCTGGATCGTGCGCGATCGCGGCACCGCGCTCGATGCGACGGACCTGGAGCGTTTCCATGCGGCCGCGCGGATTCGCGACGTGTTCTTTGCCCGCGGGCGCACACTGCCGGCATTGCGGCTGACGTTCCGGCCGCTAGACATGGACGCGAGCATCGATCACTTCGAGCTCGAGATCGACGGTCAGACGATCGCCTATGCCCATGGTCCGCTGGTGGCGCGGGTCGTGAGCTGGCCCGGCCCGCACAGCGGCGCGCGCATCTCGGTGACGCCTGCCGCGGAGGGTGCAGTAGCGCCCGAATTCAGCGGTCCCTGGGCCCTGTTTCGCCTGTTCGACCGCGTCGCGATCGAAGCCACCGCGTCGCCTCAGCGCTTTCGCGCGGTCTTCAATGTCGGTGGTCGGCGTACGAGCTTCGAAGTCGAGAGCGACGCTGGAGGCAATCCCTTTCGCCTGCCCGACCTGGAACGTTTCGACTGTCCGTCCGGCCCATGAGTCCAGCGGAACCAGCGAGCGTCGAACGCGCATCCGAGCCGAATGCCGAGCCGGCCCTCGCCGGCTGGTTCGGAAAGATCCCCGCGCTCGGGGACTTCGTGACGCGCCGCCTGCCTGCGAACTTCGTCGAACATTGGGACGCTTGGCTGTCGACCGAGCTGGTAGACGCCCAGCTTGCGCTTGCCAGCGCATGGCAGGACACCTATCGGCAGGCGCCGATCTGGCGCTTTGCGCTGATGCCGGGGGCGATCGACCACCACCGCTGGTACGGCGCCTGGATCCCCAGCTTTGACAGGGTTGGGCGCCAGTTTCCCTTGACGATCGCGCTCGCCGGCCAGTCGAGTGTTGATGCTGCGCAGCGCTGCTGGGCCGTGTTCGTGGCGACGGGACGGCGTGCCCTGGATCCGACTTGTGGCGCAAACTGCATCGATGCCGCTTTGCGTGAGGGTGAAGGCGAACAGACCGCGCTCGCGGGTCGTGCGGCGTCCTTTGATCAGCGCGTCGCGGCCGTGCTCTCTGGCGCGGGGGAGGGATCGAGCCTGTGGTGGCCTTGGTTCGTCGATGATCCGGCGGGCGCCGCAATCACGACCTTCGATGGCCTGCCGCGGGGCGAGGATTTCCTGACATTGCTGCTCGCGCGCCAAGGCTAGCCGGACGCCGGTTCTAAGGCAAATAAGGGTCCCACGCCGGGCCGACGAGCTAATGCGCAAAAGCACTCACCAGGCGCGTGCACTTGGCCAAACAGAGCAGGGGCCTACGCGACCCAGGGCAGTTCGCGCACGATGCCCGCGACGTGGAAGCGAACGGATCGATCGCCGACCATCGCTATCAGGTGCAGGAGGATGCGGCCATGACGGAAGCGGGCCAGGGTGAGCATTTTCGAAGAGATGGCAAGCGAGGTCATCGTGAGCATCTGCGGCAGGACGACGAGGATGCCCAGTTGCGGAGTATGGGTGGCGAGGCGTCCGAGGATTGAGGTGATCATGGTCTTCCTCCGTGCGGTTGAACCCTTGCTTGACTACGGTAGGAAGTGTGTCCGGCGCCGGCAATTTGCATAAGTGCCGAACGTCACTGCAGGC
>OKRD01000101.1 GCA_900290335.1 Burkholderiales bacterium | reverse complement strand
GCACTGCCACAGGTGCACCCACCAGCGCAGCGGCTGCTCGTAGCCGATCTGGTTCCAGCCGTGGACCTCGCGCCGCGCCGACGCCTGCGCCTCGGTCAGACCGTTGGGATGCGATCCCAGCGTCTCGAGCAGCTTGGGGATGGTGCTGCGCGAGGCCTCGGCCAAGGTTGCCACCATGGTCGTCGGCACATCGCGCGGGGCATTGGCGCGCAACAGCGTCTCGAGCAGCGGGAAGCGCCGGAACTGGTGGGAAATCGCCCTGCCGCGCAAGAAGCCCGCGTACAGTTCTTTGAGGAATCGAAAATTCATCGCGGTGCGGTGGACGGGCGCCGGTTACCGGTGCACAGTGGATCTGGCGATTTTGTCGAGTTTGGGATTCCGCGCGCGGGCGCGCGTACGCCGCGGCCGGTATTACCGGGCCCGGGGCTGCCTGGGCTTCTACCATGCGAACCCGTACCTGTCGATGACACGCAGAACCTTTTGGGAGCGCAATGTCGTCCGAATCCAACTACCCTGACCCGGCGGCCGGTCCCGCCGCGGCACCCGTCGAGGAGCCGTTTGCCGGCTTGTCCCCCGATGCGATCCTCAACGCCATCGACAGCGTGCTCGATGCTTGCGGGCCGCCCGAAGGTGTGCGCACCTCGGGGCAGGTGCTGGCACTCAACAGCTACGAGAACCGCGTTTTTCAGGTCGGCCTCGAATCGGTGACGGCCCGCACCCCGGTCGCCCCGGTCGTGGTCAAGTTCTATCGCCCCGGCAGATGGTCCGATGCGCAGATCCTCGAGGAGCACGCCTTTCTCGAGGAACTGGTGCAGGCCGAGGTACCCGCCGTGCCGGCCCTGCGCTACGGGGGCCGGACCTTGCACGGGGCGGGCGGATTCCGGTTCTCGATCTTCGAGCGCCGCGGCGGCCGCACTCCCGAGCTCTCCGACCCTGCGGTGCGGGAGCGCATCGGCCGCTTCCTGGGGCGCCTGCACGCGCTCGGCGCCCGGTCCGCGTTCGCCGCGCGCTCGCGGCTTGACGTCGCGACCTTCGGCAGTGAGCCCAGCGCCTATCTGCTGGAAAACGACTGGCTGCCGCCCGAACTGGCGCCGGTCTACCGCGGGCTGGTCGAACACGCCCTGGAGCATGTCCGCGTGGCGTTCGAGCGTGCCGGCCCGGTCCGCTACCAGCGCGTGCATGGCGACTGCCACCCGGGCAACGTGCTATGGAACGAAGCCGGAAACGAGCCCGGGCCGCACTTCGTCGATTTCGACGACAGCTCGATGGCACCGGCCGTTCAGGACCTGTGGATGCTGCTCTCCGGCGATCGCGCCGAGATGAGCTCGCAGCTGCGCGACGTGCTGCGCGGCTACGCGCTGTTTGCCCGGTTCGCGCCCAGCCAACTGCTGCTGATCGAGCCGCTGCGGACCTTGCGGCTGATCCACTATGCTTCCTGGATCGCGCGGCGCTGGCATGACCCGGCATTCCCGGCCGCGTTCCCCTGGTTTCTCGAGCCGCGGTATTGGGAGGCGCGCATCCTGGAGCTGCGCGAGCAGCTGGCAGCGATGCAGGAGCCGCCGCTGGAGCCCTAGCGCGCCGCGGCGCGCAGCGCCAGCAAGGCCCGCAGCTCAGGCGTTGCGCAGGAAATCCTCGCAGGCCGGGCGCGCGGAGTCGTCCGCGGGAATCTTGCCGCAGATCGATTGCATGCGCTCGCGCGCGGCGCCGATCGCCGCCGCGTGCGCTGCGTCCCGGTTCCACTGGCGCAGACTGGCCTCGAGTCGCCCGAGCGAACGGCGTGTGCGGCCGTGCAGGTCGCCGGCAGCGTCCAACTCGGCGAGCACGGCCACGGTGGCGTCGCGAATCGCCACGTCGTCCTGCGGCTGCATGCGCACGAGGCCGCAGACGTAGCCCACGCCCCACTGGAAACGCGTGGCCGGGCCCTGCGCCTCGTGGAAGGAGCGCGCCAGCCACTGGATCGCCACATCGGGGTGGCCGCGCTTTTCCTCCAGCGCTGCAAGGTCGCTCATGTAGTAGTACGGGTACGCGGCCGTGCGGATCTCGGCCGAAAGGATGGCAGTCGCGCGGTCCATGTCCCCAAGCGTTTCCAGGGCATTGAGCGCCGAATTCACCAGCGAGGCGCGCGCATACGGTTCGTGCTCGCGCGCCAGCGCCTGGTCGATGCGCCGCGTCGCTTCCCTGGCAAGGGGCCGGGGGACTGCCCCGCCCGGATCGAGCGCCTTGGCCGCGATGAGCTTGCTGCCGAGCGCGTCGAGCTGGTCGGCCGCGGAATAGCGCTGATCGGCGGCCAGGGCATCCATAAGGGCAAACCAGCGAGCGCGCAGCCAGTCCCGCTGGGCAGGATCGCCCCGCGCGCTGGCGGTGAAATACTGCGCCGGCAGGTACTGCAGCACATCGCCCGCGGCCAGCGCCAGGCCTCGATCGTCGAGGATCGCCGGCATGCGCCCGAGCAGGGCGCGCAAGCCGGCGCTTGGCGCCTTGCCCTGCTCCAGCCCCTTTGCCTCCGCCGCCAGCTCGGCGGCCAGCGCCGTGATCAGCAGCCTTGCTCGCTCCACGCGCAGTGCCGAAGGGCAAAGTTGCGAGGCCCGATCGAGCGCGCCAGCGAGCGCCGCGAGGGACTGCGGATCCGAATCCCGGTACAGCCATGCGTCGTCGAGCGCCCAGGCGTTGTACGCAAGCTGGCGGCAATCGGCCGGTGACAGCCGGCCCCCGACGCTCGCCGCCGACGCCAGCAATTCCCGGGCGGGACGCTCCTGGCCCAGCGCGAGGTCAAGGACCTCGGCGTAGCGGGACAGATCCATGCCGCCGGAGACGCGTTCGAGTTCCCGCTGATCGCTGCGCAGCACGAGCACCGTCGGGTACCCGCTGACCCCAAAGCGTTCGGCCCATGCCTGCGCACCGGCCGCATCGCCGTCGAGGTAGATCGGCACGAACAGCCGCAGGCGGTCGAGAAAGTCCCGGCGGCGGAAGACGGTCGCCTTGAGTTCCTGGCACGGCGGGCACCACACGGCCCCCCAGTACAGGAAGACCGGCTTGCCTGCGGCGCGCGCCGCCTCGAAGGCATCGGCGAGCTCGCCATCGAACCAGGCCACGCCCGGCGGTCGCAGCGACGGATCTCGCTGCGCCGGTGCCGCTGCGGCAGGGCCCGGGGGCAACTCGGCTGCGCCGGCGGCGAGCAGGTTCGCAGCGGCGCCGGCGGCGAGCAGGCATGCAAGAAGTGGTCTTGGCACGTCGATCCTTGCGGCAATCCGATCCTTGGCGATGGCGCCGGCGTGCAGCGTAGCTGCCGCCGCGGCAGCCCGGGCAAACCAAAGGGCCGCGGGCGGCGCGCGCCGCCATGATAAGTGCGCCCGGCACGCGCCTCGCGCGCCAACCCCTCACCCCTGCCCGAAGGGGGGAATCGGTCGCGGCCAGCGGATACACTGCTGGTTTGCGCGCCGGTTGGCATGACCCTCATGGCGGGGCGCCCGACAGGACGGCGGCCATGCGCCCGCGCAAACCCACTTGCCTCCCATGAATGCGCCGCAGGATCCGAAATGGCTTTTCCGCAGCGACACCGGCCTTGAGCCGCCGGCGCGCCTGCGGGAAATCCCGTACAACTACACCTCGTTCGCCGATCGGGAAGTCGTCATTCGCCTGCTCGGGGCCGAGGCCTGGCGCACGCTCGATGCCCTGCGCGGGGAGCGCCGGACCGGCCGCAGCGCCCGCATGCTCTACGAGGTCCTGGGCGAAATCTGGGTTGTGCAGCGCAATCCGTACCTGCAAGACGACCTGCTCGAGCAGCCCAAACGCCGGGCCTCGCTGATCGAGGCCTTGCAGCACCGCCTGCGCGAAATCGAGCTGCGGCGCGAGCCGGCCGACGCCGAGCGCGACGCCAAGGTCGGCGCGCTGCTCGATGCCGCCCGCGTGGCAGTGCGCGATTTTGCCCTCACCTTTGGGCAAATGCGGGAGTTGCGCCGCCGCGCGCGCCGCCTGCTGGGCCGGCACACCAGGGCCGACAACATCCGCTTCGATGCCTTCGCGCGCGTTTGCCACGTCACCGACGCCACCGACTGGCGAGTCGAGTACCCCTTCTTGGTCCTGTACCCGGATCGCGAGGACGAGATCCCGCGACTGGTGCGCGACTGCATCGAACTGGAGCTGACGATCATCGCGCGCGGCGGTGGCACGGGCTACACCGGGGGTGCGGTCCCGCTGAGCGCGCGCAGCGCGGTCATCAACACCGAAAAGCTCGAGCGCTGCGGCGAGGTCGAGCGCATCGTCTTGCCCGGCGTCGGCCACGCGATCCCGACCGTCTACTGCGAGGCCGGTGTCGTGACGCGGCGCGTCGCCGATACGGCCGAACGCGCCGGGTTCGTGTTCGCGGTCGATCCGACGTCGGCCGATGCCTCGTGCATCGGCGGCAATATCGCGATGAATGCCGGCGGCAAGAAGGCCGTCCTCTGGGGCACGGCGGTCGATAATCTGGCCTGGTGGCGCATGGTCGATCCGCAAGGCAACTGGCTCGAGGTCAGCCGGCTCGACCATAACCTGGGCAAGATCCACGACGTCGCGGTGGCGCGCTTCGAGCTCGTGTGGAAAGACGGCGCCCGCGCGCCGGACGCGGCGCGCGAACTGCGGCGCGAGCAGCTCGAGATTCCCGGCGCCCGCTTTCGCAAGCTTGGCCTGGGCAAGGACGTGACCGACAAGTTCCTCGGCGGCCTGCCGGGCGTGCAGAAGGAGGGTTGCGACGGACTGATCACGAGCGCGCGCTGGATCGTGCACCGCATGCCGACCCAGGTGCGCAGCTTCTGCCTGGAGTTCTTCGGCCCGGTACGCGAGGCCATTCCCAGCATCGTCGAGATCAAGACCTTTCTCGACGGCGCGCCCGGCGGCGCCGTGCTCGCCGGGCTCGAACACCTCGATGCCCGCTACCTGCGCGCCGTGGGCTATGCGACGCGCTCGCCCCGCGGCGGGCTGCCGCGGATGATCCTGCTGGGCGACATTGTCGGCGACCAGGAAACGGCGGTGGCGCAGGCGGCGGCCCAGGTCGTACGGCTGGCCAATGCGCGCGGCGGCGAGGGTTTTGTCGCGGTCAGCGCCGAGGCGCGCAAGTCGTTCTGGGCCGATCGGGCGCGCACCGCGGCCATCGCGCGGCATACGAACGCGTTCAAGATCAACGAAGACGTCGTGATTCCCCTGGCGCGCATGGGCGAGTACACCGACGCGATCGAGCGCATCAACATCGACCTGTCGATTGCCAACAAGCTGCAGATGCTCGACGCGCTCGAACAGTATCTGCAGTCGGATCTGGAGCTGGGGCGCAGCGAGGATCCGGATTCGCAGGCGCTGGCGCGCGAGGAACTGCTCGGCGACCGGGTGGCGCGCGCGCTCGAGCTGATCCGCGCGGCCCGCGCGCGCTGGGTCTGGTTGCGCGACCAGGGCGACTGGCACGAGCTGCAGGAGGGCAAGCTGCGGGTGTCCTGGAAGACCGAGGTGCGCGCGCCGCTGGCGCGGCTCTTCGGCGGCGCGATGTTCGTTCGCCTGCTCGAAGAGTGCGACGCGATTCATGCGCGCCTGCTCAAGGGACGGGTGTTCGTCGCCTTGCACATGCATGCCGGCGACGGCAATGTCCACACCAATATTCCCGTCAACTCGGACGATTACGAAATGCTGCAGACCGCTGCCCGCGCGGTGGCGCGCATCATGGCGGTGGCGCGGGATCTGGGCGGCGTCATCTCCGGCGAGCACGGGATCGGCATCACCAAGCTCGAGTTCCTGCGCGACGAGGAGCTGCAGCCGTTTCGCGCATTCAAGCAGCGCATCGACCCGCTGGGGCACTTCAACCGCGGCAAGCTGCTGCCGGGTGCCGACCTGGCCCGCGCGTACACGCCCAGTTTCAACCTGCTCGGGCACGAATCGCTGATCCTGCAGCACAGCGATCTCAAGAGCGTATCGGACGCCGTCAAGGACTGCCTGCGCTGCGGCAAGTGCAAGCCGGTATGCGCCACGCACGTGCCGCGCGCCAACCTGCCGTATTCGCCGCGCAACAAGATCCTGGCGACCTCCTTGCTGGTAGAGGCGTTTCTCTACGAGGAGCAGACGCGGCGCGGCGTGTCGCGGCGCCACTGGGATGAGTTCAGCGACATCGGCGATCACTGCACGCTGTGCCACAAGTGCGCGACGCCTTGTCCCGTCGATATCGACTTCGGCGACGTTTCCATGGTCGTGCGCGACCTCGTGCGCCGTGCCGGGCAGGCCCGCTTTCGACCGGGTGCGAAGGCATCGATGTTTTTTCTCAATACCACGCGGCCGCAGACGATCAAGCTGCTGCGCGCCACCTTCATCCGCGGCGGCTACGCGTTGCAGCGCATGGCGCATCGCCTGCTCGCCCTGCCGGCCAGGCGCCAGGCGCGCCGCCCGCCGGCTAGCACCGGCGACAGCGCGGCGCTGGCGCAGGTGATCCACTTTGTCAACAAGCGGCTGCCGGGCGGTCTGCCCAGCCGTACCGCGCGCAGTCTGCTGGGCATCGAGGACATGCGCACGGTTCCGATTTTGCGCGATCCGCGGCGCACGCGTGCCGATGCCGAGGCCGTGTTCTATTTTCCCGGCTGCGGGTCGGAGCGCTTGTTTTCCCAGGTCGGCCTGGCCACCCAGGCCATGCTCTGGCATTGCGACGTGCAAACGGTCCTGCCCCCCGGCTACCTGTGCTGCGGCTATCCGCAGCGCGGCAGCGGTCAATTTGACCGGGCGCAGAAGATCATCACCGAGAATCGAGTGCTGCTGCATCGCGTGGCCAACACGCTCAACTATCTGGATATCAAGACGGTCGTGGTGAGCTGCGGTACCTGCTACGACCAGCTCCAGGGGTACGATTTTGAGGCGATCTTTCCCGGCTGCCGGATCGTCGACATCCACGAATTCCTGCTCGGCAAGGGCGTGCGCATCGAAGGGGTGCAGGGCACGCGCTATGTCTATCACGATCCCTGCCACAGCCCCATGAAGCAGCAGGACCCGCTCAGGACGGTCAACTCGCTGCTGCGCACCCGGGACGGCGCCCGCATAGCCCGAAGCGAACGTTGCTGTGGCGAGGCCGGCACGCTGGCAGCCGCCCGGCCCGACATCGCCACCCAGTTGCGCTTTTCCAAGCAAGAAGAACTGGGCAAGGACCTGGCCCGCATGCGGGCCGACGGCTTTGACGGCGCATGCAAGGTGCTCACCTCCTGCCCCGCCTGCCTGCAGGGCCTGGCGCGTTATCGCGACGACCTTGCGGTCGAGGCGCAGTACCTCGTCGTCGAGCTGGCGCAGCGAATTCTGGGCGAGAGCTGGCTGGCCGATTTCGTCGCCCGCGCCAACGCCGGCGGCATAGAGCGGGTGCTGCTGTGAGCGAGCGCGGCACCGCGCGCCGGCCGGGACGCACCGTGGGCGCGGCGCCCGCGGCATGCGAGTTGTGCCGCGGCGACGGCGGCCGCGTCCTGTGGCGCGAGCAAGCGCTGCGCGTGGTGCTGGTCGACGATCGCGACTACCCGGGGTTCCTGCGCGTCGTGTGGAATGCCCACGTGCGGGAAATGAGCGACCTGGACGCCGGCGGCCGCGAGCGACTCATGGTGGCGGTATTTGCCGCGGAGGCCGCGCTGCGCCAGGCGCTGGCTCCCGACAAGATCAATCTGGCCAGCCTCGGCAACCTCACGCCGCATCTGCACTGGCACGTGATCCCGCGCTACACGGGCGACGCCCATTTCCCGCAGCCCATATGGGGCCCGCGCCAGCGTGATCCGGACGCCGCCGCGCTGGCGCAGCGGATGGCGCGACTGGCGGTACTGGGGCCGGCGATCGAGCAACATCTGCGCGGGGCACCGGTACCGCTCGCCGGGCAAAGCCGCTGAACGGTGGATACGGAGGTCGCATGGAACGGTTGCGCATAGCGGTGGTCTCGGATATCCACGGCAACCTGGCGGCGCTCGAGGCCGTCGTCGCCGACTTCACCGGGCGCGGGGTCGACGCGGTCGTGAACCTGGGCGACAGCCTGTCGGGTCCGCTGCTGCCGCGGGAAACCGCCGAGTACCTGATGGAGCAGGACTGGGCGCAGCTGGCCGGCAACCACGAGCGCCAGATTCTGGACAGTTCCGCGCCGCGCGGCGCTTCCGACGAGTACGCGCACTCGCAGCTCTCCGCGCGCGAACTCCAATGGATCGCCGCCCTGGGGCCGCGGGCGGACTACGCGGACGATGTCTTGCTGTGCCACGGCACTCCGCAGAGCGATCTGGTGTACTTGTTAGAGACGGTCGAACCGGCCCGCGTGCGCGTGGCCACGGCGCAGGAGATTGACGCGCGCCTGGGAGACGTTACCGCGGCGCTGGTCGTTTGCGGACACAGTCACGTGTCGCGCAGCGTGCGCTCGGCGCGCGGACAGCTGATCGTCAACCCCGGCAGCGTCGGCCTGCCCGGGTACTTTGCCAGCGCGCCCCACGCGCACGTCATCGAGAATGCCTCGCCGGACGCTCGCTACGCCATCGTCGAACGACAGGCCGGACGCTGGACGTCCTCCCTGATCGCGGTGCCGTACGATTTTCGCTCGATGGCCGAGCTGGCACGCCGGCGCGGGCGGGCCGAGTGGCACCGGGCACTGTTGACCGGTTACGTCTCGAACTGAGGCGTGCGCCCGGGTCACTGGGCGCTCGAGACCTCGGTGCAGTGCTCGAGCTGCTGCTTGGGATAGTCCTTGAGGATCTCGTCAATCTTTGCTTCGGTGGCCGCGTCGATGCCGCTCACGCGCAGCCGCATCGCGTGATTGACCGTGCTCGCCGAGGTCCGGTCGGCCAGGCCGATGGCAGCCAGGCGCGCGCGCGCCTTCTTGGCAGCGCTCTCCGAAGGGAAGTTGCCGATTTCCACGCAGGTGACCGAAGGCCGTTCCGCCGCGGCAACATCGGCCTTGGGCACGGGGGCGGCCGCGACCGCCGCGGCCGCATTGCGCTCGGCCTGGCCACGCAAGCGGGCCAGATCGGCGTCGCTCAGGACCCGAAAGCGGCCGGGCTCGATCTGCAGCTGCATGCGCCCAGGCTCGCGCACCGAGTCCACCGGTTCCCCCAGCAGCATCCAGGCGCCCAGCAACACGTTGGCGGCCAGCAGGAGGAAGAAGAACGCCTTCATGGAGTCCGATTGGCGATCGCGTCGGCGGCCCGGGCCCGCGCACGGTGCCACAAACCCAGTAGCACGAGATCGGGTTCGAGCGCCATTGTGCCCAATCCGGGCTGCGCCTGCAGCAGCGCTAGGAGCCGGGCGCCATTGCCGCCCGATAGCACGAGCTGCACGGTCCCGCCGGCATGTTCGCCGATGCGCCGCGCACGGCGTTCGATCAAGCCCAGCTGGGCGTCGAGAATGCCCGTGCGTATGGCATCGTCCGTGTCGACCGGGTGGGCGACGTAGTTGCCTGCCGCCAGCGGCAGGCGGGCCGTGCCCGCGCCAGGCTGGCGCGCATCAACTCCAGGCCCGGCACGATGACGCCGCCGAAAAAGGCTCCATCCTCGCCCAGGCCGTCGATGGTCGTGGCGGTACCGGCGTTGATCACGGCCAAGGTGCCATGCGCAAAGCGCGCTCGCGCGCCGATGAGCGCGTGCCAGCGGTCCGGCCCCAGCTGCAAGGGGTCGCGATAGCAATTGCGCAGCACGATGCGGTCATGGTCGAAGCCGGCGGCCGCGCCGAGCCACTCGACGGCCGGCAAGCCGGCCGCGTGGATCGCCTCTTCGATCGCGCCCACCTTGTCTGCCGCCGCAACGGCGCAACCCCAGCTTGCCTCAGGTACGCGCCCACCCGGCGGTCCCGCGGCCAGCGACAGCGCATGGCCCAGTGCTGCCGCGACGCGGGCTTGCAGCCCCGGGGTGTCGATCGCCAGCGTGCCCTGCAATTGCTGCCCGGCCGCAAGCTGGTCGCGCGCTCCGCTGCCGGGCGAGAGCGACGATGCGGCGGCCGCCGGCACCAGCGCCCATTTGAGCGCCGTGTTGCCGACGTCGAGCAGCAGCCAGCTCATGGCAACTGCCGGCGGCCGCCGTCCTCGCCCAGCGGGACCGCGCGCAGGCTCATTTCGCCGCTGATCAAGGCGCGCAGCCCGTCCTCGCACTCGAGCAACAGGCGCCCCTGGTCGTCGACCCCGCGGACGATCCCGCTCAGTGGCGCTTGGTCCGTTGCCTGCAGAATCACCTGCTGACCAAGGAAGGCAAGCCAGGCGTTGTAGCGCGGGCGCAGGGCAGCAAAGCCGCACTCGTCGAAGCGCCGGGCCGCATCGATCATGGCCGCGGCGAAGCGCGCCAACCAAAGTTCGCGCGCGGCGAGCAGCGCTTCGCGTCCGAAGCACTCCGCCAGCTCGGCAACGGGTTGCTCAATGGCCAGCCGCTGGGCGGGGTCGAGGACCAGGTTCAGGCCCATGCCGATCACCAGGGTCCGGGCGCCGCGCGGATCGTCGGCCATCTGCGTCAGGATGCCCGCCAGCTTGCGGCCGCCGAGCAAGACATCGTTGGGCCACTTGAGTTGCACGTCGACGCCGTGGGCATGCAGGCATTGGGCAATCGCGAGGCCGCCGGCCAGGGTCACCGCGGCGCTCGCGGCCGGATCGCTGCGCCAGGACAGCGCCAGCGAAAACAGCAAGGACCCGGTGTCCGAGCCGTGCCAGGCACGGTTGTCGCGGCCGCGCCCGGCCGTTTGCCGCATCGCGGCGCGCAGGACCGCGCGCGGCGGTGCGCCGATGCGTGCCCGGGCGATGAGGTCCGCATTGGTCGAGGCGGTCGAGACGATCACCTCCAGATCGAGGTCGGATCGCTGCAGGTGTTGCGCAAGGGCGTTCCTGGACAGCATTGCCGCCGTCTCGCCGGCCGCGGCGCCGGTCGAACCGTGGGAGGACGCCGGATCCGGCGCGACCCCGGGGGCGATGGGATTGCTTGCGCTCAAGAGTGCGTCTCGGCTGCCAAGAGAAGCTTGCGTTGCAGAAAGCACGGCGTCCGGTCCTTGCGGCCCAGGCACGCCGGGTCCGGCTGCCGGGAATTTAGCATCGAAAAAAATCGGTCCTTCCTGGCGCGGGCGCCGTCCGGCGGCAGGGCATACACTTGTGCCTACCCCCCCTGCACCCGACAGTACCGCATGAGCTATTTTCAGCGACACGTTTTTTTCTGCCTGAACGAGCGCGATCCCCCCGATGCCTGCTGCGCGAACCATCACAGTGCGCAAATGCAGGCCTACGCGAAGGAGCGAGTAAAGGCGCTGGGCATCAACGGGGCCGGCAAGGTCCGCATCAACAAGGCCGGCTGCCTGGATCGCTGTGAACAGGGCCCCTGCCTGGTCGTCTACCCGGAAGCGGTCTGGTATACCTATGTCGATAGGCTGGATATCGATGAGATCATCAAATCGCACCTTGTGGGCGGCAAGATCGTTGAACGCCTGCGACTGCCCTGAGGCCGCGACGGGCAAAAGTCGCCAAGCGCCGTGAGACCCATCAGCGAGCGTCGCAACCTCGACGGTCCGGCCGGTCGCATCGAGTGCGTGTTGGAACGCCCGGTGGGATCGGTGCGCGGCTTTGCGTTCATCGGCCACCCGCACCCGCTCTACGGCGGCAGTCTCGACAACAAGGTTGCCGCGACGCTGGCGCGAGCATTCCTGGCGCTGGGCTGGGTTGCCGTGCGGCCCAATTTCCGCGGCGTCGGGGACAGCGAGGGAACGCACGACGGCGGCCGGGGGGAGACCGAAGATTTCCTCTTCCTGGTAAGCCAGGTGCCGCGGCTGCCGCAGTGGAAGATGCTTGTGGCGCAGCCGGTGCCCATCGCCCTGGCGGGTTTCTCCTTTGGCAGCTACGTGGCGGCCGGTGCCGCGCAGGATCTGGCGCAACGCTCGCGGCCGGTACAGGCGCTGGTGCTGGTCGGCACGGCCGCCGGCAAGTGGCCGGTGCCCAGGGTCGATCCGGCGGCCCTGGTCATACACGGGGAGCTCGACACGACGATCGCGCTTGCCGATGTCTTTGCCTGGGCGCGCGAATCCGAGGTTCCGGTGGTCGTGATCCCCGGCGCCGACCATTTCTTCCATCGCCGGCTCACCACGCTCAAGCGGCTGGTCGTGCAGAACCTGGCGGGCGCGGCGCAGCTTGCCGGGGCGGGCGGCGAGAGCGCCGTCCCTTCGGACGCGGAACAGGGCGCGGGCGATGGCTAGCGGCGAGCCGGACCCGCGCGCGCACCGGCAGGCGGCGCCGGGTGCGCTGGTATTTCCCATGGACTTCCCGATCAAGATCATGGGACACAACCGGCTCGAATTCGAGCCGCAGATGATCGCCATCGTGCGCACCCATGCACCCGATTTTGACCTTGGAACCGTGGAGGTGCGCCAGTCACGCGGCGGCAAGTACCTGTCGCTGACCGTGACCATACGCGCCCAATCGCGCGCCCAGCTCGACGCGGTCTATCTGGAATTGACCCGCCATCCCTTGGTCAAGGTGGTCTTGTGACGGGACCGCCGCAGCTGCGCGACCTGGGCCGGGTCGGCTATCTCGAGGCCTGGCAGGCGATGAAGGAGTTCACGGCCCGGCGCGACGACGCCACCGCCGACGAACTCTGGCTGGTCGAGCATCCGGCTGTCTACACCCTGGGGCAGGCGGCGCGCCGCGAGCACCTGCACCTGGCCGGCGCGGTGGCGGCGGGCGCCATCCCGGTGATCGCCACCGATCGCGGCGGCCAGGTCACCTACCACGGACCCGGGCAGGTCGTGGTCTACACGCTGATCGACTTGCGCCGCGCGGGATTTTTCGTGCGCGAGCTGGTGTATCGCATCGAGGAGTCCGTGATCCAGACGCTCGAGCAGTACGACCTTGTCGGCGTGCGCATCCGCGGTGCGCCCGGCGTCTACGTCCGGTCCGCGCGACCGGCCGATGCACCGAACGTAGAGCCGCGCTTTGCCGGCTTGGCAAAGATTGCGGCCCTGGGAATCAAGGTGCATCGCGGCTGCAGCTATCACGGGGTGGCGCTCAATGTAGCCATGGATTTGGGCCCGTTTGCGGCGATCGATCCCTGTGGCTACCGCGGCCTGGCGGCCGTTGACTTGGCTACACTCGGGGTTCGCACCGACTGGCGCACGAGCGCGCAGCGACTGACCGAGCGGCTGGGGGCGCACCTGGCACCCGCGGGCCGCGCCGCTGCGGAGCAGTCGCGGGCTTTGCGCGCGGACCCCGTCGCCGGCAACGGTTGAGCTTGCGCGCCGCTGCCCGGGTGGCAATTGCCAACGCAGGAGAGAATTTGTCTAGCACCGATGCCAACACCGGTTCTGCCGCCCTCGGGCCCGCACCCTTGGCGGGCGCCAAGCAAAAAGGCGCGGACAAGACCGCGCGCATTCCCGTCAAGGTCGAACGTGGCGGCGAGCGGCTCAAGAAGCCCGAATGGATCCGGGTGAAGATGGGCTCGGAGTCGTCGCGCTTCTACCAGGTCAAGGAAATCCTACGCGAGCACCGCCTGCACACCGTGTGCGAGGAGGCGACCTGCCCCAACATCGGCGAGTGCTTCGGCAAGGGCACTGCGACCTTCATGATCATGGGCGACAAGTGCACCCGGCGCTGCCCCTTCTGCGACGTGGGCCATGGCCGGCCCGAGGCGCTCGACGCCCAGGAGCCGCAGCACCTGGCCCAGACGATTGCCGCGCTCGGTCTGCACTATGTGGTCATCACCTCGGTGGACCGCGACGACCTGCGCGACGGTGGTGCGCAGCACTTCGTCGACTGCATCCGGGCGGTGCGCGCGCGCTCGCCGGCCACGCAGATCGAGATCCTGGTGCCGGACTTTCGTGGACGGCTCGAGCGCGCCCTCGAGATCCTGGCGCAGTCGCCGCCGGACGTGATGAACCACAATCTGGAGACCGTGCCGCGCCTGTATCGCCAGGCCCGTCCCGGGGCCGACTACGCGCACTCGCTGGCCCTGCTGCGGCAGTTCCGCGAGCGCGTCCCCGCCGTGCCGACCAAGAGCGGCCTGATGGTCGGCCTGGGCGAGACCGACGAGGAGATCGTCCAGGTCATGCGCGATCTGCGCGGCAACGGCGTCCGGATGCTCACGATCGGCCAGTATCTGGCGCCCAGCGAACACCACTTGGCGGTGCAGCGCTACGCTGCGCCCGAGGTCTTTGCGCAGTTCGAGCGCGAGGCGCGCGCCATGGGCTTCGCCCACGCGGCCTGCGCGCCGCTGGTGCGCAGCTCCTACCACGCCGACCGGCAAGCGCAGGCAGCCGGCCACGCCCCCCGCTGAGCGCGGTCGCTAGCTTCCCCGCGTGCGGCTGGCGCCGGCGCGCGGGCGTTAGGTCTTTAGCCGGTAGCCGGTACGGAATATCCAGGCGACCATTGCCAGGCAGGCAAGCAAGAAACCCAGCGTCATCACCAGGCTGATGCCGACGCCCACATCCGAATTGCCGTAAAAGCTCCAGCGAAAACCGCTGATCAGATAGACGACCGGGTTGAACAGGGTAACGGTGCGCCACGCCGGCGGCAGCATGTCGATGGAATAGAAGGCGCCACCCAGAAACGACAGCGGGGTCACGACCAGCATGGGAATGAACTGCAGCTGCTCGAAGCTCTTGGCCCAGATGCCGATGACGAACCCGAAGAGGCTGAACGTTGTCGCCGTCAGCACCAGGAAGCTGACCATCCAAAGCGGGTGCTGGATCTGGATCGGTATGTAGATGGCCGCCGTCGACAGGATGATCAGCCCCAGGGCGATCGACTTGGTTGCCGCCGCGCCGACGTAGGCCAGCACGATCTCCCAGGGGGAAACCGGCGCCGAGAGGATCTCGTAGATGGTCCCGGTGAACTTGGGGAAATAGATGCCGAAGGACGCGTTGGACAGGCTTTCCGTGAACAGCGACAGCATGATCAGCCCGGGGACGATGAAGGCGGCGTAGGGTACGCCGTGCACCTCGCTCATGCGCGAGCCGATGGCGGCGCCGAATACCACGAAGTAGAGCGAGGTCGTGATCACCGGCGTGAGCACGCTTTGCAAGACGGTGCGCAGGGCGCGCGCCATCTCCAGCCGGTACAGCGCCCAGACGCCGTGGCCGTTGAAGGCCAGGGAGCTCACTGCCCCGCTCCGCTACGCTCACTCACCAGGCGCACGAAGATGTCCTCCAGGGAGCTTTGCCGCGTGTTCAGATCCTGGAACGCGATGCCCAGATCGCCCATGCGCTGCAGCAGCGCGGGAACACCCGTACCTTCCTCGACGGCGTCGAAGTTGTACTCGATCTCGTGCCCCTGCTCCTTGAGGACCAGGCTCCAGTCGCGCAACTCCGCCGGGATCATCTGCAGCGGCTGGCGCAGATGCAGGGTCAACTGCTTTCTGCCTAGCTTCTTCATCAGGTCCGTCTTGTTCTCGACCAGGATCAACTCGCCCTTGTTGATGACGCCGATCCGGTCGGCCATCTCCTCGGCCTCATGGATGTAGTGCGTGGTCAGGATGATGGTCACCCCGCTGTCGCGCAGTCCGCGCACCAGGGCCCACATGTCGCGGCGCAGTTCCACGTCCACCCCCGCGGTCGGCTCGTCGAGGAACAGGATCTGCGGCTCGTGGGCCAGTGCCTTGGCAATCATCACGCGCCGCTTCATGCCGCCCGACAGGGCCATGATGCGCTCCTTGCGCTTGTCCCACAGCGAGAGGTCGCGCAGCAGCTTTTCGAGGAATGGTGGGCTCGGTGCGCGCCCGAAAAGGCCGCGGCTGAAGCTCACGGTGGCCCAGACCGTCTCGAAGGCGTAGGTGCTCAATTCCTGCGGCACCAGACCGATGAGCGCGCGCGCGGCGCGGTAGTCGCGCACGATGTCGTGGCCGTCGGCCACCACAGTGCCCGTGGTCGGCGTGACGATGCCGCAGATGATGCCGATGAGGGTGGTCTTGCCTGCCCCGTTGGGCCCGAGTAAGGCGAAGATCTCGCCCCGGCGGATCTCCAGATCGATGGCCGTCAGCGCCTGCAGGCCCGATGCATAGGTCTTGGACAGTTGGGCGACGCGCAGGATGGGCGGCATGCGTACGATCGTAGCGAACTTGCCCGGCCTGCTCGCCTACCCGGCGCTCTCCACCTGCGGCGGCAGGGGACAGTCGAGCGCCGCGCACAACGTGCGCAGGCAGCTCGCGGCCTTCCAGTGCGAAGTGCCGTCGACAAAGGCGATGGCCATACAGGCCTTGATGAGCAAGGGCTTTTGCAGCGGTGCCAGGGTCGCGAGGCGGTCGAAGGCGGCCGAGACCCGGGCGAGCGCAATCGCCTGCTGCGGCACCAGCGGACCGACACCGGGCAGCAGCGCCGTGCCGGCATCGAAGGCCCGCTCGGGCTCTTGCGGCAGCCGGACGCAGGCGATCAACGACATGACCAGGCCCGCTTCCGCGCCGACGTCCTCCAGGCGCAGCGCCCGCCCCGGACCGTTCGTCGGGCGGGCCGGCGCGAGGCGTCGCTTGAGCACGGAGAACAACAGGAATTCGGCCAGGGTGATGCGACCGTCGGCCTGGATCAGCGCGTACGCCAGGCGCAGCAAGGGATCGCGCTGTGCGGGGGTCAGGGTTCGCAGGGCGGGCATCGACAGGTCCAGCAGCGGCAAACGCCAGCCCGGCGGCAGGCTCGCGATGGTTGCCGCGAAGCGTTCGATCGGCGGGGCGGCATCGCTGCCGAAGCGCTCGACGGCGGCCGCCAGCTGCTGGGCGCGAATCCGCGGGTCGGTGTCGAGGAGCATCGACAGCACCAGCAGTTGCGCCTGGGTGGCATCGGACAGCGCCGGCCGCAGCCCGAGCGCATCGACCTGCGCCGGCAGGCTGGCGCCAAACGAGGTACCGGCGGCCGTCGCGGTCCCGATGCTCGCGTGCAGGGCGCCGGCGATCGCGGCTCCGGCCGCAGCAGAAGCGCCGACCGTCCCGGCCACCGGGCTGAGCAGCGTGGCCGAAACCTCGGCGGGCGTCAGCGGCCGGTACTCCAGGGGCGGCTGATCGGCTTGTGGCGGCACCGGTTCGACCGGCAGCTCGTCGGCTGGCAGGTATTCCACGGGCCGGCCGTAGATCCGGCGCAACCGTTCACGCAGCGGCGGGTGCGAGGCGAGGATACCGCTGGCCAGCGAGAGGCTGATCGGCGCCATGAACATGTGCGACAAGGTCTCGGCGTGTATGTGATTCACCGCGCCGCCGCCCTCGGCGTCCAGGCCGCCGATCTTGCGCAGCGCGCCGCCGATGCCGTCGGGGTTGCGGGTGAATTGCACGCTGCTGGCGTCGGCGAGGAATTCGCGCTGGCGCGAGACGCTGGCCTTGATCAAGCGCCCGAAGAAGACGCCGATGTAGCCAATGGCCAGCACTGCCAGTCCGGCGAGCAGCAGGACGCTGGTGCCCGAATCGCGCGAGCGCTCGCGCGAATTGCCGATAGCCGTCAAGAAGCGCCCGAACAGTGCCAGCAAGAGCAGGCCCTGCAGCACGCCGATCAGCCGCAGGTTCAGGCCCATGTCGCCGTTGAGGATGTGGCTGAACTCGTGCCCGATCACCCCCTGCAACTCGTCCCGGTTCAGACGCGCGAGCGCGCCGCGGGTAACCGTGACGATCGCATCGCTGGGGTGCAGGCCCGCGGCGAAGGCGTTGATGCCGCCCTCGACGTCGAGCACGTACGCGCGCGGCGCGGGTATGCCCGAGGCGAGCGCCATCTCCTCGATGACGTTGAGCAGCCGGCGCTCCAGCGGGTCGCGCGTGCCCGGATCCACCGGGCGGGCTCCGACCATGCGCGCGACCGCTTCGCCGCCGGCGCGCAGGTCCAGAATCTGCTGGATCGTGCCGCCGACGATCATCAGCAGCACCACGGCGGTGGTAGTTTCGAAAAAGTAGTTTGGCAGCGCGGAAAATCCGTAGCGGGCCCAGGCGCCGTGTCGCGCCAGCACGGCGAAGTAGATGCCGGCCAGGGCCGCGTTTACCGCCAGCACGATCGCGATCACGGCAAGCAAGAAGAGCGCGATCAGCAGGCGGCTGGAACGGCGGGCCGCGTCCTGCTGCTGGAAGAAATTCATCGCCATGGGTTCATCGCCGCGCGCGCGGCGGCGCAGGCGCGCGACGGGCCAGGCGTGGGCGCGGGGGCGCGATCCGGGCAAGCACCGGTGCGCCGATCAGAACTGGACCCGCACCGCTTTCTTCTCCTCGGCAGATTCGGTCGCCGCGAGCTGCTCCGCAGCCTTGAAGGCAAAGGCGTTGGCCACCAGGTTGCCGGGGAAGCGCTCGACCGCGATGTTGTAGCTCATCACGGTGTCGTTGAAGGCCTGGCGCGCGAAGGCGATCTTGTTTTCCGTGCTCGTGAGCTCCTCGCTGAGTTGCAGCATGTTCTGGTTGGCTTTGAGGTCCGGGTATGCCTCGGCAACCGCGAAAAAGCGCGTCAGGCACCCGCCCAGGGCCTGCTCCGCGGCCCCCAACTGCTTTACCGCCTCGGCGTTCGTCGGATCGGCCGACGCGCTGGTATGCGCCACCACCGCCGAATTGCGCGCCTGGGTCACGGCCTCGAGCGTCTCGCGCTCGTGCTTGATGTACCCCTTGGCGGTTTCCACCAGATTGGGAATCAGGTCGTAGCGCCGCTTGAGCTGGACATCGATCTGGGCGAAGGCATTCTTGACCTGGTTGCGCAGGCCCACCAGGGCGTTGTACGCCACGATCGCCCAGACCACGATCGCCACGACCAAGCCCAACAGAACATATCCCACCATCTTTGGCTCCCTGGCGAAGTATCGCCATCGTTTTGATTTCCGCCCCGCGGCCGCGGCCACCGCGCGGCGTCGTGCGCCGGCGTTTGGCGCGCTACCATACTATGAATTGGTACCCGCGCGGGCCGCCGCCGCGTTTGCCGACCGGGCGCTAGCGCAGCACGGTGGTCTTGGGCACGGCCGCTTCGCGGATCGGCAGATTGATCAGCGCCGCGCCCAGCGCCAGTAGGATGTCGGCGTACCACATCCACGAGTAGTCCCCGAAGCGGCTCATCGCCAGTCCGCCGAGCCAGGCACCAAAAAAGCCCCCGATCTGGTGCGACAGCAAGGTCAAGCCGAACAAGGTGGCCAGGTGGCGGGTGCCGAACAGCTTGCCGACCAGGCCTGCCGTCGGGGGAACCGTGGATAGCCAGGTCAGACCGAGCGCCGCGGCAAAGACGTAGAACGTGAACTCGGTGCGGGGCGATGCCAGGTACAGGCCAATGGCCAGCGCGCGCGTGGCGTACACCCAGAACAGCAACCACTTGAGGCGAACGCGGTTGCCCAGCGACCCCGCCGCCAGGCTGCCGGCAACATTGGTCAAGCCGATGATGGCGAGCGAGGTTGCGGCAACACTGCTGCCCAGGCCGCACAGGCTCACCTCGGTCGGCAGGTGCGTTACCAGGAACGCCACGTGAAATCCGCAGGTGAAGAAGCCCAGGTGCAGGTACCAGTAGCTGGGATTGCGCGCGGCCGCGGACAGCTGTTCGCGCAGTCCGGCTGCCGTCGCCGCTGTCGCAGCGGCGGCCGGGTGCGCCGCCGCTGCCGGGCGGAGCCCGCGCATCCCCCACGCCAGGGGCAGGGTGCAGAGCATGACCGCGGCCATCGTCGACATCGCGCTGACCCAGCCGAATGCCCCGATCAGGGCCTGGTTCAGGGGTGCGAAGACAAACTGTCCCAAGCTGGCGCCGGCATTGATGAAGCCCGCGGCGAAGCTGCGCTGCTGCGGCGCCAGGCGTTGCGCGGCAGCGCCGATCAGGATCGAGAAGCTGCCGGCTCCGGCGCCGGCGGCGCTCAGCACGCCGAGGGTCCAGACCAGGCCCGCCGTCGTGTGCGCGAACGGTGTCGCCGCAAACCCAGCCGCCAGCAGCACGGCGCCAGCCATGATGACGCGGACCGGACCATGGCGATCGGCGATGGCGCCAAAAAACGGCTGGGACGCACCCCAGACGAACTGCCCGACCGCCAGCGCCAGACTGATGTCGGCAATTCCCAAGCCGGTTGAGCGCGTGAGCGGCGCGACGTACAGGCCCAGCGACTGGCGTGCGCCGGTGGTGACGAGCAGGATCGCCGCGGCCGTCAGCAGGAGGGGCCAGGCGGACCCTTGCGCGCGCGCGACCGGATCGATGTTCATGGGTCCTTGGCCTCGCCGCAGGGGGAACGGCCGGGCCGCTCTAACGGGTCTCCAGGCGCCGAAACCCGTCCCGCACGAGCTCGGATTCCTGGGCGCTTGCCGGCCGCACCTCGACGCGCTCGACGCGTGCCGCGGCCGGACCGCGCTGCGACCACCGCAGCAGCGCTTGGCGGGCTTGCGGGGTTCCGCGCAGCACCGCCTCGACGCTGCCCTCGATCCGGTTGCGCACCCAGCCGCTGACGCCGAGGGCCATCGCTGCCGCGATCATGCTCTCACGAAAGCCCACGCCCTGCACGCGGCCGTGCACCGTGACAAGCACGTCGCCTGCGTCCCTTGCCGGGGCGTCCTTGGGTTCGCTCATGCCCCACTGCCCCGGCCAGGCAGCGGCGCCGGACCGCGGCCCGGCCTCGCGGGTTTACTTGGCCAGGGCAACGCGCGTGGCACGCAGGACGATTTCGGCATGCCGATGGCCGCCATGGGCACGGAACAAGGTTCCCTGGAGCTGCACCGGCTTGCCGTTCAGGGACATGGCAAAAGAGGTGCGCGCAACGATCTCGATGGTCTGCACTGCGTCGCGCGCAACGTTCCAGGCATCGTCGGGGACCGCCTCGATGCAGATGGGAGCGGCAAGCTGCAGCAGCCAAATCGCCTCGGGCTGATCGCCGGTCTCCACCGACTGGTAATGCGGCGGGCCGGGGAACACCTTGAGCTGCAGATTGCCCTCGAGGCTGACCACCTCGGGCTCGTAGCGCTGGCATGGCGCGCCCTGGGCGGGGCCGTTCCACGTCCACGAGGCCAAGACGGCAACCAGCAGCACAGCGGCCCGGCGCATCGGCGCGCGCGTCACTGGGAACTGCCGGCAGGCGCCGGCGACTTCGCCTCGTGCTGGTACTGCGCCAGCTCGGCGTCGGTGAGCAGATCAAATAGCGCCACCACGCGCTTGACCCCGTTGACGTGGCTCGCCGTCCGCTTGGCAATGTCGGCTTCCGTCGTGCCGACCCGGCCGAGCAGGTAGACCGTGCCGTCGGTACAAGTCACCTTGACCGCACCGGTGGCCAGGCCGGGCACATCGAGCAGGGCCGAACGAACCTTGCCGGCGAGCAGGTTGTCGTCGGTGCGGCTGCTCAGTCCGGACAGCGATCCGATCGTCAGTTCGTTGACCACCATGCGCACATTCTCGCTGGCACTGGCAATGGCCTCGGCGTCGCCGCGATCCTTGTCGTGCGGGACCTGCCCCGTGAGCAGCACTTTCTGGTTGTAGGAGGTGACCCCGATGTCGACCGATTCGCGGGCGAATCGATCGTCCAGGGCGCTGTTGATCCGATGCTCGATCTGTGCGTCCTCGATTTGCATGCCCACCGAGCGCCGGTCGGTCGCGACGACGGCTCCTCCCAGGGCGGCACCCCCGACCGCCACCACGCAGCCGCCGATGGCGCAACAGCATGCTGCGACCAGCAGCATGCAACGAAAAGTCGAAACGGTTATGCGCATCACTACTCCTTTTGAGCACCCAACGCGGGCGGCGGCCACGCGAGCCCGCCGCACGGCGTATTTTGCCGCGCTTTGCCATATCGATGCTGGCGGCGGCATCGCGCTGCGGCGAGCACGGCTGCGCTGGCGCTCGCACGGGCAGAGGCTAGCGCACCGGGCGCGCCCCGATCGGCCGGCAGCCGCGGCGAGTTGCCGCGGTCTTCACGCTATGCTGCGCTCGGGCGAGGCTGGCGTCCCGCTTGGCCCGCCGGCAGCACCCTGCGCACCTTGCGCGGGCGCGCGGGGTGCCGCACCTTTGTCCTGGGCGGGAAGATGAGTGACACGGCAAACGACGAGCCACACGCGGCGGGGTTCGGGCAATCGCTCTGGTCGGACGTCGGCATTGCCGAGCAGGAATTTCCGCCGGGGCTGTACGTGGTGGCCACCCCGCTGGGAAACGCCGCCGATGTGACGCTGCGTGCGTTGTGGGTACTGCGGCTCGCAGACTGCGTGGCAGCGGAAGACACGCGCACGACGGCGCCGCTGCTTGCCCGCTACGGCATCGCTGCCCGGCTGGTCGCGCTGCACCAGCACAACGAGGCGCAGGCGAGTGCGCCGATCCTGGAGCGGCTGGCGCGCGGCGAGCGCGTGGCGCTGGTCAGCGATGCCGGGACCCCGGCCATCTCCGATCCAGGCGCGCTGCTGGTGCGCGCGGCGCTGGCCGCGGGCGTGCGCGTGATTCCGGTGCCGGGCGCCAGCGCGCTGACGGCCGCGCTATCCGTGGCCGGTGTGCGCGCGGGCCACATCCGGTTCGTGGGCTTTGCGCCCACCCGGGCGGCGGCGCGGCGCCGCCACTGGAGTTCGCTGGCGGCCGACGAGGGCGCGACAGTGATCTTTGAGGCGCCGCACCGCATGGCGGCGACGGCGCGCGAGCTGGCGGCGGTGCTCAATCCGGGGCGGCGCGTGATTGTCATGCGTGAATTGACCAAGCGGTTCGAATCCGTGGTCCCGACCACTGCCGCACTACTACCGGTGGTGATCGAGCGCTCGCCACCGCGCGGCGAGTACGTGCTGGTCGTCGACGCGCTGTCCGAGGCGGCCGAGCCCTCGCCAGCGGTCGAGATCGATGCCGCCACGGCGCGCTGGCTCACCGTGCTCGGCGAGGAGTTGCCTGCCGCGCGTGCGGCGGCGATCGCCGCCAAGGCCAGTGGCCTGCCGCGCGCCCTTCTGTACCGCGCGCTTGGCAAGCGCCACCTACCAGGCGGAACGGGCGGCGCCGGTTAGGGCGTGCACCGTCGCGCTCAGCGTGCGTACAGCGCTGTCTCGCGGACCAAGAAGCGCTCGAGCTGCAGGGCCCAAGCCTGCGCCGTGGCGCGGTCGCCGAGGCTGCCGATCAGCACGCGGCTGAACTTGCCGTCGTATTCCACCCATGGCGTGCGCGCGGCCGCCGGCAAGCCGTCGGCTTCCGGCGCCGACAAGAGCAGCGCAAGGCGATCGCGCAGCGCCTCGGCGTTTGCCGTCACGGCGAAGGCGCCGAGCTGGACCGACCAGCTGTTCGGTGCCGCCGCGCCGCGCTCGGCGGGCAGGGTGCGGATCGGCGCCAGCGGCGCAGCCGGTGCCGACGAGGCGACGGTAACGGCTGCAGCCACGGGGGTCGTTGCCGCGGTGGCGCCAGCCAAGGCGGGTACGGCGGGCGGCAGCGGCCATGTCGCGGGTCGTGATCTTCTCCACGACCACTTCGCCGCTGCCGGGGCCGGCGATACCCAGGCGCGTCGCGGCAGCAAACGACAGATCGATGATGCGCTCATGCAGGAAGGGACCGCGATCGTTGATGCGCACGACGATGCTGCGCCCGTCGCGCACGTTGGTTACGCGGGCGTAGCTCGGGATCGGCAGGGTGGGGTGCGCAGCGCTCATGGCGAACATGTCATAGGGTTCCCCGCTGGCCGTGCGGTTCCCCTGGAATTGCCGGCCATACCAGGAGGCGATTCCGCGCTGCTCGAAGGGCGCATCGCTCGTATCCGGAACGTAGGTTCGGCCCAGGGCCGCGTACGGCCGGTTGGCATACGGGTTGAGCGGCTCGCTGCGGGGCACGGCGTCCGGCGTCGCCGCGAGGTCCGCGGGCACGTGCGCGGGCGGGCCGTCGTCGGCGTAGTAGTGCGCCGAGCGTGTCGCGCAGGCCCCGAGCAACAGGACCGCGAGCAGAGCCGCGACGCGCAAGGTCAGCTTTGCACCAGCTTGCGATGGCGCTGGATCGTCATCAGCATGCCGCAGGCCATGCCGATGGTGACCAGCGCGGTGCCGCCGTAGCTGATCAGGGGCAGCGGAACGCCCACCACCGGCAGGACCCCGCTCACCATCGCCATGTTCACGAAGGCGTAGGTGAACAGGATCATCGCGATCGACGCCGCGAGCAGCCGCGAGAAGGGCGTGGCGGCGTTTCCGGCAATCGTCAGCGCGCGGGCCACCAGGACGAAGAACAGCACGATCAAAACGAGGTTGCCAACCAGGCCGAACTCCTCCGAGTACACGGCGAAGATGAAGTCGGTGGTGCGCTCCGGAATGAACTCCAAGTGCGTCTGCGTGCCCTGCATCCAGCCCTTGCCGTAGACCCCGCCCGATCCGATTGCGATCATCGATTGCAGCGTGTGAAACCCCTTGCCGAGCGGGTCGGACATCGGGTCGAGCAGCGTGAGAATCCGGCTGCGCTGGTAGTCGTGCAACAGCGACCAGACGACGGGAAGCGCCGCCAGGCAGCCGGCAACCAGGCCCAGAAGCCAGCGCCACGGCAGACCGGCAAAAAAGATCACGAAGAAGCCTGCCGCCAGCACGAGCAGCGCGGTGCCAAGGTCCGGCTGGCGGGCAATCAAACCGACCGGCACGAGCACCAGCAGGAAGGCGAACAGGAAATCAATGGATCGCAGGGCCCCGGCACGACGATCGAAATACCAGGCCAGCATCAGCGGCACGCCGAGCTTCATGATCTCGGCCGGCTGCACGCGCGTAACGCCGATGTCGAGCCAGCGCTGCGCGCCCTTTACCGAGACGCCGACGGCGAGCACGGCCAGCAGCGCGAGCAGGCCCACGACGTACACCGGAACCGCCATCCGCGTGAGCACGCGCGGCGACAGGCTGGCGCAAATCAGCATGACGGCGCCGGCGACGAGGAAGTTGCGCAGTTGTCCGCCGAAATTGCCCGGGTGGTCGGAGGCGGCCGAGTACAGCGTGATGAGGCCGATCAGCGACAGGGCGCCCAGCGTGGCCAGCAGCGCGGGGTCCAGCGAGCTGGCAAAGCTGCGCAGGCGCAGGGCCGATCCGGTGCTGGTGTTCACGGTCAGTTCCCGACCGCAGACGGGGCCGCGGCGGCGGCGCGCAAGCTCGGAGCAGGCGCGCGCTCGGCCGGCGTGGCTGGACGGCCGGTCGTTGCCGGCTCCTTGCCGAGCAGGTAATAGTCCATGACCTGGCGGGCGATCGGCGCGGCAGCCAGCGCTCCCCAGCCGCCGTTTTCCACCAGCAGGGCAAGTGCGATCCGGGGCTGGACGCCGGGTTCGGCCGGGGCAAACGCGATGAACAAGGAGTGGTCGCGGTGTCGCTCCTCGACGCGGCGCTCGTCGTACTTTTCGTTCTGGCCGATGCCCACCACCTGCGCCGTGCCCGTCTTGCCGGCGGTGCTGTACGGCGAGCCCACGAAGGCTGCGTAGGCGGTGCCCGAGGGCTCGGCCGTCACTCCCACCATGGCGGAGCGGACGAAGGCGATGTTTTCCGGCCGCAGGGCGACGCGCCCCGATTCCGTGGTGACCGTCGCCTGGCGCTTGCCCGACATCGCATCCTCGATGGCTTTGACCAAGTGCGGCTTCATGAGGACGCCATTGTTGGCAAGCGTCGCCGTCGCGTGCGCCAGTTGCAGCAGGGTGAAGGCGTTCTTCCCCTGGCCGATGCCGATGGAGATCGTTTCCCCGCCGTACCACTTCTGGTGGAAGCGCCGTTCGTTCCACTCCGTCGACGGCAGCACGCCCGCCAGTTCGCCCTCCATGTCGATCCCGGTGATCTCGCCAAAGCCTAACGGCCGCATGAAGTCGTGAATCGCGTCGACCCCCAGGTCGTTGGCGAGCGCGTAATAGTAGACGTCGCTCGATACGACGATGGACTTGCGCAGGTCGACCGAGCCGTGGCCGCCCTTGGGCCCGCCCTCGCGGAACAGGTGCCCGCCGTACGAGTAGAAGCCCGGGTCGAACATGGTGCTGTCGGGCCGGCGCTTGCCCAGCTCGAGGGCCGCCAACGCGAGGAAGGGCTTGTAGGTCGAGCCAATCGGATAGGTACCGCGCAGCGCCCGGTTGAGCAGCGGTTTGTCGATGGAGCCGTTGAGCGCGTCCCAGTTGGCCGGATCGATGCCCTCGACGAAAAGATTCGGATCGAAGGTCGGCTTGGATACGAACGCCAGGACGTCGCCGGTGGCCGGTTCGATGGCGATGAGCGCCCCGCGCCGGTCGCCGAAGGCCCGCTCGACGATCTCCTGCAGCTTGATGTCGACCGACAGGATCAGGTTGTTGCCGGGTAGGGTCGCAGTTCGGCTCAAGGTGCGCATCGGCCGCCCGCCGGCCGTGATCTCGACTTGCTCGAACCCGGTGGTGCCGTGCAGCTGCTCCTCGTAGCTCGATTCGACGCCGATCTTGCCGATATAGTCCGTGCCGTTGTAGTTGTCCGGATTGGCAAAGGTGTCGATTCGCTCCTCGTCCTTGGTACTTATGCGGCCGATGTAGCCCAGCAGGTGGGAGGCGGTCTCGCCCAGCGGATACTGGCGAAACAGGCGCGCCCGCAACTCGACGCCGGGGAAGCGGAACCGCTGCGCGGCAAAGCGGGCGACCTCCTCGTCGCTCAGGCGCGTGCGGATGGGCACCGAGTCCAGGTGCTTGTAGTCATCGAGCGTCTTGTGAAAGCGGCGCCGCTCCCGCGGCGAGATGTCGACCACCGACGAGAGCGCATCGATCGTGCCGTCGAGGTCATCGACCTTCGCCGGCTCGATTTCGAGCGTGTACGCCGAATAGTTCTTCGCAATGATGATGCCGTTGCGGTCCTTGATCAGGCCGCGGTTGGCCGTCACCGGCACCAGTGCGATGCGGTTTTGCTCCGCCCGCGCCAAGAATTCGCCGTGGCGCACTACCTGCAGCCAGACAAAGCGCAGGCACAGCACCAGGAAGCCGACCGCCACCACGATCGACGCCGACACCAACCGCTCGCGAAAATGCAGGACTTCTCGTTCGGGGTTGCGCAGCGGTTTCATCGGTCATCCCTACGCCGGCGCCAAGGGCGAATCCGCCCAGACTGGCACCGACCGTGACGCGCATTCTAATGGCTGGCGCCGGCGCCCATGGGAGTCCGGGTGCCCCAGTGGCACATTGCGCGGCGTCCACCGGCGACGGGCGCGGTGTGCAATCATTGGGCGGCAGGCGGCGATCGGCCAGGGGCAAGCCGCTGCAGGCACCGGCGCCGCGGCCGCCGGTCGACCAACACACCTTCTACGCGGACCAGGGGCGATGAGCGGCGAGGCGAAGGCAGGCTCGGATGCGCAGCGCGCACCGGATCGGGACACCGCGAGCGGCCCGGCGGCGGCCGCGCCCGCCAATTGGCCGG
>OKRD01000102.1 GCA_900290335.1 Burkholderiales bacterium | reverse complement strand
CTCGAGTTCCAGGCCGTGCGCCGTCGACGGCCCAAGCACCGGGTCATCTTCCACGATCAATATGCGCAAGCCCATGCTCCCTGGTCCGGCTGCAGGCGCCGAGGAGCAGAGTTTACTGGCTGGCGGGGCGAGCCGTAGTCGTTGTCGTTCGTCTCCGGCCGATTGGCCGATTGGTGGAACCCCGCCGGCGTGCGAAACTCGACGGTGTTGGTACGGTCGAACGAGCATCGCGGAGCGGGCGCCCTACGCAAGCCTGCTTGGCGCGCCCTGCCTGTGGGCGACGCCGGGTTGGGGTCAGGTTCCGGGCCTTGTGGGCTGTGGGTTTTGTTATCTGCATCGAACTTCTTGAAAAGAGCGGGCTCTTCCGGTTAAAAGATGCGATCTTTCCATCTTCAAGCGATTTCCCGCCGGCTGCCTCTGGTCGCGCTGTGCTGGTCGATGCTGACCCTTGCGCTGGGTTGCGGAGACGTCGCGGCGTTCGATCCGAGCGCCGATTTTGTGCGTGCGGACCTCGTCGCGGAGCAGGACGGGGTGAGCCCCGGTGGCGTCGTCTGGCTGGGAGTGCGCCTGCGGCACGCTGCGCATTGGCATACCTACTGGACGGTTCCCGGCGATGCCGGACTGGCGACCCGGCTGCAGTGGAGTCTGGATCCGGGCTATCGCGCGGGCGCAATTGAGTGGCCGGTGCCCGAGCGCCTGCGCGTGGGCGACTTGGCCAACTACGGCTATCAAGGCGAAGTGCTGCTGCCCGTGTCCGTGCAGGCGCCGGCATCGGCGCGGATCGGCGCCACTGCCCGCATGGCGGTGCGCGCCGACTGGCTTGTCTGCAACGACATTTGCATTCCGGGCGGCGCGGACCTCTCGCTGCTGCTGCCGGTGCGGGCCGCGACGCAGCTGCGCCCGACACCCGAGGCCGATGTCTTCGCCGCGACGCGCCGCCGCGTCCCCACGCCCGCGACGCTGCAAAATGCGCGGGCAAGCGTCGACGGCTCGCGCGTGCGGCTGGAGTTCCTCGGTCCGAAGGCAGGCGTGCATACGCTGGAATTCTTCCCGCTCGAAGCCGGACGGATCGTGGCGGCGGCCGACCAGGCGCTGTCGGTGCAGGGGCAGGGCGTGCGCTTGGAGCTGCAGGCGCAGGCGCCGATGGCGCCCGATTTCTCGGCGCTGCGCGGCGTGCTGGTCGCCGATGGCGGCCCGGGCGCCGACGAGCACGGCTGGGCGGCCAAAATCGACATTGCGCTGTCGCGGTCGCCCGCGAGCCCGGCACCGGGTGCCGGGAAGGCCCCTGTCTCGATCGGCGACGTAGCGTCGGCCCCCCTGGCCGCAGCCGCCGAGCGCGGTGATGTCCCGGCCCGGACGGCAGCAGTCCCGGGCACGGGCCTGCTCGCGCCGGTGGCGCCGGCGGCGTCGGGGTTTTCGCTGGCGCTGGCCCTGGTCGGCGCTTTTGTGGGCGGCATCATCCTGAACTTGATGCCTTGTGTCTTTCCGGTGCTCTCGCTCAAGCTGATCGGTCTTGTCCAGCACCGGGGCGAGACACACGCGCGCTTGCGTGCCCATGGGGCGGCATTTGCGGTCGGCGTCGTGCTGAGCTTCCTGGCGTTGGCGGGGTTGCTCATCGCGCTGCGAGCCGCCGGGTCGCAGATCGGCTGGGGTTTCCAGCTGCAGTTGCCGCTGTTCATCGCCGCCCTGATCGGCCTGTTCTTCCTCATCGGACTCAATCTTCTGGGCGCCTTCGAATTTACCTTCGGTGCCGGCTTGGCGAACAGCCGTGCCGGGCAAGCGCTGCCTGACCACGGGCTGCACGGCAGTTTCGCCACGGGGATACTGGCGGCGGCGGTGGCCTCGCCGTGCACCGCGCCGTTCATGGGCGCGGCGCTGGGCTATGCGGTCACACAGTCCGCTCCGGTTGCGCTGGCGGTATTTGCGATGCTCGGGACCGGCATGGCGGCGCCCTATCTGCTGCTGACCTTGTTTCCGTCCTGGCTCCAGCGGCTGCCACGCCCGGGGGCCTGGATGGAGCGACTCAAGCAACTCATGGCCTTCCCGATGTTTCTCACCTGCGTGTGGCTGTTCTGGGTGCTGGGGCAGCAGCGCGACATGGATGCGGTTGCCTGGGTGCTGGTTGCCCTGGTCGGGCTGGGCCTGTTTGCCTGGGCCACCGGCCTGGCGCAGCGCGGTGCGCCCGCCTGGCGCTGGCTCGCGGGCGCTGCGGCGCTGCTCGCCGTCCTGACGGTCGTCCCGCTGGCACGCTCCGGAACCCGCGACAGCGCGGCCCCGCTCGCCTCGGCCGCCGACACCGAATGGTCGAACTGGTCGCAGGACGTGCAGCGCGCCGCGCTGGCGCAGGGAACCCCGGTTTTCGTCGACTTCACGGCCGCGTGGTGCATTACCTGCCAGGCCAACAAGCGCCTTGTGCTGCACGATGACCGGGTGGCAGATGCCTTTCGCCAGCATGGCGTGGTGCTGATGCGGGCCGATTGGACGCGGCGCGACGAGGGCATCGCACGGGAGCTGGCGCGCTTTGCGCGCAGTGGCGTGCCGCTGTACGTGCTCTACGACCGCAGGGGCATCGCGCACCTGCTGCCGGAGATCCTGTCGACCAAGGTCGTACTCGACGAGCTGGCGACGATCTGAGCCTCACGCCGGCCGGCGGGCGTCGAGTTCGACCCAACGCCGCAGTTTCTCCTCCAGCAGGACCTCGATCTGCTGGCTGCGGGCGCGGTCGCTGCGGATCTGCTCCGGGCCCTGGCGATGGTAATCGGCCCGGGCCATGCGCTCCTGCATGGCGGCCAACTCCTGTTCCAGCGACGCAATCAGCCCCGGCAGCGACTCGAGCTCGCGGCGCTCGTTGAAGCCGAGCTTGGCCGCGCGCTGTGCCAGCGGCCGAGCTTGCCGGCCGGCGCCGTCTTCCCCGTCCTGCTCTGCGGCCGCGGTCGGCTCGGCCCGGGGCGGCGGGGCGCGTTGGCGCAGCCAATCGCTGTAGCCGCCGACGTATTCCTTCCACAACCCATTGCCTTCGGCGACCAGGCACTGCGTCGCCAGATTGTCGAGGAAGCGCCGGTCATGCGACACCAGCAGCAGGGTACCCTCGTAGTCGGCCAACGTGGCCTCGAGCAGCTCCAGCGTCTCCATGTCCAGGTCATTGGTCGGCTCATCGAGCACCAGCAAGTTGGCGGGCCGGGCAAACAGCCGCGCCAGGAGCAGGCGGTTGCGCTCGCCTCCCGAGAGCGTGCGCACCGGCGCCTCCGTGCGGCGCGGTGGGAACAGAAACTCTCCCAGGTAGGCGATCACGTGCTTGCGCGAGGAGCCGATCTCGATCCAGTCCGATCCCGGCGATATCGTCTCGATCAAGGTCTTGTCCGGGTCGAGCGCTTCGCGCTGCTGGTCGAAGAAGGCAATCTCGCGCCGGGTTCCGCCGCGTACCGTCCCGGCGTCGGGGGCGATCTGCCCCAGGATCAGCTTGAGCAGGGTGCTCTTGCCGGCGCCGTTGGGCCCGATCAGCGCCAGCCGGTCGCCCCGCATCAGCCGCAACGACAGGTCGCGGACGATCGCGCGCACGCCGAAGCTCTTGCTCACGCCCTCGAGTTCCGCGACCATGCGCCCCGAGCGCTCGCCCGGCGCCACGCCCATCGATACCGATCCCAGGCGCTCGCGGCGTTGCTCGCGCTGGGCCCGAAGCCGCTCGAGCCGCCGGACCCGACCCTCGTTGCGCGTGCGCCGCGCCTCGACGCCCTTGCGGATCCAGGCCTCCTCCTGGGTCCAGAACCGATCGAAGCGCCGCCGCTCCAGGGCCTCGGACTGCATCGCCAGGGCTTTGCGCGACTCGTACGCCGCGAAATTGCCCGGGTAGGACTGCAAGGCGCCGCGATCGAGCTCGATGATCCGCGTGGCCACGCGGTCGAGAAAGCGCCGGTCGTGGGTAATGATGATTGCCGCCCGCTGACCGCGCTGCTCGTCGATCAGTAGGTTTTCGAGCGTCTCGATGCCGTCGAGGTCCAGGTGATTGGTCGGCTCGTCGAGCAGCAGGATGTCGGCCTGGGACGCAAATGCCAGCGCCAGCGCGGCGCGCTTACGCTCCCCGCCAGAACACTGCTGCGGGTCGATTGCCCCGTCGAGATCGAATCGCTGCAAAAATTCTTGCAAGCGCGCGGTGCTGCGCCAATCGTCGCCCTCGAGGTCTGCCGCGCGCAGGCCGCCGCGCGCCGCGAGGCTTGCGCGCAAGCTCGCCGCCAGCGGCAGCGCCGGCTCCTGTTCGACCAGGACCACGCGCAGGCCGTCGCGGCGGCGCACTTCGCCGCCGTCGAGCGCCAGCCGCCCCGCCATCGCCGCAAGCAGCGAGGACTTGCCGCTGCCGTTGCGTCCAATGAAGCCGATTCTTTCACCTTCGAGCACGCTAATCGAGGCCATGTCGAGCAGGGGCGTCATGCCAAAGGCAAGTTCTGCGCGCAGTACGGAAAGCAGGCTCATCGAAGTTTTGTTGCCGCCGGGGCTAAAGTTTGCTTGCGCCGAACCGAATCCTGGGGAATACGCCCGGATCCGCCCATGCTAAAAATTGCTCTTGCCGCGGGAATTGTCTACGAATGGCTCTTTGGTCCCAGCGTGACCAACGTCCAGTCGCTCGAATTTGCGGCGCTCCGTACCCTGTGCGCGACCCTGCTCGCCTGGATGGTCCTCGAGTCGGCGCGAACGCTGTTCCTGGCGGCCATGTCGCTTGACAACCGGCCCGCCGGCGGGCGGCGCAGCGGCGCCGCACGGCAATAGTAGTACCTTGCCGCCGGCGCGCCCGGCGGCGCCGTTTCACTCCTTGTGTTTCTTTCTTTTTGCCAACATCGTCCGGCGGCAGTTGGGCGCGCCGCACAAGCAGCGGTATTGCTTCTTGAGCTTCTTCGTGATCTTGCCGTCGATGACAAGGCAATAGTCGTAGTGCAGTTCCTCGCCTCGGCGAATGTCGCGCAGGGCCTCGATGAAAACCCGACCGGAGTCCGTTTCCTCGGTCTCGCAGTTGGGGTCGCAGGAGTGGTTGATCCAGCGCGCGGAATTGCCGCCGACATTGGCATCGATCACCCGCTTGCCATCGTCGAGCGAGAACAAAAAGGTGTGGTGCGGATCGTCGGGATCCGATGGCGGCCGTCGGTCGGCCTCCTTCCAGGAGATAAGTTCACCCGTGTATTCGATGATGCGCTCGCCGGCGCGTATGGCCCGCGCGGCGTAGACGCCGCGCCCGTGTATGGGCGAATCGCGCACCGCGAACTTGGGGCGGCGCGTCGGCGGCTTGGCCGGGCGCGCGGTCGCCGATGCGGCCTTGCGGGCCGCCGCCGTGGCGGTGCGTGCCGGGGCGGATGTTCCAGGGGTTTGGGCTTTGTGGGAGGCCGCGGTAGGTGTGTGCTTGGGCATCAGTGTTGGACGTCAAGGGCGAAATTGAGCAAGCGAAGAGAACCGGCACGCGATCCTGGTGGGCGCAAACCAGGCCTGCACCCGGACCGGGCCGGCGTGTCGGCAAGCGGATTCCCGACAGCGGATCGGCGCGCGGGGTGCAAGTATCGCAGATGCGCGGATCTGCGCCGCCGGCCTCAATCATTGCCGTCGCGCAGCGAGGAAATCAGCCGCCCGAGCGCCTGCAGCGGCGAGGTCTTCATCACCCGCAGCAGGTTGTTGTAGCCGTCCGTCCAGACGCCGACGTCGGACTGCTCGCGCAGCGACTCGGCGCGCTCGCCGATGCTCCCGCTCTCGAGGGCGCGCCGGTTGCGCGCGATGAGCACCCACTCGCTGCTGCTGGCGTTGGAGTTGGCGTCGGTGATCTCGTCATCGATCAGCCGGGCGCTCAGTCCGGTGGCCACGGCGATGTTTGCCAGGACCGGCTGCAGATCGAGGAAACGGTTGGAGATGTGCACGGCGATCAGACCGTCTTGGGCCAGGTGACGCTCGTATATCTCGATCGCTTGGCGCGTGATCAGATGCACCGGGATGGAATCGCTGGAAAACGCGTCGACCGCAAGCACGTCGAAGCGCTGCGGTTGCCCCAGCGCCAGTTCGTCCTCGAGCGAGAGGCGGGCGTCACCGAGCACGACCTCGACGCGTGCGGGTGTCGCCTGCAGGTAGGTAAAGCGGCTGTTGGCGATCTCAACCACGTCGCGGTCGAGCTCGTAAAAGCGCACGCTGTCGCGCGCGCGCCCGTACGCTGCCAGCGTGCCCACGCCCAGGCCGACCACGCCAAAGCGTGCCGACGGCTTTGCCTGCTGCGCCCGCGCGATGGCCAAGCCGACGCCGGAGGTCGGTGTGTAGTACGAGCCGGGCTTGGTGCGATCGGGCCCGCCGGTCGGCTGTTCCCCGTGCAAGATGACCCCGTGCAGGAGCCGACGCAGCCGTGTCCCGCTGTCGTCGACTTCGCGCACGCGCAGGGTTCCGTAGAAATTGCGCTGCATCAGGATCAGGTCGTGGTCCAGGAAGCTGATGTAGCGCCAGTCGGCCCAGGCGATGGCGCCCGCGGCCGCGCATGCGCCCAACGCCAGCCCCAGCGACCAGCGCCGCGACAGGCCGCGGCGGCCGAGCACCGCGAGCAAGCTTGCCAGCGCGACAAAGACCAGCGCCAGCGGCAGCTCGTACAGGGAGTGAAAGATACGCGGTGCGACCAGTCCGACAAAGACCCCGCCGAGCGCCCCGCCGATCGAGATCATCAGGTAGTAGCGCGTGAGCTCCGCACTGGCCGGCTTGCGCGCGGCCAGCTCCCCGTGACAGAAGAGGCACGTGACGAAAAGCCCGAGGCAATATAGCGGCACCGCGAGGCTGACATCGAGCACGCCGTTGGAGGCCGACAGTCCCGCGGCCATGAGCAGCGCCGCGAGCAGCGCTGCCGGTACGCCCCAGCGCGGGCTGTACCAGCCGCGGCCGCCACGACCTTCGAAGACGATCACGAAGCTCAACAGGTACAGCGCGAGCGGCAGCACCCAGAGAAACGGCGCCGAGGCGACGTTCTGCAGCAATTGATTGGTCGCCGCGAGCAGCAAGACGACACCCAGCGCCGAGAGTCCGAGCCAGGTGGCGGCGGTGCCGCCCAGCCCGGGGTCGTTGCCCGGCGCGGCCGCGTTGTCGGCTCCGGCGGGCGCCATGCCGGCGGCGCCATGCCGGCATTGCCAGGCGGCCCAGCCGCAGCCGGCGACGAACACGAGGTAGCACAGGCTCCAGGCCAGGGCCTGTCCCCGCGAGCCCAGCAGTGGCTCGACCACGAACGGAAAGGCGACCAGGCCCAGCAGCGAACCCAGGTTCGACAGGGCGAACATGCGGTAGACGCTGCGGGCGGCAAAGCGGTGCGCAATCCAGGCCTGGAGCAGGGGCCCGGTGGAAGACAGCAGGAAGTAGGGCAGCCCGATGGTGGCTAGCAGAACCAGCAAGATCGCCGAGGCCGCATCGTGTCCGCCGACCGGTTTGAGCGCCGGGTTGGCGATGATGGGCAGCAGGGCGATGCTGCCCAGCAGCAGCGCGACGTGCAGCCGGAATTGATTACGCGGCTGCAGCCTGCGAACCACAAGGTGCGCGTAGGCATAGCCGGCCAGCAGTGTGGACTGGAAGAAAACCATGCACACCGACCAAACACCGGCACTGCCACCGAACCAGGGCAGGATCTGCTTGGCGATGATCGGCTGTACGAGAAACAGGAGCAGGGCGGACAGCGCGATGGTCGCGGCGAACAGCGGCATGGGCGTGCAGACCGGGGAAAGGGGCTGATTCTCGCATGCCGCATCGCCACAACTGGCCGGCGGAGACCCCCTTTCTCGGGCTACCTGGCACCGGGGCGCTACGTAAGCTATGGCGAGCCTTGGTCGCAGAGCGCGGTCGCCCTTCGGCGATTCGGGCCCTGGAGTGCACATTTGTTCGATACCCCACCCAGATCACCGGACGGCCCGGCCGGCGAGGACGCGACGCCCGATCCGGTCACGCTGGACTCCCTTGTCCTGCGGTGGCAGTTGCTGGTCGGCCGCGACCGGCGGCCAAAAGGGGTGCGCCTGGAGCTGCGCAACCGCGGCGAGCGGTCCCCAGTCCCCTTGAGCGCTTTGCTCGATGGCGTAGTCCGGGGATTTGTCGAAAACGGCTCAACCCCGTTTCCGCACGGTCTGGTACTGCTGGCGCCGGTCGATGGCGCGATCGACGCCGCCATGTCGTGCTGGTCTGCGCCGCGCAACGTCCTGCTGGAAATCCCCGAGACGGACTTGCAGGACGAGACCCGGGTGCGGATCTTGTTCGAATCGCGCCGGCAGGGCGTGCGGCAGGCCTTGCGCCTGCAGCAGACGATGCCGACGCGCGAGCGCCTGCAGTTCTTCCAGTACCTGGTTGGCCCGTCCTCGGCCGTCAAGCGGGCACCGATACCGGTGCTGGCGCTCGATTCGGATACGGCGGCGCGGGCCGATGCTGCCCTGGCCGCCGGCGCGCATGCGCTCGTGGGCTGGCCGCTGTGCGATCCCCATCCCATCGTGAGCAAGCCGCGCGAGCTCTCGCCGTCGCAGCGGGCGATTTTCGAGCTGGTACGCCTGATACGGGCCGATGCCGACGTCCGCGCCCTGGAAAAAGTCTTCGAGGCCGAGCCGCTGCTTGCCTACATGCTGCTCACCCTGGCCAACAGCGTGGCGTTTCGGCGCGGCACGCCCACGGCCTCGCTGCGCCAGGCGGTGGCGTCGATCGGCTACCAGCGCCTGATCAAGTGGCTGGTGTTGATACTGGCCATCTCCAGCAAGGACCGGCGCATCGCGCCGCTGGTCTACACGACGCTCGTTCGCGGCTACTGCATGGAGAATCTGTGCTTGGCGAGCGGCCGCCCGCAAAACGAGGCCGACGAGTGCTTCATCGTCGGCGCCTTTTCCCTGCTGGACCTGATCACCGGCCAATCCCTGGCAGCGCTGCTGGGCGAGGTCGGTCTGCCGCAGGAGGTCGTCGACGCGCTCGTCGCCCGGCAGGGCCCGCATGTATCTGTGCTCAACGTGGTGTTGAGCCTGGAGTCCGACGACGTGCCGGCGCATGACCAGGCCTGTAGCGCCCTGCCGCTGGAGCCCGATGCCGTGAATCGCTCGCTGTTGCGAGCCATTGCGGCGGCCGACGCCTTGCTGTCCCTGATGTAACGTTGCGCGTCAGCGCGAGTGGCTGCCGTTGGAGGATCGGCCGCGCGCGCGGGGCGCCGCGTACTGCGCCGGTTGCGACAGACAGCGGGCGGCGCGTTCGGTCCAAAGCTCCTCGAGCGATGTATGCCAGGGCGGCAGGGCATAGAGCAGCCGCAACCCCAATGGCTCGCAAACTCGGGCAAGCTTGCCCATCACGCCCCGACCGCTCTCCGCCGAATCGACCGCGTCCATCGAAACGCCGGCGCGCAGCGCAAGCTGGCGCCGGCTCCAGCCTCGGCGGATCCGGCAGGCGCGCAGGCTGGTGGCGCATGCGGGCGCGACCAGGGTGCCGGCCGCCTGGTCGAATCCGACCAGCAGCGTCTGCTCGCCGGGCCAGATCACATCCTCGGCGCACCCGGCGGCAACCATCCGGATGCGCAGGCTGCGCATCAGCCGCAGCCAGGTATCGAGGCGCACCGCCAGCGGTCGCTCGAAGGCCCGGCGCACGTTCTTGTACTCGACCCCGCTGTCCAGGCTCAGTCGATAGGCGGCCGGCGGCTGCAAGACCCGGATGCGCTGCGCCAGCTCCTCGAGCGTCAGGACGGTGACCGATCCGCTGGCGCGCGCCAGCGAGTGCGGTACGTGGTCCGACGAGCAGTTCGAGGCAGGCGTGGTAGGCATGCCGGCAACGATGAGCGGGCGCCGGTCCCCGGTCAAGAGCAGGTCGAATATTCACACTTTCGGGAGCAGGCCCGCGCGCGCGGCCACCGCGCGTTCCTGCGCTACTTTGCGCCGGCGCGCCGGTCGGCGCGGCGCGCGACCTTGACACTCTTGGCAACGCGCGCCGGCGCCTTGGGGGCCGGCGTACGCCGCGCGGCCGGCGGCGCTGCCGGTGCCCGCTTGGCCGTCTTGGTGGCCTTGGTGATCTTGGTGGTCTTGGCGGTCTTGGTGGTCTGGGCGGACTTGCGCGCCTTGGCCGCCTTGGCCACTGGCTTGGCGGTATTGGGCGCAGCCGGCGGCGTCACGGGAGCGTGTGCCGGGGCCTTGGCAGCACGCGCCGGTGCCGGCTTGCCGTCGGCGCCGGCCGCGCCCCGCTGCAGCCGCGACTCGAACTCGAAACCGGTCGATCCATCCGGTTTGCGTATCAGGAAGGCGGCGAACTTGCGACGCGTGCGATTGGAAACGAAGCCGTGCAGCAGGTCGGTGCGGCCTTCGCCCAGCAACTTGCGCATCTGCTCGGCCTCGATGGGCTGCTGCAGGATCACGCGCCCGGAGCGAAAGTCACAGCTGCGCGCGGCGCCGACGGATTTTTCGCAGACGTAGGCCATGGGCTGCTCGTAGACGTTGGCACCGCACTTGGGACAGGGCCCCAGCGGGGTGAGGCCGCTGAAGTCGACCTCGCCGGCCTCGCCTTCCGCATCCGCGTTGCCGAAGTCGAATTCGAGCTTGAACTCGGGCGAGATCTTCAGCGCTGCGGCAAAGGGCCTGCCCATCTTGCTGCGAAACCCAGTCAGCGGCCCGATGCTGCGCTGCTCGAGCAGCTGCTCGACCTCGTCGTACTCGAAGGTCCGGCTGCCCGGGTGCTTGGGCAGCGAGAAGTCGCAATGGGTGCAGGCAAACCGGCGGTAGTTCTCCTGCACCGTGCCGCCGCACTTGGGGCAAGGCGTGCGCAGCGTGGCGTAATCGCCCGGCACCGTGTCCGATTCGTAGCTCTTGGCGCGCTCGACCATGTGCTTGGTCAGCTGCGCGATCTCGCGCATGAACACGTCGCGCCGCAGCGATCCGTGCTCCATCAGGGCCAGTCGGTGCTCCCACTCGCCCGTGAGCTCGGGGGCCGTGAGCTCGTCGATGCCCAGGCCGCGCAGCAGCGTCATGAGCTGAAAAGCCTTGGCGGTCGGATGCAGCTCGCGGCCATCGCGCACGAGGTAGCGCTCGGCGATCAGGCCCTCGATGATTGCCGCCCGCGTCGCCGGTGTTCCCAGGCCCTTCTCCGCCATCGCGGCACGCAGCTCGTCGTCGTCCACCAGCTTGCCGGCGCCTTCCATCGCCGAGAGCAGCGTCGCCTCGGTGTACCGGGCCGGGGGCTTGGTCTGCAGGCCCGCCGCCTTGATCGCCAGCGTGCGCACCCGCTCGTCGGCATCGACGGCCACCAGCGACGCCTGTTCGGTTTGCGCCTCACGCCCGTAGACGGCGAGCCAACCGGGCTCGACCAGCACCTTGCCCTCGGTCTTGAAGCGGTGCCCCTCGACTTCGGTGATGCGCGTCGTCACCAGGTATTCGGCGGCGGGGTGGAATACCGCCAGGAAGCGTCGCACGACGAGGTCATAGATTTTCTGCTCGGCCTCGGAGAGCGCCGCCGGCGCCTGCAGGGTCGGGACGATCGCGAAGTGATCCGAGATCTTCGTGTTATCGAAGACGCGCCGGTTTGGGCGCACCCAGCCCTTGTTCAGGATGCGCGCCGCATGCGGCGCGTATTCCGGGATGCCTGCAACGCCGCCGCCGCGCTTGCTCGCCGGCTCGCCGACCATCATGCGCAAGGTCTGCTGTACCACCTCGATGTAGTCCTGCGGCAGCGCGCGCGCATCGGTACGCGGATAGGTCAGGGCCTTGTGCTTCTCGTAGAGCGCCTGCGCCAGCGACAAGGTGGTCTTGGCGGAAAAGCCAAAACGCGCGTTGCCCTCGCGCTGCAGCGAGGTCAGGTCGAACAGCAGCGGCGAGAGCTGCGAGCTAGGCTTGGATTCCTCGCTGACGGTACCGGGCTTGCCGCTGCAGGCCGCGACGATCGCCTCGGCCGCAGCACGGTCCCAGATTCGCTCGGCCTTGGCCTCGGCGTCGTCCTCGCGCTTCTTGAACGCCGGATCGAACCAGCGTCCCTCGTAGTCGCCCGCACGGCAGTCGAAGCGGGCGTGCACCTCCCAGTAGTCGCGCGCGACGAACTTGCGAATGCGGTCCTCGCGTTCCACGACGATCGCCAGCGTCGGCGTCTGCACGCGGCCCACCGTCGTGAGGAAGAAACCCCCATCTTTGCTGTTGAAGGCGGTCATGGCACGGGTGCCGTTGATGCCGATGAGCCAGTCGGCTTCCGAACGGCAGCGCGCGGCATCGGCCAGCGGCTGCATGTCGGCGTCCGATCGCAGCCCGGCGAAGGCCTCGCGGATCGCGGCCGGGGTCATCGACTGCAGCCACAGGCGCTTGATCGGCTGTTTGGCGCCCGCGTGCTGCACGATGTAGCGGAAGATCAGCTCACCCTCGCGGCCGGCGTCGCAGGCATTGATGAGCGCCCCGACGTCCTTGCGCTTGATGAGCCGCGTCAGGACTTTGAGCCGGGCTTCCGCGCGCTCGATCGGCCGCAGCGCGAACTCCGGCGGAATCACGGGCAGATGCGCGAAGCTCCACTTGCCCCGCTTGACCTCGTACTCCTCCGGCTCGTGCAGCTCCAGCAGGTGCCCAACGGCAGAGGATAGGACGTACGGATCGCTCTCGTAGAAATCCGGTTGCTTCGCGAAGCCGCCCAGGGCGCGCGCAATATCGGCGGCCACCGACGGCTTTTCTGCGATGATCAGAGTCTTCTTGCTCATGGATTCCCGACTGACTGCTTCTCGACAAGCTCCCATTGCTGCGCGGCGCAGGTGTATGCGTGCTACCGGCAGGCCATGCGTGGACCAGGCGGGATCGATTTCCCCTTTTTCAGGATAACAACGAAATGGAATCGGTGCACGCCAGGCGGTTCACCGCCGCGGCGGCGTGAACCGGCAAGCGCGTGGATCAGTGCATCGCGCGCTGATCGGGGTCGTCGTCGAGCAACTCCTCGAGCAGCAGGAAGTCGACGTCGGACGAATGACTCCAAAGCACCATCAGGACAATGATCTTCATCGTCGCGATGGACAGCGGGGGGTCATTGATGGCCAACGCCCGCTCAATGACGATCTCCCGCTGCTTGGCGGTAAGCTGCGCGGCCGAGTCCAGGTACATGAGAAAGCCGACCGCCGCAAGGCCCAGCTGTTCGGTTTCGGCCGGCGCGTAGACACGCATGCCGCTGCTGCGATCGAGCGCCAGCGTGTCAGCGTCCTGCACGATGCGGGCGAGCCCCTGCAGCCAGGAGAGCGCCTCGCGAATCTCGTCGTCGTCGAATCCTGCGTCCGCCAAGGTGCGGCCGAGAGCGGTAGCGTCGCGGCAGGCCTCGAACGCGCGGTAGTTCTCGTACAGGTAGACGAGCACGTCAAACATGGATGCGGGCACTGTAATGCCCCGCGCCGGAACTTGCAATCGGTCCACCCATGCGGACCGCCCGAGCGCAGGCCGTTGGTAGACGTTTTAGCGCAGGCGCGGGCGGCGATTGCCCGAAGGACGCTCGATTTTCCCCGCCAATTCGAGGGCAAGCGGCGCGCTGGCAGGCTTGCCGCGCAGGTCCTGCGAGCAGAGTCGAACGAGCCGGGGAAGACGAAGACGCCGTGCCCGCTTGCCAGCAAGTCGTGCCCGGAACCGTGCGCCGGCAGGTCAGTCGCTGCGCGCCCGGGCCAAGCTCCTACGCGATGTGGGCCCTCTCAGGACGTTGGGCCAATGGTTGCCTCCGGCGCCTCGTTGGTTGGCTTGGCATCGGGCGGCGCAATTCGGTCACCCACCGCAATCGGCCCGGTAGTGGCGACCAGCAGGCCGTACGAGATGCCGTCGAACAGGCGGAATATGAACACGTAGGCGATGGCCTCGTCCGGGAGCTTGACCTTTTCGTTCCCCGGCTGCGTACGATCGACGATGGTCTGGCCGTTGTGCAGCACTGCCAGCACGGTGCCGATCTCCAGCCCGTCCTTGCTGCCCCGATTCAGGGTTACGACGTCGCCCGGGCCCGCCGATTCTTCGCCGCCATAGATCGAAACGATACGGCCCTCGACGTTGCGTTCGGGACGGCGTGGAACGTAATTGAGCAGCTCCTGGTGGCCGATGGGGACCAGGCGGTCGTCTACGCCGATTTCCAGCTTGCTCTCGACGATGGATAGCGTCGTCACCTCCCCGCGCCGGATGACGCGCGCGGTACCGAGGAATTTCGCCTGGAACGCTATCGGCGACTTCCTCTCGATGTCATCAGGGTCATACAGTGGCGTGGCCGGCCGGAAGACGTGATAGCTCTCGACCGTGTCGTTACCGATGCCGCGCGCATAGGCCTTGTCGCCCACGCCCAGGTACACGCGATCCTCGGGGGTAGCCACGATGCGCGGGTAGTGTTCCAGGTCGGAGGCGGCGACCACCAAGGGTTGCGAGAGGAAAGGCTCGATCTGGTTATTGGGGATGCTCGAGATCGCAGCCACTGCCTCCGAACCCAGATCGCGTGCGCGCGGGCTCAGCTTGACCGTAGGAACGGGGGGCGCGGGGGGCGCGGCCGGCGCAGCGGCCGGCGCAGCGGCGGGGGCCGGTTCGCTCGCCGGCGGCGCGCCGCCAGTGCGCGCCCGTCGGCCGTTGTGACCAACAGCAAAGTTTGCCCGGGGAAAATCAGGTGCGGATTGCGAATCTGGGTGCGGTTCATTCCCCACAGCTCCGGCCAGCGCCAGGGCGACTTGAGGAACAAGGTGGCGATCGACCAAAGCGTGTCGCCGCGCTTGATCGTGTAGCTCGACGGGGCGTTCGGCGCCAGGTCCGAAAGCGCCACGCCGCGGCTGGCGACCTTTTCCGCCGTTTCGCGCTGCTCCGGCGTGATCGGGAAGCGCTCCGCGGACTCGGCGACGGCCGGGCCCGCGGCCATCCCGGTGAGGCATCCGAGCGCCAGCGCGAGCAGCAGCGTCGCCGGCCCGCTGCGGCTACTGCCGGATCGCGCGCGCACACTGGCCGCGGCGGGAACGCTAGACTCGCGGGCAGCGCCGGTGCCGGCGGTCGCTGCGAGCATGCCGCCAAAGGAAACGAAGTGATTCGCGCAGGATGTTGTCATGTTTGGTAGGGCCCCAATCGAATTTGTCCGCAGCGCTAGCGCCCTTTGCGCCCAAGCGCCGCGCCGTCGACCCGGAGTCGAAATTTTCCACCGAATACGCGCTGGTCGCAATGGATCTTTACGGACGGTTCACTCCCTGTATCGGGTTATTCACCGTGTTTTCCATCGATTGCCGCTCGTGACATGGCCATCCTGACGATACTCGAATACCCGGATCCGCGCCTGAGCCGGGTCGCCCAACCGGTCACGGCCTTTGACGAGCGCCTGCGCACGCTGGTTCGCGACATGAGCGAGACCATGTACGCGGCGGCCGGCGTGGGCCTGGCCGCGGTGCAGGTCGACGTGCTCGAGCGCGTCGTCGTGATGGATCTTTCGGAGGAAAAAAACGAGCTGCGCGTCTTCATCAACCCGGGCATCGAGTGGGCGTCGGCCGAACTCGAGTCGTGCGAGGAGGGCTGCCTCTCGGTACCGGGGATCTACGAGCTGGTCCAGCGTCCGGCGCAGGTCCGGATCCGCGCGCAGGACCTGCAGGGCGCGCGGTTCGAGCTCGCATGCACGGGAACCCTCGCGGTCTGCGTGCAGCACGAGATCGATCATCTCGACGGCACGGTATTCGTCGAGCACCTGTCGCTGCTAAAGCAGGCACGGGTGCGCGCCAAGTTGCGGAAGCGGCGCTCGCGGCGCTAGGCCGCCCGCGGTGGCGTTCATGCGAATCGCCTTTGCCGGCACTCCGGCGTTTGCCGCGACCGCGCTGCAGGCGTTGCTCGGTGCCGGATTCGAGGTCTGCCTGGTGCTTTGCCAGCCGGACCGCCCCGCCGGTCGCGGGCAGCAGTTGCAGCCCGCTGCGGTAAAGCGCCTGGCGCTGCAGCGGTCCATCCCGGTGTTTACCCCGTCGAGTCTGCGCACGGATCGGGCGGGCCCGCAGGCCGAGCAGGCGCTGCAGGCATTGGCGGCCGCGGCGCCGGACGTCCTGGTCGTTGCGGCCTACGGTCTGATATTGCCCGAAGCGGTCCTGGCGATGCCACGCGGGCTTGCCGTCGGCAACGCGACGGTCGGTGCCATCAACATCCATGCGTCCTTGCTGCCGCGCTGGCGCGGCGCGGCGCCGGTGGTGCGCGCGATAGAGGCCGGCGACCGCCAGACCGGCATCACCATCATGCAGATGGACGCCGGTCTGGACACGGGACCGATCTTGCTGATGGAGGCGATCGACATCGGTCCCGAGGTGACCGCCGGCACGCTGACCGAGGAGTTGGCGCAGCTCGGCGGCCGGCTGATGGTGACGGCGCTGCGCGACATCGGCCAGGGCCGACTGCAGGCCCGCCCGCAACCGGCCGACGGTGTGGTGTACGCGCGCAAGGTCGAAAAGCGCGAAGCCTGGATCGACTGGAACGAGTCGGCCGAGCGGCTCGCCGCGCGCGTGCGGGCCTTCGATCCTTTTCCGGGCGCTTGCAGCAGCATCGGCGGTCACACCATCAAGATCTGGCGCGCCCACGTGCTGGGCGTGCCGCCGGCCGCGGGCGGCTCGAGTGCGATCGTGCCCGGCGCGGTCCATTGCGTCGGCGCCGAGGGTATCGTCGTGGCCTGCGGCCAAGGGTTCCTGTGCCTGACACAGCTGCAGCGCGCCGGCGGCCGTCGCCTGCAAGCGCGCGAATTCCTTGCCGGAATCCCGATCGCCGCCGGGGCGAGATGGCTCACGCTCGAGAGCGCGCCGCATGGGCGCTGAGGAACGCTCGACCGGCCTGGCTCCCGCGCTGGCCGATGCACTGGTGGTGGCGGCCGCGGCCTGGTCGCGGCTGCGGTCGGGCCAGTCGCTGGATCGGGCCCTGGAGCTGGCGATGCTGGACCTGGCGCCGCCGGGGCAGCGCGGCGACGGACGCTTGTCCGGTGCGGTGCGCGACATCACCGCCAGCGCCGTGCGACGCTGCGCAGTGCTCGAGTATCTTCTTGGCGAGCTGGTTCATCGCCCGCCGGACCCGGCCGTAACCGCCCTGCTCGCGGTGTCACTGGCCCAGCTGTTGGCTGGCTCCTACACCGAGTTCACGCTGGTCGACCAGGCGGTGCGGGCCGCGCGATCGCGGGCGCAGACCGCGGGCGCGGCGGCCATGGTCAATGCCGTGCTGCGCGAATTCCTGCGCCGGCGCGCCATGCTCGAGGAGCAGGCACGCAGCGACCCGGCACGGCGCTTCAACGTGCCGCCGTGGTGGCTCGAACGCCTGCAGCACGAGTACGGATCGCGCGCCGAGTCGGTCCTGGCCGCGCAGCTCGAGGAGCCGCCACTCATCCTGCGCGTCAATTGCCGGCGCGCGACGGTGGCCCAGCAGCTCGCCGAGCTCAGGGCGGCGGGTCTCGATGCCAGCCAGGTCGGGCCGTCGGCCCTGTGGCTGCATCGCGCCACTGCGGTCGAGCGGATTCCGGGTTTTACCGCCGGGCTCGTCTCGGTTCAGGACGCCGGCGCCCAGCTCGCTGCGCCCTGGCTGGGCGTGGGCACCGGCATGCGGGTGCTCGATGCTTGTGCGGCCCCGGGTGGCAAGACGGCACACCTTCTGGAGATCGCCGATTGCCGCGTCGATGCGGTGGAGATGGACCCGAAACGGGCAATCTTTATCGAATCGAATTTGCGGCGGCTGGGATTGGCCGGCGACCGGGCTCGCGTGCTGGTTGGCGACATCCTCGGGCCGCGCGGCTACTGGAACGGAGTGCAATACGATCGGATCTTGCTCGATGCTCCGTGTTCCGCATCCGGGGTGGTGCGCCGCCATCCGGATGTCCCTTGGCTGCGTCGTCCATCCGATGTTGCGAATTTGGCAACGCGGCAGGCCAAAATGCTCCATACCCTGTGGCCGCTGCTTGCTCCGGCTGGTAGATTGCTCTACGTGGTGTGTTCGGTATTTGCCGAAGAGGGGCGGCGTCAGATTGCAGCGTTTGTCCGACGCCAACCCGGCGTGCGCCGGCTTCGACTTCCGCATGGCGGTCCGACTGGTTTGCAACTGCTGCCGAATTCCGCTGTCAATGTTGCAACGGAACCTGGGGACGTGGCCGTGCCCGTTCTCCACGACGGCTTTTTCTACGCGCTGCTCGAAAAGATCTAAGACCAACATGGGCGCACCGGATCGTCCCGACGGGCGTGAAGCCCGCCAGCGGTTTCCCTTCCTGGCGTGCGCGCGCGCCATGGGCGGCGCTTGGCTGCTTGGGCTCCTCGTGGTGCTGCTGGCGGCCTCCGCGGCGGTGCGTGCCGAGGAGCGTATCGTGGTTGCGCGCGCCAGCGTCGACGTGCGCCACGGCGCCGACCCCGGGACCTTCGTCGATGCGCAGTTCGATGTCGAGCTGCCGCTGTCGCTGCGCGAGGCGGTCGACCACGGGATTGCCCTGTACTTTGTCATTGAACTCGAGGTATTGCGCAGTCGCTGGTATTGGTTCGACAAGCGCCTGCTGGACGAGTCGATCGAATATCGCCTAAGTTTCAGTCCCTTGACCCGGCAATACCGGCTGGCGCGAGGCGGGCTGGCGCAGCCGTTCGACTCGCTCGACCAGGCCCTGGCGACGATGCGGCGGGTGACCCAATGGCGGGTCGCGGATGCGAGGCTGTTCGACGGCGGCAAAACGCAGGCGCGCATCCGGCTGCGGCTTGATACCTCGATGCTGCCCAAACCCTTTCAGGTCAGCGCGCTGACCGATCGGGACTGGACGCTAGCGTCCGATTGGACCGGCCTGGCGCTGACGATCGACCGTCCGAACTGACACCTGTTCGCGTTGCGCACCCATCGCTCGCCGCAATTCATGTCACGCATCATCCGTTACGGCCTGATTGGCGGCCTGGCCCTGGCCGGCGTGCTGCTGTTTGTGCTGACCTCCGCCAGCAGCAACTCGCGCGCCTTCGAGCGCAACTACCCGATCTTGCTGGCGGCCAACGGGGCCATCGCTTTGGTGCTGTTCGTGCTGGTTACGGCGCTAGCGGTGCGCCTGGTGCGGCGCGTGCGCGCGCGGCGCTTCGGGGCGCGCCTGATGGCGCGCTTCGCGATCGCCTTCGCGCTCATGGGAGTTGTTCCGGGCGCCCTGGTCTACGTCGTCTCGTCGCAATTCCTGCTGCGATCGATCGAATCCTGGTTCAACGTCAAGGTCGAGGGGGCGCTGGAGTCGGGCTTGGCGCTGGGGCGCGCCGTCCTCGAGACCCAGCGCGACGAGCTCAAGGAGAAGGCGCGCGCGATGGCGCTCGAACTGGCCGATGCGCCGGCGCTCGAGCGCCCGCGTGTGCTCGAGCGGCTGCGCGAGCGCGTGGCGGTCCAACAGGCGACGATCGTGAGCGCCAGCGGCAACCTGATCTGGTCGAGCAGCGCGCCCGGCTTCGAGCTGGCCCCGACACTGCCCAACCCGAGCACCCTGCGAACGACCCTGGCCGCGGGAGGCTACGCGGTCATCGAAGGCGACGAGCTCGCCGACGAGCCGGTCAGCGGTCTGCGCACCCGGGCGATCGTTCCGATCCCGCTCAGTTCGAGTGCGCGCAGCTTCGGCTCGACGTCCCTGGCCGAATCCTGGCCGCGCCTGGGAGGGGCGCTGCACCTGCCTGCGGTCAACGCGATACGCATCGAAGAGCCGCGCTTTTTGCAACTGACGCAGACCGTCGCGCCAGCGGTGGCTGCCAATGCCCAAGCCCTGCAGACCGGGTATGGCGAATACCAGCAGTTGTCGCTGGCGCGCTCCGGCTTGCAGGGAATCTACCGGCTCACCCTGACGCTCACCCTGCTGCTGGCGGTATTTGCGGCAATTGCCTCGGGCGTGCTGCTGGCCTCGTCCATGACGGCCCCGCTGGTGGAACTGGCCGCCGGAACCAAGGCGGTGGCCGAAGGCGACTTCCGCCCGGTGCGGGAATTCGGCGGCAACGATGAGCTCAACTTGCTGCCGCAGTCGTTCAACGCGATGACCCGCCAGCTGGCCGAGGCGCGCAATGCCGTGGAGACGCGCTCGCGCCAGCTCGAAACCGCGCGCGCGTACCTCGAGCGGCTGCTCGCGAACCTGTCGGCCGGCGTCATCGTGCTGGACCAGAACTTCGCGATCGTCACGGCCAACTACGGGGCCGGACGGATCCTCGGTACCCCGCTGGCGGTGCGCGCCGGCCGGTCCTTGCACGAAGAGATGCCGCAGCTCGCCCAGCAGCTCTCGAGCGCATTTCGGGATCAGGCGCTGGTGGCCACCCCGAAGGACTCCTGGCAGCAGCAAATGCAGTTGGCCCGCGCCGGGTCGGCGGCCGACGCCGTGCCGCTGGCCTTGCTGATGCGCGGTTCGCGTCTTCCGCTGGAGGACGGGCTTGGGTATGTCGTGGTTTTCGACGACATCACGCAGGTGATCTCGGCGCAGCGCGCCGTCGCCTGGGGCGAGGTCGCGCGGCGCTTGGCCCACGAGATCAAGAACCCGCTCACGCCCATCCAGCTGGCGGCCGAGCGCCTGCAGATGAAGCTTGGCCCGGCGCTCAACGCGCAGCAATTGCAGGTGCTCGAGCGGGGCACTTCGACGATCGTCAACCAGGTTGCCGCGATGAAGCGCATGGTCGACGAGTTTCGCGACTATGCGCGCCTGCCCGCAGCGCGTCTTGCCCCGCTCGATCTCAATGCGCTGGTCGAGGAGATCGGAGCGCTATACGGCGCCGACGCGCCCGGTGCGGCGACTGCGCCCGCCGCCGGCCCTGAAGCAGCCGAGGCGGCGCCGACGCGGGTCGAGCTGTGGCTGGCCGCCGAACTGCCGCTGCTCGAGGCCGATGCGGGCCAGATCCGCCAGGTGCTCCATAATCTGGTCGGCAATGCGCTGGAATCGATTTCGGGCGCCCAGGCCGAGGCCGCCGCGCGGGGATGGAAATTTCGTTCCGGCCTGGTGGTCGTGCGTACCGAGGCGGTCGCAATCGAGCACCCGGGACGCGCGGGCGCCGTTCCGGCCTCGCGCGCGGTGCGGCTTTCGGTCGAGGACAATGGCCTCGGCTTCCCGGCGAATATACTTAGGCGCGCGTTTGAACCGTACATCACGACCAAGCCGCGCGGTACCGGATTGGGATTGGCTCTTGTGAAGAAGATCATTGACGAGCATGACGGCAGAATCGAGGTCGTCAATCGCGAAGGCGCGTCGGGCGCAATCGTGACGGTTGTCCTGCATCGCTTGGCCCGGTCCCTGCCGCCAGGGGCCGATGCCCTTTGACGCACTCGAAGTACCTATGGCAAACATACTGGTTGTTGACGACGAAATCGGAATTCGCGAACTGCTGTCGGAGATTCTCTCCGACGAGGGGCACGTGGTGACGACGGCCGAAAGTGCCGCGACGGCACGCGAGATTCGCCACCAGGCGACCCCGGACCTGATCCTGCTCGACATCTGGATGCCGGACACGGACGGGGTAACCCTGCTCAAGGAGTGGGTGGCGGGCGGACAGCTCACGGCCCCGGTGATCATGATGTCCGGACACGCGACGCTCGAAACCGCCGGCGAGGCCACGCGCCTCGGGGCCCTGGATTTCCTGGAAAAGCCCATTGCCCTGGCGCGCCTGCTCGGGGCGGTGCGCAACGGTCTGGACCAGGGGCAGCGGCTGCGCGGGCCGAGAACTGCGCCTGCGGCCGGCCAGGGCGCGGAGGAGAGCTCGCCGCTGCGCACGCGGCCGGTGCCCAGCGAGGCCGGCGCGCGTGATCGCGGCACCCAGACCGCGCAGGCGCTGGCGATCAATCTCGATCAGCCCCTGCGCGAGGCAAGGGACCAGTTCGAACGGGTCTATTTCGAGTACCAGCTGTCCAAGGAAAGCTACAGCATGACCCGCGTTGCGGATCGCGCCGGCCTCGAGCGCACGCACCTGTATCGCAAGCTCAAGCAGCTCGGCGTGGAGCTGGGGCGCGGTGCCCGGCGTGCCGAGCGCTTCGACAATCCGCCCGTGCCCGGCCAGGGCACTACCGCCGGTCCGGGCCACGACGAGTAGATTGGGGCGGCTGCGCCACTCGGTACTCGCCCACAGGCGATTGGCGTCGATGGACCAGATTCGCGTGCGCGGCGCGCGCACCCATAACTTGCGCAATATCGACGTAGACCTGCCGCGCAACCGCTTGGTCGTGGTCACGGGTCTATCGGGTTCGGGCAAGAGTTCGCTCGCCTTCGACACCTTGTATGCCGAGGGCCAGCGCCGCTACGTGGAGTCGCTGTCGTCCTACGCGCGGCAGTTCCTCCAGATGATGGAAAAGCCCGACGTCGACCATATCGAGGGTCTGTCGCCGGCGATCGCGATCCAGCAACGCACCGCCGGTTCCAATCCGCGCTCCACCGTCGGTACCGCCACCGAGATTCACGACTATCTTCGGCTGCTATTCGCGCGCGCGGGCCAGGCGCACTGTCCGGATCATCCGGAGCTGGCGCTGGGCGCGCATAGCGTGGCGCAGATGGTCGATCAGGCGATGGCACGCCCCGAGGGGACCTCCTTGCTCGTGCTGGCGCCGGTGGTGGCGGGCCGCAAGGGGCAGTTCGCCGAGTTGTTCGACGATCTGCGGACGCGGGGCTTCGTGCGCTTTCGCGTCGACGGCGCAATCGTCGACGGCGAGCACCTGCCGGAGCTCCCGCGCGGCGAAGCGCATAACGTCGACGTTGTGGTCGATCGCCTGCGCGTGCGGCCGGCATCCCGATCGCGCCTGGCCGAGTCCTTCGAGATGGCGCTGCGCCTGGCCGACGGGAAGGCCCATCTGCTCGACGTGGATCGCGGCGAAGAGACTTCCTTTTCCAGCCGCCATGCGTGCCCGCGCTGTGGCTACGCGGCGCCGAGCCTGGAGCCGCGCCTGTTTTCCTTCAACAACCCCTACGGGGCTTGCAGCACCTGCGCCGGCCTGGGCAAGGTCGAATTCTTCGACCCGGAGCGGGTCGTTGCCCACCCGGAACTGACGCTCGGCGGTGGCGCCATCAGCGGCTGGGACACGCGCAATCGGCAGAGCCACGCGCGGCTGCTCGCACTCGCGCAGCGCTGCGGCGTGGATCTGGAGCAGCCCTGGGAACGCCTGCCGGAGTCCTTCCGCGGGCGGGTCCTGCACGGATGCGACCCCGCCCTACCGGCGGACGCCGAGCCCGGTGCCGGGCCGCGGCTCGAGGTCCATGAACGCGCGCCCAAGGATGGCGGTGCGGCGCACTTCCCGGGCGTCTTGCCCACGCTCGAGCGGCGCTGGCGCGAGACCGACTCGCCGGCCGTGCGCGAGGCCCTGGCCCGCCTGCGCGCTTGGCGGGTCTGTCCCGACTGCAAGGGCACGCGCCTGCGGCCGGAGGCGCGTTTCGTGTTCCTCGGGCAGGCAGAGCAGCGCCGTGCGATCTACGAAATCGAGGCGTTGCCGCTGGCCCAGGCGCGCAGCCTGATCGAGGGCCTTGCGCTGGACGGGGCGCGCCGCGAGATCGGCCAGCCGATCATTGCGGAAATAGCTGCGCGGCTGCGTTTTCTCCATGACGTGGGCCTGGGCTACCTGTCCTTGGACCGGGCCACCGACACGCTCTCCGGTGGCGAAGCGCAGCGTATCCGCCTGGCCTCGCAGATCGGCTCGGGTCTGACTGGCGTGCTTTACGTGCTCGACGAACCCTCGATCGGACTGCACCAGCGCGATAACCGGCGCCTGATCGAAACGCTGCAGCGGCTGCGCGACCTCGGCAACACGGTCCTGGTGGTCGAGCACGACGAGGAGATGATCCGCAGCGCTGACCACGTTGTAGACATGGGGCCCGGCGCCGGGGAGCACGGGGGCGAGGTGATCGCCCAGGGTCGGCCCCGGGACGTGATCGCCGACGAGCGATCGCTGACCGGTGCCTATCTCGCCGGCCGCCTGCAGGTTGCGCTGCCGCGCGCGCGTGCGCTCGCTGGGGACCAATGGCTGCGACTGCGCGGCGCCAGCGGCAACAACCTGCGCAATATCGATCTTGACCTGCCCGTGGGACGGCTGATCTGCGTCACCGGGGTCTCCGGCTCCGGCAAATCGACACTCGTCATCGATACGCTGAGCGTGGCCCTGGCGCGTCAGCTCAACGGCGCGCGCGCCGAGCCTGCGCCGTACGCGTCGATCGAGGGCCTCGAGCTGTTTGACCGCATCGTGAGCATCGATCAGGCGCCGATCGGACGCACGCCGCGCAGCAACCCGGCGACCTACTCGGGCCTGTTCGCGCCCATCCGCGAGCTGTTTGCGGGAACCGTAACGGCCCGCGAGCGCGGCTACGGCGTCGGGCGCTTTTCCTTCAATGTCGCCGGCGGCCGCTGCGAGGAATGTCAGGGCGACGGCTCGATCAAGGTCGAGATGCACTTTCTGCCGGACATCTATGTCTCGTGCGAGAGCTGCGCGGGAAAGCGCTACAACCGCGAGACCCTCGAGGTGCTCTACCGGGGACGCAACATTTCCGAGGTGCTCGAGCTCAGCGTCGACCAGGCGCGCGAGATCTTCAGCGCGGTCCCCGTGCTGGAGCGCAAGCTGCGCACCCTGGCCGAAGTCGGCTTGGGATACGTGCGCTTGGGGCAAAGCGCGACCACGCTCTCCGGCGGCGAGGCGCAGCGCATCAAGCTGGCGCAGGAATTGTCCAAGCGCGATACCGGCCGCACGCTCTATGTGCTGGACGAGCCGACGACCGGCCTGCACTTTCATGACGTTGCGCTGCTGCTCAAGGTGCTGCACCGGCTGCGCGATGCCGGCAACACCGTGGTCGTCATCGAACACAACCTCGATGTCATCCAGACCGCGGACTGGGTCGTCGACCTGGGCCCCGAGGGGGGCCAGGACGGCGGACGTATCGTTGCCGCGGGCACGCCGCAGGACATCGCCCAGGCGGCGCACAGCCACACCGGGCATTACCTGCGCCAGGCCCTGGCGCGCGCCAACGCCGTCCCGGCGTAGCGAGCGCTAGGCAGGCGCCGCCGTGGCGATCGCCTAACGGCCCGCGTCTACGATCTCGACGTCTTGTTCGAACAGGTCCCGGTACGCCGCGTAGGTCGACAAAAACACCAGCGGCAGCAGCAAAATCCACCCGATCAGGAACGTCAGGGTTGCTACCACCGCCAGGCCGGCTCCGACCAGACCGTACACCGTCAGGGCACCGAGGTTGCGGCGGCACGCGGCCAGGCTCAGGCGCAGCGCATCGACGGCACTTGCGCCGCGCAGCATGATCAGCGCTGGGGCCAGCCAGGCCGCCATCGAGATCGGCACGAACAAGAGCAGGCAAAGAAACAGCAGCAGGAGCGATCCCCCGCCGATGCTCAGCAGCGCGGGCGGCGGCGACTCGGCAAAGTCCTCGAGCGAGGTAACGCTCCCTAGCGCACTGATGATCACGCCCAGGCCGATTGTCAGCATCAGCCCCACGACCGCGAGGGTTGCCAGCAAAACGATGAGCCCGGCGCCTGCCAGGGCGCCGCCTTGCGGGCCAAAGCCCGCAAACAGCTCGCTGAAGCGGGGCACCTGGCCGCGCTCGGTATGGCGTGCCGCGACCATGAGGCCGCCGCAGAAGACGAACCAGAGCAGGTTCGATACGAGAGAGCCCACAAAGGGAAACCAGTGCAGCGGGAAAAGGATCAAGACCAGGCACAGCAGCATGCCGATCCACACGCCGATGCGCGCCACGTCGCCGAACAGCCACCAAACCGAATCGGTCCACCAGCGCAGCCCGCTAGCTGCGGGGGTTGCTCGCGCCGAAATGGTGGGCGAACGCATGGGCGGGGTCACGGTGGCGGGTCTCCGGCCGGCATCGTCGCAGACGATCCCGCCCTGGTCAACCGCCGTGGCCCTTGCGGCGGCATGACTCCTAGCGCGCGAGCAACAGACGCTGCTCGCCGGCCTCCAGGGCGGCCACGGTGCCTCGCAGCACGACGATGTCGCCGGCTTGCAAGACCAGATCGCCGCTGGGATTGTCTCCCAGGATGCCGCGTCGACGTACCGCGGTGACCTCGACGCCGGTGGTGGCCAGGTCAAGGTCCTGCAGGCTGCGCCCGACCGCCGGCGCGTCGGCCTCCAGGACGATGGTGTGCAGGCGTACCTGCAGGGGCTCCTCGAGCCCATCCTCGGTGTCGTCGGCACCGTGGAAGTACCCGCGCAGCAGCCGATAGCGCGAATCGCGCGCGTCGCGCACGCGCCGGATCACGCGGGCAAGGGGTATGCCGAGCAGCACCAGGGCGTGGGAACCGAGCATCAGGCTGCCTTCGAAGACCTCGGGCACCACCTCGGTTGCGCCTGCGGCGAGCAGCCGGTCCAGGTCCGCATCGTCCTGGGTCCGCACGATGACCGGGACGCGCGGGTTCAATTCGTGGGCGAAGGCGATGACGCGCAGGGCAGCGCGGACGTCGCTGAAGCTAACGACCAGGGCAGCGGCGCGCGTGATGCCCGCGACCATCAGCGTTTCCCGGCGCGCGGCGTCGCCGTACACCACCGTATGTCCCGCTGCCGCCGCTTCGCGCACCCGGTCCGGATCCAGGTCCAGGGCAACGTAGCCGATATTCTCCTGCTCGAGCATCTTGGCCAGGTGCTGGCCGCTTCGGCCGTAGCCGCAGATGACGACGTGCCGTTCGGTCGACATCGAGCGCGCCGCGATCCGGTGCAGCTCCAGTGCCCGGAGCATCCACTCGGAGCCGCCAAAGCGCAGTGCCAGTCGCGCGCCGCTGGCTAGCAGGAAGGGCGTCGTGAGCATCGACAGCAGCATCGCCGCCAATACCACCTGCTGCAGCGGGACCGGCAGCAGCTGGTGATCCGAGGCCAGATTGATCAACACGAAGCCGAATTCTCCGGCGGCGGCCAGCGGCAGCGCGGTCTTGATCGCCGTTCCGGGATGGGCGCCAAAGACGCGCGCTAGGCCAAGCGTGAGCGCGAATTTGAAGCCCATGGGCACGACCAGCGCGGCAATCACCCACGGCAGCTGCGTCAGGACGACCCGCAGGTCCAGCGCCATCCCGATGGTCACGAAGAACAGTCCCAGCAGGACATCGCGGAAGGGCTTGACGTCCTCCTCGACGTGATGGCGGTACTCGGTTTCCGAGAGCAGTATGCCGGCCACGAACGCGCCCAGGGCCGGCGACAGTCCGACGCGGTCGGCGAGCCACGCCAGCCCGAGCGTGAGCAGCAGCAGGTTGAGCATGAACAGCTCCTGCGACCTGCGCCGGGCGACCAGGTGAAACCAGGCGCGCAGCAGCGATCGGCCGCCCAGCAGCAGGACCAAGAGCAGCAGTGCGGCCTTGGCACTGGCAATCAGGATGGCCATGCCCAATTGCGCCGGCGGCGCGGTCAGCGAGGGCACGATGACCAGCAGTGGCACCACCGCCAAGTCCTGCAGCAGCAGCACTCCGACGATGCGGCGGCCGTGTTCGGTTTCGAGCTCGAGGCGCTCGACCAGTAGCTTCATCAGGATCGCGGTCGATGACATTGCCAGCGCAGCGCCCAGCGCAAAGGCACCGGGCATGCCAATGCCGAAATTCGAACCGACGACAAAGCCTGCGACCAGGGTGGCGCCCAGGGTGAGAATGACCTGCGTCATCCCCAGGCCCAGCACGATGCTGCGCATGCTGCGCAGGCGCGGCAGGGAGAATTCCAGGCCGATGGAGAACATGAGGAACACGATCCCCAGTTCCGCCAGATGGCGCGTCTCGGCCGTGTCCGGCACCCACGCCAGCGCGTGCGGGCCGATCGCGATGCCGACGACCAGGTATCCCAGGACCGGCGGCTGATGGAATAGCCGGACCATGGCGACCGCGATGACCGATGCGGCCAGCAGGATCAGTGTCAGTTCAAGCGCAGTCGGCATCGGCGGTCGGTGGCAACAGGTGCGCAGCAGGACATGCCGCCGCGGCGACGTGAGGAAATAAGACGGGGAAACGCGGGAGCAATTCCCGTGCCAGCATTGCGTGCCCCGAGAGTATCATCGGCGCCCTGCTGCTGCAGTAATGAACAAGGCCCGCGCAACCCCAAATCCGGCACCGTCCGCCGTCCGACCCCGGGCCGGCGAGTCGGCGCTGGCGCTTGCGCGTGCGGTGATCGAGGGCGAGGCGCAGGCGGTCGCGGCCCTGGGGCCGCGTCTGGACGGCGCGTTCCTGCATGCCGTGGACCTGTTGCTGGGCTGCCGCGGGCGGGTGGTCGTCAGCGGCATCGGCAAGAGCGGACACATTGGACGCAAGATCGCCTCGACCCTGGCCTCCACCGGGACCCCCGCGATGTTCGTCCATGCCGCAGAAGCTGCCCATGGTGACCTGGGAATGATCACGCCAGCAGACGTATTCCTGGCCTTCTCCAACTCTGGCTCGTCCCCGGAATTGATGACCATCGTGCCCATTCTCAAGCGGGAGGGCACGCCGCTCATCGCCGTTACCGGATCGAGCGAATCGGCGCTGGCCCAGGCCGCCGACGTGCACCTCGATTGCCGGGTCGAACGCGAAGCATGTCCGCTGAACCTGGCGCCGACGGCCTCGACCACGGCAATGCTAGCGCTGGGCGACGCGCTGGCCATTGCCTGCCTGGATGCGCGCGGCTTCGGTGCCCAGGACTTTGCGCGCTCCCACCCGGGTGGTGCGCTCGGGCGCCGCCTGCTGTTGCGCGTGGCCGACATCATGCGCACGGGTGCTGCCGTGCCGACCGTGGATCGGCGCGCCAGTGTGATGGACGCGCTGCACGAAATCAGCCGCAAACAGCTCGGCATGGCCGCGGTGGTCGACGCCGATGGGCGCGTGGCCGGGATCTTCACCGATGGCGACCTGCGGCGCCTGCTCGAGCGCGGCGCCGATGTGCGTTCGACCTTGGTCGCTGATGTCATGACCACGGCGCCGCTCACGATCACGGCCGACGCACTGGCGGCGCAGGCCGCGCAGCTGCTCGACTCGCGCCGCAAAAACCAGCTGCTGGTGGTCGACTCGCAGGCGCACCTGGTCGGCGCGCTGCACATGCACGATCTGATGGCGGCGAAGGTGATCTGATGGCGCGCATGACAGGCTCCGCCCTGGTGCGGCGCGCGGCGCGCGTGCGGCTGGTCGGGCTGGACGTGGACGGCGTCCTCACCGACGGCCGGCTCTACTTCGGAGCGCGCGGCGAAGCGCTCAAGGCCTTTGACGTTCGCGACGGACTGGGGATTCGCCTGCTGCGCGACGCCGGCATCGACGTCGCCGTCGTCACCGGGCGCTCCTCGCGCATCGTGGCGGCGCGCGCGCGCGACCTGGGAATCGACAAGGTCATGCAGGGGCAGCGCGACAAGCGCGCCTGTCTGCAGCGCCTGCTCGCCCAGGCAGGAGTCAGCGAGGGCGAGTGCGCCTACATGGGTGACGACTGGCCGGATCTGCCCGTGCTGACGGCGGTCGGCTTGGCGGCGACCGTGGCCGATGCGCCCGAGGAGGTCAAGCGCCGCGTTCATTGGGTGGCGCCTTCGCCGGGCGGGCGGGGCGCGGTGCGCGACCTGGCCAGGCTGGTCTTGCGCGCGCAGGGACGCTTTGACGCGCTGCTGCAATCGGCCTTGCAGCCGGCCGCCTCGGAATTGGCCCATGGGTGAACGCGTTGCCTCGTGGTTTGCCATCTTGCTCATGGCGGCGGTGCTGGGCACGAGCTACTGGTACGCGCAGACGCTGCGGGCGGGGACGGCGGCCGATACCGGGCGCATCGGCGCGGTCGATTTGTTCGCGGAGGACATTGCCTTGACCGGCTTCGATACGATGGGGCGCGCCCACTACCGTCTGTTTGCCGACCGCATGACCCATTTTGGCAGCAGCGATGACGTCGATCTGGAGAACCCGCGACTGCTGAGCCTGCGGCTCGACCAGCCGCAGGTCCAGGCGACGGCGCTGCGCGCGCATGCGATCAACAACGCCCAGACGGTGCAGATGCGGGGCAACGTCGTCATCACCCGGGCCGCGTCGGCCGAGCGGCCGGCGATGCGGATGCAGACCGAGGAGCTGACGGCCATCCCCGATGAGGACCGCTTCTGGACCGAGGCGCCGGTGCGCATCGAAAGCGGCCGATCGGTGATCAACGCCCGCGGGATGGATTTCGACAACATCGCGCGGCACGTCGAATTGCACTCCGACGTCGTCGGCTCCTTTCCGCGGCGGGTCCGCCCTTGAAGGTCCGCAGGCCCGCCACGGGTGTCGTGCGGCGCGGGCCGTCGCGGGCGGCGGCGTTGCTGCTCGCGGCGATGGTGCCGCTGGCCCTGCCCGCGCGGGCCGAGCGGGCGGACCGCGACAAGGATGCCAACGTGACGGCGGATCATTCGATGCTCGATGACCTGCATCAGGTCGAGGTGCTGACGGGCCACGTCGTGCTGATCAAGGGCACGATGCGTCTGACCGGGGAGCGGATGGAGCATCGCCAGGATGAGCTGGGCTACCAGTACTACGTCGTGATCGCCGAGCCCAAGGAGTTGGCGACTTTTCACGAGCGTCGCGACCCGGTGCGCGAAGGCGTGGAGTCGACGCTCGATGGCTATGCCGAGCGCATCGAATACGACGACAAGACCGACCGGGTGATCCTGTACCGGCGTGCGCTGGTAAGGCGCTTTGAGAATAGCGAGCTGCACGACGAACTCAGCGGCGCGCGCATCGTCTACGACGCCCGCAAGGCAACCTACGAAGTCGACGGACAAAACGTCGATAGCCCGGGGGGCCGGGTCCACATACGGATCGCGCCCCGCAGCAACCCTGCTTCGAGCGAGGGCGCGTCCCCGTCGGCGGCGCCCGCGCCCTCGCTGCAGAGCGATCGCAGCTTGCCGGAGGGCGCGCGTTGAGCCCGTCGAGTACGCTTGCGCCCGCCGGCGCGGTCGAGGAATCGAGCCGGCCGGCCCGCGTCGACCCGGCCGGCCATGCTGCGGCCGAGTTGGTGGTCGAAAACCTGGCCAAGCGCTACGGTAAGCGGCAGGTGGTCAAGGATGTTTCGCTGACGGTGGAGTCGGGTTCGGTGGTCGGGCTGCTCGGCCCCAACGGTGCCGGCAAGACGACGTGCTTTTACATGGTGGTCGGCCTGGTGCCGCTTGACTCGGGCACGATCTCGCTCGATGGCCGCTCGATCGCCCATATGCCCATTCACCGGCGGGCACGCATGGGGCTCTCCTATCTTCCCCAGGAGGCCTCCGTCTTTCGCCGGCTGACCGTGGAAGAGAACATCCGCGCCGTCCTGGAATTGCAGCTCGACGAGCGCGGGGACGAACTGCCGCGGGCGGTCGTCGATGCGCGCCTGCAGGAGCTGCTTGCCGACCTGCAAATCGAGGAAATTCGCACCAATCCGGCGCTCAGCCTCTCCGGCGGCGAGCGCCGCCGGGTGGAGATTGCCCGCGCCCTGGCGGCGCGCCCCCGGTTCATCTTGCTCGATGAGCCCTTCGCCGGCGTCGACCCGATCGCGGTGATAGAGATCCAGCGCATCGTGCGCTTTCTCAAGCAACGGGGGATAGGCGTCCTGGTGACGGACCACAACGTGCGCGAGACGCTCGGGATCTGCGACCACGCGTACATCATCAACGAGGGGCAGGTATTGGCAGCGGGCCGTCCCGACGAGATTGTCGAAGATCCGTCCGTGCGGCGGGTATATCTGGGCGACCACTTCCGGATGTAGCTGTCATATGTCCGCCGCGTCCCGCTTTTCCCGGCCGCGCAGCGCGGCACGACGGTGGCGCCACCGCGCATGAAGACCGGCGTGCACCTGCGCTTGTCGCAACAGCTGGCCCTGACGCCGCAGCTGCAGCAGTCGATTCGCCTGCTGCAGCTTTCGACCCTCGAACTCAACCAGGAAATCGAGCAGGCCCTGCAGGAAAACCCGCTGCTCGAGCGCGATGACGACCCGTCGACCGGTCACATGCGCCTGAGCGCCGAGGGCTCGGTCGTCACGCCGCCCGGCGCCGAGGCGCCCTCGTTGGGTCCCGGCGAGAATGTGGCCGAGGCCGCCGGCGCCTCGGGCGAGGATGCCGACTACGGCGCCGGCGCCGAGGAGGGCGGCGACGACGGCGGCTCCTGGAACCAGGATGCGCGCGGCTCCGGCAGCAGTGGAGAAGAGAGCAACGAAGGCCCGCAGGACTGGGCGACGACCCCGCCCAACCTGCGCGAGCACCTGCGCCAGCAGCTCGGGTCGACCGCGGTGACCGACCACGACCGCGCGCTGGTGTCGATGCTGATCGACGCGGTCGACGAGAGTGGTTACCTGGGCATCTCCCTGGAAGAGCTGCTCGAGCTATGCGGCGCCCACGCGCAGGTCGATCTGGAGGAATTGCTGACAGCGCTGAGTCTGCTGCAGAGCTTTGACCCGCCAGGGGTGGGCGCCAGGAACGTGTCGGAGTGCCTGCGCCTGCAGCTCGATGCGCGCATACGGGGCCTGCCGCGCGTCGGTCAGGAGCAGGAGCGCAGCATCCTGGTGTTGGCTCGCAAAATTGTGTGCGAGCACTTGCCTCTGCTGGCGGCCAGGGATTTTGCGAAGCTGCGCAAGACCCTGGACGCGGATGACGCGCTCTTGCGTGCGGCGCACCAACGAATCCGTGGACTCAATCCGCATCCGGGGGTAGGCTTTGGCTCGTCCGCGCCCGATTACGTGATCCCGGATATTCTGGTGCGGCGTGTTGCTGGCCGCTGGGCGGCGCGGCTCAATCCGGACGTGGTCCCTCGTCTACGCGTGAACCAGGCGTACGCTGCCATCTTGAAAACCGAAAGCGGCAAACATGCCGCGATCAACGCCAAGCCGGGCAACCGGGCAGAGGCGGGCGCGCCGGCGGTTGCCGCTGGCGGCGACTGGGCGGCGCGGCTGCAGGATGCGCGTTGGCTGATCCGCAATTTGCGGCAGCGGTTCCAGACGATCGAGCGGGTGGCGCAAGCCATCGTCGAGCGGCAAAGTCGGTTCTTTACCTACGGCGCCATCGCTATGCGGCCACTGGTGCTGCGCGAGATCGCGACCACCCTGGGCCTGCACGAGTCGACGATTTCGCGCGTGACGTCGAACAAGTACATGGCCACGCCCTTCGGGGTGTTCGAACTGCGGTATTTCTTCGGCAGCCACGTGGCGACCGAAGCCGGCGGGGAGGCCTCGAGCACCGCGATCCGCGCGCTCATCAAGCAGCTGATAGAAGCCGAGGAGCCGACCAACCCATTGTCAGACAGCAAGCTTGCGGACCTGCTGGCCGCGCAGGGCATGATGGTTGCCCGTCGCACGGTTGCCAAATATCGCGAGCTGATGCAGATCCCGCCCGCTGCGCTGCGCAAAACGATTTGAATTGCTGACCAGTTAGAACCAGAAAGGGAACCGCATGAAGCTCGCCATACACGGCCATCATCTCGAAGTCACCGCCGCGCTGCGCAAGTACGTGGAGGAAAAGCTCGAAAGGGTTCGCAGGCATTTCGACCAGGTGATCGACGCCGATGTGCAGTTATCTGTCGAGAAATTGAGGCAAAAAGCAGAAATTACGGTCCGCGTCAGCGGATCGGCCTTGCATGCCGAGTCGACCGACGGGGACCTCTACGCCGCCATCGATTGCCTGATGGACAAGCTCGACCGTCAGGTCATCAAGCACAAGGACCGAGTCAAGAAGAACTACCCGCACGCCTCCCTAAAGCATCAGCAATCCACCGAAGCCGACTGAAGGCGCGGCGTTCCCGCTGTGGGGGAGCCCCCGTTCTTGTTGCGCACTCGCAACGACAGGCGCGCCAGCGGCCGAAGGCAGATTTGCGCTGGTCGCGGCGCGTATACTGCCGCGCGATCGACCATCCGCGCTGGGCGGTTATTGCCTTGGCGGGGTCGCGGTTCGTACCGATGAACCAACTGTCGAAGCTGCTCCCGCTGGCCAATATCGTTGTCGATAGCCAGGCCAGCGACAAGTCCGCCGCCCTGGACATCGCCGCGGCGCTGTTTTCGGCTGCCAGCGCGATCGACCGGGAGAAGATCCGGGCCAGCCTGGCGGCCCGCGAGAAGCTCGGATCCACGGGCCTTGGACTGGGGGTTGCCATTCCCCACGGCCGGGTGCGCGGCCTCAAGCAGGCGATGGCCGCGATCATCCGGCTCGCCGTGCCGGTGGACTTCGAGGCTCCGGACGGCCGGCCGGTTGGCTTGCTGGTTGCCCTGCTCGTGCCCGAGAACGCGACGCAGGAGCATCTGGAAGTGCTCTCTGAGCTCGCGCAGATGCTGTCGGACCGGGAGCTACGCGTCGGGCTGATGACCGAGTCGACGGCCGCTGGGGTCCGCAGCCGCGTTTGCGCCTGGGAGCCGATCCGCCCGGCCGCCTAAAGCGGCCTTGCCGTACCGGGCCCGTGCTCCGATAAGAAGATCAGCCTTGCAGACTCTGAATTCCCTGTTCGAGGAAAATCAAGCTGCCCTGGAGCTGCGCTGGATCGTCGGCGACACGCAGACCCTGTGGCCCTTGCCCGACACGGCGGTCCAAAGTGTCCAGGCGTCGGAACTCGTCGGCCATCTGAACCTGATCCACCCGCACCGTATCCACGTGCTCGGTGCGCGGGAGGTCGAGTACATCGACGGCATGAGCGTGACGCGTCGCGGTCACTTCACCAACGAGCTCATCGAAGGCGGACCTATCGGCCTGATCCTGGCCGACGATCGGCAACTGCCGGCCGAATTGCTGGCGGCGATCGACGCGGCCCGGCTGGCGCTGTTTGCCACGCCGCGGCCGTCTGCCGAGGTCATCGACGTGCTGCGGATCTACCTCGCCAAGGTGCTGGCGCCGCACTGCTCGATGCACGGCGTCTTCATGGACGTGCTGGGCATGGGAGTGCTGATCGCCGGAGAATCCGGACTGGGCAAGAGCGAACTGGGCCTGGAACTGATCAGCCGCGGCCACGGCCTGGTCGCCGACGATGTCGTCGACTTCGCGCGCGTCTCGCCGGACTCGATCGAGGGCCGCTGCCCGCCGCTGCTGTCGAATCTGCTGGAGGTGCGCGGACTCGGGCTGCTCGACATCAAGTCCATCTTCGGCGAAACCGCGGTGCGTCGCAAGATGAAGCTTCGGCTGATCGTCGAGCTCATGCGCCGCAGCGCTGCCGACACGATGGAGCGCTTGCCGTTGGCTGGCTCGACGCAGTCGGTGCTGGGTCTGGCCGTACACAAGGTCGTCATCCCGGTGGCAGCGGGTCGCAACCTGGCGGTGCTGCTGGAGGCGGCCGTGCGCAACACCATCTTGAAGCTGCGCGGCATCGATACGATGGAGGATTTCCTCGTGCGGCAACGCCGCGCGATGGATTCCTGAGCGCCGCCTTGCGGCTCGGCCACATGGTCTAATACGGTCCAACCCGTGCCCGGATCGGGCGCGGTGCGTGCCGGGCCGCGGTGCCAGGCGCACCTGCCTGGCGACACGATATGCGCTTAATCCTGGTTTCAGGGATGTCGGGCTCGGGCAAGTCGGTGGCGATCCGATTGCTCGAGGACATTGGCTTTTACTGCGTCGATAACCTGCCGTCCCCGCTGCTGACCGACGTCTGCGCGCTGCTCGCCAAGGCCGGCCACACGGACCTCGCCGTTTCCATCGATGCCCGCTCGGAGGCCTCGATGGCCGGCGTGCCGGTCGTCTTGCAGGGCCTGCGCAGCTCCGGCATCGACGTGCGCGTCCTGTTCCTGACGGCCACAACCGACGCCCTGGTGCAGCGCTTCTCCGAAACGCGGCGCCGCCATCCCCTGTCGCAGCGCCTGCCGGCACCGGGATCGGGGGAGGCGCGCGAGCCGACCCTGGAGGAATCGATCGAGCTCGAGCGCGAGCTGCTGGCGCCGCTATACGCGCTGGGGCACCTCATCGATACCAGCTCTCTGGCAGCCAACACCCTGCGGCAATGGGTGCGGGCGTTTGTTGACGGCGGGCGCAGCACCCTGACGCTGGCCTTTGAGTCCTTTGCCTTCAAGCATGGCGTCCCGGTCGCGGCCGATCTCGTTTTCGACGTTCGCAACCTGCCCAATCCGTACTACGAGACGGAACTGCGTGCACTGAGCGGCCTCGATGCGCCGGTGGAGGCGTTCCTCGAGCGCTCCCCGCTGGTCGGCGAGATGATCGATGACATTGCCCGGCTGATCGAGAAGTGGCTCCCCAGCTACGTGGAGGACGGCCGGCAATATTTGACGGTTGCGATCGGCTGCACCGGCGGGCAGCACCGCTCGCCCTACGTTGTCGAGAAGCTTGCGGCCCGCTTTGGGGGTCATGCGCAGGTGCTCGTCCGTCACCGCGTCCTGCACCGCTAGCTTGCGCGGGCGCGGTGGCCTGGCGCGTGCTCGACGCCGTGGGCGGCAGACCCTGTTCGCGCTGGCATGCGGGGGGCGAGCGAGCTCAGCGCAACCGGTGCCGCGCCTTTGCCCTCGTGCCGCGGTTTGGGGCGCAATCGATGGGTCGGGCCTGCGCTCGGCACTCGCTTTCCCCCGGCCCGTCACGCAGCTCGCGCAGCAGCGCCAGTATGGGCGCCGGCAGCGCGGCATGGTCGATCTTGGCGAGCGCAAGCCAGCGCCGCGGCGCCGCGCGCGCGCGCGCGCCGGGCAGGTGCAGCACGTGCGGCGTGAAGGCCAGCGTGAAATGGGTGAAGCTGTGCTGGCGCGGCGCAAGCGGCCGGGGCTTCGCGGCGCCCAGCTCGCGGGCCGCGCGGGCCAGATCCTCGTACCGGGAAAACTGGGGCAGGCTCAACAGGCCGCCCCAGAGGCCGCGGGCCTCGCGCTGCTCGAGCAGAACGGCCCGCTTGTTCAGGGCCACCAGAAGATGTGCCGTGCGCACCGGACGCGGTCTCGAGGGACGGCGTACGGGCAGCTCGGCGGTGCGGCCCTGCCGGTACGCCTGGCAATCGCCGCTGACCGGGCAAGCTTCGCAGCGCGGCCGGGAGCGGGTGCAGATCGTCGCCCCCAGATCCATGATCGCCTGCGTGTAGCTGCCGATCTGGTGCGCCTGGGGAAGCAGGGCGCGCGCGCGCTCCCAGAGTTGCTGTAGCACTTGCGGGCGCCCGGGGTCGCCCTCGATCGCGTAGCGGCGCGCCAGCACGCGCCGGACGTTGGCGTCGAGGATCGCGGCCCGTTCGCCGAAGCAGAACGCGGCAATCGCCGCTGCCGTCGAGGGACCAATTCCGGGCAACCGTTGCAGTGCCTGCGCAGTATCGGGAAAACGCGCGCGATGGCTCTGCACCAGGGTCCGGGCGCAGGCGTGCGCCAGCCGCGCGCGCGCGTAGTATCCCAGCCCCGCCCAGACCTGCAGCACGTCCTCCAAGGGCGCGGCCGCAAGCGCGCGCAGGTCCGGGAATCGCTGCAGGAAGCGCGGGTAGTAATCGAGTACCGTTGCCACCCGGGTCTGCTGCAGCATGATTTCGCTCAGCCAAACCCGGTAGGGATCGCGCGATTGTTGCCAGGGAAGGTCGTGGCGCCCGTGTTTGCCTTGCCACCGGATCAATGCGCGCGCAAAGTGCGCGTCCGAGCGACGATTCAGCTTTCCGCCCGCAATTGCGTGTCGGGTTCGGTTTGCCCCGCGCCGTCTTCGGCGCCAGCCATTTCCGCAGCGTCGTGTTCCGCGGCGACCGCTTGCGCGCTGTCGTGCTCGGCGCCGGCCAGCGCAACGCCATCCAGCGGCGCGAACGCATCGGCCTGCGCCGCAGGCTCCAACGCAGGCTCCGAAGCCGGCTCCGCCCGGGAAGGTTCCCGGCGCAGCGCCCGGCCGGCCGCCTCGTCGTGCGGCAAGCAGATCCGATCTGCGTGGCGCTTGAGCTCGGCCAGCAGCCCCTGCGCATCCTGCAGGGCATCCTCGAGCTGGCCGATGCGCTCGTCGAGCGAGCCCTGCGCGTCTCGAATGCGGGCCACCGAATCGGTGCGCTTTTTCAGTTGGTGGCGCTGCTCCCGCACCTGCATCTCCAGCGGCGGCAAGAGCGAACGCACCCATGCCTCCGCATCACGCTCCGCGGCCGCGAAGATCGACCGGGACTTGACCACGACGGTGTCGAAGAAACGCTCGATGAGCGACCACTTGTCGCGGGTCAGCAGGGCGATGGTGCTGAAATGATTGCGGTACGCCGCCTCGAGCCGGTCGACATCGGCGATATAGGTATCGAGCGAAAAGCTCATCGGCGGCGGCAGGCTCCAGCCGACCTGCTCGGCGAACAGGCGCTGCACCCCGACGATCATGCGCTCGATCTCGGACAATGCCGCATTGGACTGGCGCAGCAGCTTGCGCAATTGTTCGAAGTAATCGCGCGTGACGCCGGTGAACTGCGGCGTGAGCCGCGTCTTGCGCAGGCTCTCGCGCGTGGCCAGGACGCAGTTGCGCAGCGCGTCCAGGCGCACGTGGCCGTAGGCCTCGTTGGCCAGGCGCATCAGCACCGACCGCGTGGCGAAGATCTTGCGCACGTTCTCCTCGAACTCGCGCTGCTCGCCCTGCGCCCGCAGCAGCATGCGCTCGATCGAGCTCTGGTTCTTGCCCTGCAGGGCGCGCAGTTCGTAGAGCTGCTCCACCAGGCTGCGTTCGCGCGCCGCCAGCGTCTGGCGCACCTCGGTCACCACCCGGTCCACGGCAACGATGGTCTGCTTGCGCACCAGATCCCGCTTGGCCGGCACGAGCAACTCCACCAGGGCCGCTTCGAGCTTGGGCAGCCGGCTTTGCTGCAGCAGCTGCTCGTCGTGGGTAACCTTCGCGACCAGGCCCTTTTGGGCCGAAACCGGGAACACGCGGGCGACGTCGATGTGCAGGGTATCGGCAACGCTGACCACCTGGCGCTGCACCTCGGCATCGATCTCCTGCTCGCTCTTGAGCTGGTCCCAGAGGCCGTCGATCTTGTTGAGCACGGCGATGTGGTTGCCGTTGATCGAATCGCCGCCGACGATGTGCCGCCAGACCCCAAGGTCGCTGCGCGTGACGCCGGCGTCGGCCGCCAGGACGAACAAGATCGCGTGCGCACTGGGCACGAGCGACAGGGTGAGCTCGGGCTCCGTGCCGATGGCATTGAGTCCCGGGGTATCCAGGATCACGAGTCCATTCTGCAGCAGGGGGTGCGGAAAATTGATGATCGCGTGGCGCCACTTCGAGATCTCGAGCATGCCGTTGGCGTCGACCGCCGCCGCCGCATCGGGGTCGGACGGATCGTGCAGCCCGTACATTCGTGCCTCGTCGGCGGAAACGCGGACCGTCTCGGCCACCAGCTTGAAGGCCTCGAGCATGCCTTCGGTCGAGTCCGTGTTGAGCGGGAAGACGCGCCATTCGACCGCCGAACGCTTGAAGTCGCTGGTGTTGCCGATGCGCGCCCGGGTTTCGATGGGCAGCGCGCGAATGCACGGCGGCAGGGTCTCGTCGTACATCAGCTCCGTCGGGCACATGGTCGTGCGCCCCGCCGCCGATGGCAGGATGCGTCGCCCGTAGTCGGCGAAGAAGATCGCGTTGATCAGCTCGGACTTGCCGCGCGAAAATTCGGCGACGAAGGCGATGACCAGCTTGTCCCCGGTGAGACGATCCTGCGCCAGGTCAAGTCGACGTGCGGCGTCCTTGTCGAGCAACTGCCCCGCGCTGAGCCAGCGGCGCAGCTTGTCGATCGAGGTGGCCAGCGCATCGCGCCAAGCGCCAAGGTGCTGAAAACTGGAAACGAGCTCTGACATGGAAGTTGTGCAAGCATGCCCCGAGCCCCGGCCCGAATGGGCCGCGAACGGGCAACGGCACACTAGCACAGCCTCCGCGGTTCCTAAGGCCTCGCGTGATGCCTCGATTGGGGGCTAATTGCGGGCATCAAAACCGTTGACAGCGGGGGCAAAAGTAGGTCGCGCGCTGCCCCTGCACGCTGCGACGGATCGGCGTGCGGCAGCGCAGGCAGGGCAGTCCTTCGCGCCCGTAGGCGCGGGCGAACTCGGTGTAGCGGCCGTTGATCCCCTCGGTGCTGGTGAAGTCGCGCAACGTCGAGCCGCCGACCTCGATGGCCTGCGCCAGGACGCGACGGATCGCCGCCGCCAGGCGAACATAGCGAACGCGCGCGATGCGGCCGGCCTCAGTCTGCGGGTGGATGCGCGCCTCGAACAAGCACTCCGTGGCGTAGATGTTGCCGACGCCCGCGACCGCCTTGCCGGCCAGCAGGACCTGCTTGATGGCGCCGCGGTGTCCCCGGGTCGCCGCGAGCAGCCAGTCGCCGCCGAACTTCGGGTCGAAGGGCTCGATCCCCAGGCCGGCCAGCAGGGGATGGGCAAGAACGTCGCCACGGGAGTGTTCGTGCCACAGCAGCGCACCGAAGCGGCGCGGGTCGTTCAACCGGGCAACGGCCCCGTCGCACTCCAACTCGACGTGATCGTGGCGCTCGCGCGGCGGCGCGTGCGTCGCCTCGTGGATGCGCCACGAGCCCGACATGCCCAGGTGCGAAATGAGCACGCCCGACGGCAGGCGCCACAACAGGTACTTGCCGCGCCGCGAGATATGTTCGATGCGCTGCCCGGTGACGGTTGCCGGCAGGCCCGCGGGAATGCGCCAGCGCAAGGCACGGTTATGAACGCGCACGGCGTCCACCCGACGGCCGTCGAAGCGCTGCGCCAAGGCGCGGGCAGTGACTTCCACCTCCGGCAATTCCGGCATGAGAATCCTCGATGCAACGGCGGTCTTTCCGGTGCAATTCCCCCGCACCGTGCCGCGGCGCCGGGAGGATAATATGCTGTTCCTTCTGACCCTGCGCCGTCCCGGCGCCGCCCCAATGGCACCTCTTCCCGGCGCTCGTGCAATCCATCGTCGCCTGACCGCTACCCTGGTCGCTCTCTTGCTGAGCGGCACCGTCGCGGCCTGCTGCACCACCCCGGCTGCGCCAGCCGCCACCCCGGTGAGTGCGGCCCCGGCCCCGGCTGCCGCGCCGACGGCGCCGCTCGCCGCGCAGTCCGCGGCGCCGGTCGCCGCCGCGCAGGCGGTGCCACCGATGCCCGCTGCCGACCAGCTGCCGGACGTGGACCTGAGCAGCGATCTGCTCTTTCGCCTCATTTTTGCGGAGATCGCCGTGCAGCGGGGCGAGCCCGGCGCGGCATTTACCGAGCTCATGACAGTCGCGCGTCAGACGCATGATCCGCGCTTGGCGCGGCGCGCCACCGAGGTGGCGATCGGCGCGCGCGCCCTGCCCCAGGCGCTCGAGGCGGCCGGACTCTGGCGCAGCCTTGCTCCTTCGGATGGCGAAGCCGACCAGTCGTATTCCTCGTTGCTCGTTGCCAACGGTCGTTACGACCAGGCGCGACCCCTGCTGGAGCGGCAAATCTCGACGGCATCCAACCCCATCGAGATCCTGGACCGATTGCAGCGGGTGCTGGCGCACGCGCCCGAGCCGGCCCAGGGCTTTGCGCTGCTCGAGGCCGTGGCCAAGAAGTACCTGGACGCGCCAACTACGGGATTCGAAGCGCAGCTGATCGTCGCCCGTGGGGCGCACGCGGCAGGAAACAGCGCCGCTGCGGTGGCCCATGCCCGCGCCGCCCTGGCGTTGCGGCCGGACTCGGAACTGGCGGTCATCACCGTCGTGCAGCTGCTGGTCGAAGGCGGCGCCAGGGCGACGCCCAACGAGGCCTCGGCCGCGCCCGCCAACGGCAAGGATCCGGGTGCCGTGGCGCGCGCGGAGGCGATTGCGATCGTGGCAAGATTCCTCGATGCCCATCCGGGCGCGATGGAAGTGCGCCAGGTCTACGCCCGTTTGCTGGTGGGCGACGGGCACTTGGACGAAGCGCGCCAGCAGTTTGAAGAATTGCTGCGACAGGCGCCGCAGAACCCCGACCCCCTGTTCGCGCTCGGTGTGCTCGCGCTGGAGGCGGAGCGTTTTGCCGAGGCGCGCGGCTACTTCGAGCGCTATCTCGAGGCGGTCGAGTCCTCCGCGGACCGGGACCTCGACCTTGTGTACATGAACATGGCGCGGGTTGCCGAGGGTCAGCGGCGCTTTGACGAGTCGCTCGAGTGGCTGCGCAAGGTGCACGGCGCCGACCAGCTCGAGGCGGCGCGCGAACGCCAGGCGTTTGTCCTGGGACGGATGAACCGGGTGGACGAAGGTCTGCAACTGCTGCAGCAGCTGCCGGCGAGCACCGCCGAAGAAAATACGCAGCGAATTCTGGCACAGGGCCAATTGCTGCGCGATGCCCACCGCTACGAGGAGTCCTTTGCGCTGCTCGACAAAGCCTTGCAGGCCAACCCGGACGATACCGGCTTGCTGTACGAATCGGCGATGAGCGCGGAGCGCCTCGATCGCATCGACGTGATGGAAAAGCGCCTGCGCCACCTGCTGCAACTGCGGCCCGATTACGCCCATGCCTACAACGCCTTGGGCTATTCGCTGGCCGACCGCAACATCCGCCTGCAGGAGGCCTACCAGCTCATCGACCATGCCTTGACCCTGGCACCGGACGACGGCTTCATCGTCGACTCGATGGGCTGGGTGCAATATCGCATGGGGAATTTGTCGGCGGCGCGGGAGACGCTCACGCGCGCCTTCCAGCTCAAGGCCGATCCCGACGTCGCCGCGCATTTGGGCGAGGTGCTCTGGGCCACGGGCGATCACTCCGGTGCGCGCGAACTGCTGCTGGACGCGCAAAAGCGCGACGGCGACAGCGACACGCTGCGCGATACGCTGCAACGCTTGAAAATCCAGCCTTGAAGACGTGCGGCTCGACCCCGGCGGCCGCGATCGGTGCGTGGTGGCCCGCGGCGCGCGCGATCGCCCGTCCGGTGGCGCTGCTGTTGGCGGTCTTGCTGCTGGGCGCCTGCGCGAGTTTGCCGCTGCCGTCGGGCGCAGAGCGCAGCTACGCGGGGCGCTTTTCGCTAGCGGTCACCCCTGGCGCTGACGACAGCAGGGCGCAACGCGGCGCCTGGACCGGCCGGTTTTCCCTGGCGGTCGGAACGCAGTCGATGACCCTCGATTTGGTCTCGCCCTTGGGTGCAACGATTGCGCGCTTCGAGACCGATCGGCGCGAGGCGCGGTTGCTGGTGCCGGCCGACGGCGGCCTGCGCGTCGAGCGCGGCGCCGACGCGCAGGCCCTTTCCGAGCAGGTCCTGGGCTGGCCCCTGCCCATCGAAGGCATGCCCGACTGGGTCGAAGGGCGACCCTCGAGCGGCCGGCCCTTTCATGCGCTGCCCGCCGACGATGGCAATGAGCGATTCGAGCAAGACGGATGGTCGGTCACCGTCGAGCGGCTCGTGGACGGCAAGCCCGGGCGCCGATTGCAGATGGACCGCGCCGCGCGCGATGGTTCCCCGGCAGTTGCTCTGCGGGTGGTTCTGGACGGGCCGGCTTCGTGATGGGACCGCGTCAGCTGCTGGGGCTGCCGGCACCGGCGAAGATCAATTTGTTCCTGCACGTTCTGGGGCGGCGCGATGACGGGTATCACGAGATCCAGTCGGCCTTCGTACCGATCGATTTGTGCGACACCCTGGATTTTGTGTTGCGTGACGACGGGCGGATCGTCCGCGAGGGGGACCTTACGGGGCCGCCGGAGCAGGACCTTGCGGTGCGCGCCGCCCGCGCGCTCCAGCCACGCGCGAGCGGTGACGGCGGCGCGCGATCGGTCGCGAACCTCCTTGGCGTGACGATCGGGGTAGAAAAGCGCATCCCCGTGGGAGCCGGCCTTGGCGGTGGCTCCTCGGATGCCGCCACGACGCTCATCGCGCTCAATCGCCTGTGGGGACTGCGGCTCTCGCGCGAGGCGCTCGCCGAGCGGGCGTGGAAAATTGGTGCCGACGTGCCCTTTTTCCTCAGCGACGGCCCGGCGTTCGTCGAGGGCGTCGGCGAGCGCTGCACCGGGCTTCATCTGCTGCCCACGTGGTACGTCGTCGTCTACCCGCAAGTGCATGTTTCGACGGCGGAAATCTTCTCGGACCCGAAATTGACACGGGACACCAAAGGAACGACAATCGCAGGCTTTTCTACGGCGCTGTCCGGGTCGAAGCGGCACCTGTTTGGGGCCAACGATCTAGAACCGGTGGTCAGATGCAGATTCCCGCCAGTGGAGGAGGCACTGCGCTTGCTCGAGCGCCATGGGCCGGCGCGCATGAGCGGTTCTGGCTCGGCGGTGTACAGCTTGCTGGGCAGCGCCGGCGAGGCGCAGTGGCTGGTCGAATCGCTGCGGGCGCAAATGCCGCCGGGCTGGTCGGCCTGGGCCGTGGCGGCTCTGGACGAGCTGCCGCTGGCAGACTGGTTGAGGGACGCCGGTTAGGCCGGCGGTGGGAAAGCAATTGCCGGCCGCACAGCGGCGGGTTACAAAGTGGGCTGGCCGGATGGCGGGAGCCCGGAGCAACAGTTTTACAGGTCTCGTGCTGGGGAGTCGCCAAGCTGGTTAAGGCAGCGGATTTTGATTCCGCCATTCGAGGGTTCGAATCCTTCCTCCCCAGCCAAAGCTACGGTACAAGAACAGGCAAGCTGCGCAACGCCCATTGGGTTAGGTCGGTTGGAGCAGCTTCGTTGGCCGTTCCACGGGCGGTCCTTGCGCGCGTTTGCGCGAACCATTTTCGCTAGGGCATTTTCATGTCGGCGTTGGTGCCAGACAACCTGATGGTGTTTTCGGGAAACGCCAATCCGCGGCTGGCATACGCGGTCGTGCAACATTTGAGCATTCCGCTGGGACGGGCCATGGTTTCGCGATTTTCCGACGGCGAGATCATGGCGGAGATCAACGAAAACGTGCGCGGCAAGGACGCCTTCGTCCTGCAGTCGACCTGCGCCCCGACCAATGACAACCTGATGGAACTGGTGATCATGGTCGATGCCCTCAAGCGTTCCTCGGCTGGGCGCATCACCGCGGCGATTCCGTACTTCGGCTACGCGCGGCAGGATCGACGCCCGCGCTCGGCGCGGGTCGCAATCAGTGCCAAGGTGGTCGCCAACATGCTGCAGGTGGCCGGCGTCAACCGCATCCTGGTGATGGACCTGCACGCCGACCAGATTCAGGGTTTCTTCGATATCCCGGTGGATAACATCTACGCCAGCCCGATCCTTCTGGGCGACCTGTGGAAGCACAACTACCACAACCTGGTGGTGGTATCGCCGGATATCGGTGGCGTGGTGCGCGCGCGCGCGCTCGCCAAGCGCATGGACGCCGATCTGGCGATCATCGACAAGCGTCGCCCGCGCGCCAACGTCGCCGAGGTGATGAACATCATCGGCGAGGTGCAGGGCCGGACCTGCGTAATCATGGACGACATGATCGACACCGCCAATACGCTGTGTCAGGCCGGCGCCGCGCTGCGCGACGCCGGCGCGATGCGGGTGATCGCGTACTGCACCCATCCGGTTTTGTCGGGGCGTGCGGTCGAGCGCATCATGGAATCGGTACTCGACGAGGTCGTCGTCACCGACACGATTCCGCTCAGCGCCGCGGCGGCGGCCTGTCCCAAGATCCGGCAGCTGTCGTGCGCTGCGCTGCTCGGAGAGACGATTTCGCGCATATCGCGCGGCGATTCGGTGAGTTCCTTGTTCATCGAATAACGGCTGCCGGCCGACCGCGCCGGCAGGCGCGGTCGGCCGTTGGTCGGCAGGACCGTTGCGTGAGGTTGGTCGCGACCCACGCAGCGGACGCAGTACAGGCAGTATCGCAATCGGGCAATTCGCGGCAGGTGCCGCAGCAAATCGAACGCAAGATCGGAGCAAGCAATGAAGGTCATCGCCAACAAACGCAATGCGCAAGGCACTGGTGCGAGCCGCCGCCTGCGCAACCTGGGCAAAGTGCCGGGCATCCTCTACGGGGCAGGCACCGAGCCGGTCAACATCGAGCTCGACCACAACCCGCTATTTCACTCGCTGCGCCGTGAGAAATTCCACGCCTCGATTCTCGAGCTCGACCTCGACGGGCGCAACGAGCGCGTTTTGTTGCGTGATTTCCAGATGCATCCGTACCGCAGCCTGGTGCTGCACGTCGACTTCCAGCGTGTCGCCGAGGACCAGAAGATCCACATGAGGGTGCCGCTGCACTTTGTCGGCGCGGAGAACTCTCCGGCCGTCAAGCTTTCGGCGGCGATCATCGGCCACGTCCTGTCGGAAGTCGAGATTGCCTGTTTGCCGCGCGACCTTCCCGAATTCATCGAGGTCGACCTCTCCGGGCTGACGGCCCAGCAGACGGTGCACGTTTCGGACCTCAAATTGCCTCAGGGCGTATCGGTGGCATTGCGCGGCAAGGAGGACCCGGTCGTGGTGACGGTGGCGTTGCCGAGCGTGCAGCAAGAAGAGGCGGCGCCGGTTGCGGAAGCGGCCGCGGCACCGGCGGCACCGGCGGCAGCGGCGCCGGGGGCCAAGGCGGCGGCGCCGCCGGCCGGGGGCAAGGCGGCACCGGCGGCCAAGGCGGCTGCGGCCCCGGCGGCCCCGGCCGCCAAGGCTCCGCCGGCCAAGAAGAAGTAGGCGACCGGCAACAATTGATCCTGCGCGCCGGCGCGGTCGCGGCATGCTCGCGGTCGCTTGGCGCATGCGCACTGGGCAGGGTTCAGGGAAACGTCACTCGTGGCTTCATCCAACCCGGCGTCCAAGGGCATACGCATGATCGTCGGCCTCGGCAACGTTGGCGCCGAGTTCGAGCGAACGCGGCACAACGCCGGGTTCTGGTTTATCGATCGGGTTGCGTCGCGCTACGGGGCACGCTTTCGCACCGAGAAGAAATTCTTCGGTGAACTGGCGCGCGCGTCCATCGGCGGCCAGGAGGTCTGGCTCCTCAAGCCGGCAACGTTCATGAACCTGTCGGGGCAGGCGGTAGTGGCGGTCGCGCTGTTCTATCGCTTGCTGCCTGACCAGATCCTGGTCGCGCACGACGAACTCGATCTGGCGCCGGGGGACGTGCGCCTGAAGATGGGCGGAGGCGTTGCCGGCCACAATGGCTTGAAGGATGTGCGCGCGCGCTTGTCCAGCGCCGATTTCTGGCGCATGCGCATTGGCATCGGGCACCCGCGCGCCCTGGAACTACGCCAGGAGGTTGTCGACTTCGTCCTGCACCCGCCCCGTCGCGACGAAGAGCAGGCCATCGAGGCGGCGATCGAGCGCGCGCAGTCCGTGCTCGAGTTGGCCAGCGCCGGGCAGTTCGAGATGGCCATGATGCAGCTGCGCAGGGCGGCGACGCTGGCCGCCGCCGCGGCGGCGACGCTGCGTCCGGATTCCAAGCAATGAACCCGCCCGACGCACCGCAAGCGCCGGCGCCGGCCGCAGGCGAGCCCCGCGGCCGGGGCGCTGCCGCGCTGCGCGACCTTGGCGTGAACCTGCGGGCGGCGCTGGCGCTTGCCGCACTGCGCGCGCGTGCGCCGCAGTCCTTGCGCGCAACGACCGCGCAGCTGGTGCTGCTGTTCTTGCTCAACTTGCTGCTGGGCGTGGCCTACGATCTGTATTCGGTCGGCTGGCAGGCCGGGCACTTCGACGCGCTTGCCTTGCCGGCGGTGAGCTTCTGGGCGCTCCCGGTGCTGCTGTCGGCCGGCTTGGTAGCGGCGATCTGCGCCGATGCCGCGCTGGCGACGGCGCTGGCGACGGCGGGTTTTGCCCTGGCCTGCTGGGAGTCGATCGCCGCCTCCGCGCTGGCGATCGCCGCCGACCTCTCGCCCACGATGGATCGGGCCTACGCGTCGCTGTCGTGGATACCGCTGATCTGGATGGCACTGGCCTTTGGGCTGGCGGCGGCTCGATTTGCCGCCGGTTCCGTGCGCCGCCGGCGCCTGGGGATCCTCGTCCTTGCGACCCTGCTGGTCATCGCACCGCAATGGGCGGTCGATCCGACCGCTCGCCTCTGGAGCCCGGAGCCGGGCAACGAGCGCGAGGAGGGCGCCGGTCCCGAGTCGCCGCAGTCGGAGCAGACGCTATACAGCCAGCTGGATCTGCTCGAAGACGCGCTCGACGCCATCGCCCCGGGCCAGGCCGGCGTGACCGAACTGTTCACAATCAGCTTCGGCGGCGATGGCGCGCAGGACGTGTTCCTGCGCGAGGCCGTCGGCGCCGATTCGGTGATGGCAGACGTTTTCGACAGCGGCGCGCACAGCATCGTGCTTGCCAACAGCCAGGCGCACCCGCAGGAGCGGCCGTTCGCAACGGTGAGTGCGCTGCAACGCGCGCTTGCCACCGTCGCCGACCGCATGAACGGCGACGAAGACGTGCTGGCGCTGTTTCTCACGTCCCACGGCACGGCCGACCATCACCTGGCGGTGTCGCTGCCGCCCTACGAATTCGAAGACCTTACCGCCGAGCGCGTGCGCGAGCTGCTCGATGATGCGGGGATCCGCTATCGCGTGATCATCGTTTCCGCCTGCTACTCCGGCGGCTTCATCGCCGCGCTCGCCGGGCCGGACACGATGGTGATCACCGCCTCGGGTGCGGACCGGACGTCCTTCGGTTGCCGCGATGGCGCCCAGTGGACGGATTTCGGCCGGGCCTTTTTCGGCGAGGCACTCGCGCAGGCCGCCTCGTTCGAGGGCGCGTTCCGGATCGCCAGCCGGCGCATCGCGGAGCGCGAAGCGCAGGAGCAGCTCACGCCCTCCCTGCCGCAGATTTCCGTCGGCGCAGGTATCCGGGACCGCCTGCTGCGGCTGGAGACCCGTCGCGGCGGCAGAATCCTGTTCGCTATGCAGTCGCGCAACGACCTGTTTCCCTAGAAGGACACCTCCATGGCCGTCAAATGTGGGATCGTCGGGCTGCCCAACGTTGGCAAATCGACGCTTTTCAACGCCCTGACCAAGGCGGGGATCGCTGCCGAGAACTATCCGTTCTGCACCATTGAACCCAACGTGGGCATCGTGGAGGTTCCCGACCCGCGACTTTGGGCGCTGGCGCAGATCGTCCAGCCGCAGCGCGTGCTGCCGGCAACCGTCGAGTTCGTCGACATCGCCGGTCTGGTGGCCGGTGCCAGCAAGGGCGAAGGCCTGGGCAACCTGTTCCTCGCCAACATCCGCGAGTGCGATGCGATCGCCCACATCGTGCGCTGCTTCGAGGATCCGAACATCGTTCACGTCTCGGGCCGGGTCGATCCGGTAAGCGACATCGACGTCATCGACACCGAGCTCGCGCTTGCCGACCTGCAGACGGTGGAGAAGCAGATGCATCGCTACGCCAAGGTGGCCAAGACCGGGGCTGCCGGCGAAGAGAAGAAAGAGGCGCAGCGCTTGGTCGCCGCGCTCGAGAAGATCCAGCCGGCGCTGGACCAGGCCCGGCCGGCGCGCTGCGCCGACCTCTATCCCGAGGAGCGGGCTGTGCTGCGGCCGCTCTTCCTGCTGACCATGAAGCCGACGATGTACGTCGCCAACGTCGACGACCATGGCTTCGAGGGCAATCCGCTGCTCGAGGCGGTGCGCGCCCGCGCCGCCCGCGAGAACGCTCCGGTGGTCGCGGTGTGCGCCCGCACCGAGGCCGAGATCGCCGACCTGCCGGACGAGGACAAGAAGGTGTTCCTGCAGGACATGGGCATGCAGGAGCCGGGGCTCGACCGCGTCATTCGCGCCGCCTACACGCTCCTTGGGCTGCAGACCTACTTCACCGCCGGCGTCAAGGAGGTGCGGGCGTGGACGGTGCCCAAGGGAGCGACGGGGCCGCAGGCCGCGGGCGTGATCCACACCGACTTCGAGAAGGGCTTCATCCGCGCAGAGACGATTGCCTACGACGACTTCGTGCGCTGCAAGGGCGAACACGGCGCCAAGGAGAACGGCAAGATGCGCCTCGAGGGAAAGGACTACGTCGTCAAGGACGGCGACGTGATGCACTTTCGCTTCAACGTCTGAGTAACCGTCTTTCTTGTCAAACGGAGGCGAGGTGCTTTTGGGCTTTCCAGTGATCGCCGGCGATCGCCGGGCGCTCCGGTCACGGCTGCGTCCCAGCGAGCGCGCGACCGCCGGGAGCTTGCCGGCGTGCGCCCTTGCCGTTGACCGGGACTACGCCGATGCGGCAAAGGAGCCGCCGCCCTGCACCATGGTGGGCACCAAGGCGCGCCGCGGCAGCCGAACTGCACCATGGCAGTGCGTCCGTGCACTCGACGCGCTCAGAACTCCGCGTCCAACTCGTCGATTTCCTCGGCCTCGGCACGCGCCGCGGCGACCCATTCCTGCATTGCGGGAAGCGCCATGATCTGCGCGCAGTAGGCCGCATAGGGTTCCTCGAGCGCCACGTCGTAGGTCAAGAGGCGAGTGACTACCGGTGCGAACATCGCATCGGCCATGCAGGGCCGCTGGCCGAACAGGAACGGGCCGCCGTAGTTGTGCAGGCACTCGGCCCAGATCGCCAGCACGCGATCGATATCGGTCTGGGCGCGCGACCATAGCTTGAACTTCGGAAAGTGCGCCTTGATGTTCATCGGCAGCGACGAGCGCAGCGCACTAAACCGAAGTTCCTGTTTGGCGTCGTCACGCCGACTGACGTAAGTCCCCGAGTTTTTTGAGAAAAA
>OKRD01000129.1 GCA_900290335.1 Burkholderiales bacterium | reverse complement strand
GGTGCGGCAGGTAGGCGACATGCGCGCGGCCGATGATCGGCACCATGTGGTGCTCGCAATGGCTCTCCAGGCGGATGTCGCGCAGCAGCACGATTTCGTCGTAGCCGTCGGTCTCCTCGAAGGTGCGTTCCAGCAGCGCGACGGGGTCGACCGCATAGCCGGCGAAGAACTCCTCGTAGGCGCGGGCGACGCGGGCCGGGGTGTCGACGAGACCCTCGCGCGAAGGGTCTTCGCCGGCCCAGCGCAGCAGGGTGCGGATGGCCTCTTCCGCCGCCTCGCGCGAGGGGCGGGCGGGCGACGCGGTTTCGCTGGCGCGAGGCGTGGCCTTGGCGACGATATTCACCGCGCGTGTTCCTTCCCGATGCGAGTGACGGATCGCGGCAAATCCTTGCGCCGCAAGGCGGATATGGGACTCCTTCCCGGGCTCGCAACCCGGGTTCGGTCAGTGCACCCTACCGCTCTGGTGCGGACTGTCCAGACTGAACGCCGGGATGGCCACGTCGAAGTTCTCGCCGGAGGACGGGACCACCATGTGGTAGGCGCCGACCATGAAGCCGGACGGCGTGTCGAGCGGCGTGCCGGAGGTGTATTCGAAGCTCTCGCCCGGTTCGAGCAGCGGCTGTTCGCCGACCACGCCGGCGCCGTGCACGTGCTGCGTGCGGCCGCGCGCGTCGGTGATCTGCCAGGTGCGGCGCAGCAGCTGCACGGGCACGCGCCCCTGGTTCTCGATCTTCACCCGGTAGGCCCAGACATAGTGGGCCTCGTCCGGCTGCGACTGGTCCTCCAGGTAGAAGGACCGAACGGTGACGCGGACCCCGCGCGTGGTCTTGGAATAATTCTCGGCCATGGCATCAACGGCTCGCTTGCCTGCAAACCGGGATTCAAGGCAAGCGGACCGCGCTTGTCCAGCATGGCGTGGCATCGGAAAGTCGCGAAACCGTGTAGACGGGAGGTTTGCAGCCTGGGGGGTGCGTGGCATGGCTTTGCACGACAGGATCGCGTTCGGCATGTCGCTGCCGCATCGCTCGCCCGATGCGATCGACATGCGGGCGGTGCATACGGTGGCCCAGCGCGCCGAGGCGCTCGGCTTCCGCGATCTCTGGGTGACGGAAAACACGCTCGACCACGTCACCTGTTTCGATCCCGTCGTGGTGCTGACCTACGCGGCGGCGGTGACCAGCCGGATCCGCCTCGGCGCATCGGTGGTGGTGCTGGCGATCCACAGCCCGCTGCTGGTGGCGCACCAATGGGCGACGCTCGATTATGTCAGCAACGGCCGGGCGATCCTGGGCGTCGGCCTGGGCCGGGAGCACCACTACCGGCAGTTCGAGGTGCCCGAAGCGGGCCGCGTGCGCCGGTTCCGCGAGGAGGTCGCGCTGATCAAGGCGTTGTGGACCGAGCCGACGGTGAACTACCGCGGCCGCTTCTACCGGTTGCAGGACGGCACGATGTCGCCCAAGCCGGTGCAGCGGCCGCATCTGCCGATCTGGATGGGCGTCGGCCATCCGAACGCGATCCGTCGCACCGCGTCGCTCGCCGACGGGTGGATGGGCTCGGGCGGGTCGAGCATCGCCGAGTTCGGCCGATCGGTGCCGCTGCTGCGCGAGGCCCTGGCGCAGGCCGGGCGCGATGCCGGCGGTTTCCCGGTTTCGAAACGGATTTTCATCGCGGTGGATGAGCGGCCGGCGGTGGCACGCGCCGAGCTGCATCGCTGGTTCACCGAGGTCTACCGCAATCCGGCAGGCACCGACGCATCGGGCATCCACGGCACGCCGGAACAGGTGCGCGAGCGGCTGGAGGAAGTCGTCGCGATGGGCGCCAACCACCTGCTGCTCAATCCCGTGTCGCGGTATGTCGAGCAGGTGGAGGCATTGGCGGAGGTTGTGGGGCTGGCGTAACGCGAGAAGGCGGACAACCTTGAGCATCATCTCTCCGGGTTCATCCAGAATCTCCATGCCGGGTAATAGGCGAAGGATCAGACCGGAATCAGATCGGCGAAGACGAAGCCGTCGCGTTCAACGATCTGGCCGGCCGTGACCGCGATCGGCGCCGAAAACATCGGGCCGGACGAAACAAAAGTGTGGAACTCGCCATTCTCGCCGCAGGGATCGACGCCAGGGGGCAGCGCGGCCAGCAGCTTGTCGTCAAAGGGCTGCCCGGCAAAGCCGCGACCAAGCTTGCGCGGATCAACCGAGACGAGATGGGCGGTGAAGCCACGCGCGATCATTTCCTTGGCCAGAGCGTGTGTGTCGCGCCGCCACAGCGGAAAGATGCCGGCCATGCCGGCGGCTGCGAGCCTTTCTTCGCGGTAGGCGCGGACATCTTCGAGGAACAGGTCGCCGAACACGATATGGCGAACGCCTTCGGCCTTGATCCGTTCGATCGCCGCGGCAATGCGCGCCTCATAGACCTGGTTCGAGCATGGGCTCGGCAGGGAC
>OKRD01000106.1 GCA_900290335.1 Burkholderiales bacterium | reverse complement strand
GGTGGAGTGGAGTCCATACAGAGGTGAAAAAGGAGGTTTATATGAAACGCTATTTGCTGCTTCCAGCCGTGGCTTGTGCCTTGCTCGGTGCCCTTCCGGTGCAGGCGGAAAAGAAGTACGACGTAGGCGCAACCGATACCACCATCAAGATTGGTCAGACCATGCCCTACAGCGGTCCTGCGTCGGCCTACGGGCAGATCGGCAGAGCCGAGGCCGCGTATTTCAAGATGATCAATGAGCAAGGCGGCATCAACGGGCGCAAGATCGAGCTCGTCTCGCTCGATGATGGATATTCTCCGCCGAAGACCGTCGAGATGGTGCGCCAATTGGTCGAGCAGGACGATGTTCTGCTGCTGTTCAACCCGCTGGGCACGCCATCCAATTCGGCAATTCAGCGCTACTTGAACGGCAAGAAGGTTCCGCAGCTGTTCGTTGCCAGCGGCGCTTCGAAATGGAACGACCCGAAGAACTATCCCTGGACCATGGGGTGGCAGCCGAATTACCAGACGGAAGCGCGCATTTATGCCCAGCAGATCTTGAAGACAAAGCCGGCCGCGAAAATCGCCGTGCTCTACCAGAACGATGACTTCGGCAAGGACTACCTCAAGGGTTTCAAGGAGGAGCTTGGGGACAAGGCGAAGCTCATCGTCGCCGAGCAGTCCTACGAGGTAACGGATCCGACCATCGAGTCGCAAATCGTGACGCTCAAGGGCTCCGGTGCCGATGTGCTGTTGGACATCACCACGCCGAAGTTCGGCGCGCAGGCAATTCGCAAAGTGGCCGAAATCGGCTGGAAGCCCGAGCATTACCTGACCAACGTGTCGGCATCCATCGGTTCCGTGCTGACGCCGGCGGGCCGCGACAACTCGGTCGGGTTGATCTCCATGGGCTACCTCAAGGATGCTTCCGACAAGTCCTGGGACAACGACGAGGCGATGAACGTCTGGAGGGAGTTCATGAAGAAATACCTTCCGGACGCCAATGTCTTGGACGGCAACAACACGTACGGGTACTCCGTCGCGCAGACGCTCGTCTACGTGCTCAAGCAGTGCGGCGACGATCTGACGCGGGAAAACGTAATGAAGCATGCAGCCGACATCAAGGGTCTGCAGTTGCCGCTGGCTCTGCCGGGCGTGAAGATCAACACGTCGGCGGACAACTATGCGGTGTTCCGGTCGATGCAACTCGTGAAATTCGACGGCAAGCAGTGGGTTCGGTTTGGCGACATCCTGACGGGCATGTGAGGCCTTGGCGCGCCGCGTGGGCGGCGCGCCGCGAGACCGCGCGCATTTGCCACGCGGTATCGCGATGATTGGCGCCGCTGTCGCAGCCTCGATTGGAAAGCGCTCTTGGCCGCCGCAGCGCGACAGACGTCGATTTGCTCTGGCGGGCGGCTTCCTGCAAGCATCGACCGTCTGCAGTGGCAGGCGTTGGACCATCTGCTTTGTGCATCATCGACGGGCCCTGCTGCTTGGCCGGCAGTAGTTCACCAGGGGCGGCAGCCGGGGATCAGCAGTTTGCCGCATTGATTGCCGCCGGCAATCGACCAAGTTTTCAGGCCTTGGCCAGGACCTTCACAAGCCAGTCGTTCAAATCGACAACTTCCTCGGGACACACGGCGTGCTCCATCGGGTACTCGTGCCACTCGATGTCATATTCCATCGCCGCGAGCGCATCGCGCGAGGCCACGCCGCGCGCGAACGGGATGACCGGGTCGAAGCGACCGTGTGCCAAGAATAGCGGCACGTCTCGGTTCGCCATGCTGCGCTCGGCCGCCGTCGTCGCGGCCAAGGGCAGATAGCCCGACAGGCCCACCAGCCCGGCGGNNGGCGCAGCCCTGCGAAAAACCCATCAGCACCGTGCGTGCCGGCGCAATTCCGCGCTGCGCCTCCTGTTCAAGCAGCGCCTGCACCGCGGAGAGCGAGGCGCGCAGGCCGGCCTCGTCCTCGCGCCGGGCAAGGTCGGTGCCGAGGACGTCGTACCAAGCGCGCATGCGATAGCCGCCATTGATTGTTACCGGGCGGATCGGCGCATTCGGAAACACGAAGCGCACCGCGCCGACCATCGACAGGTCGAGCTCTCGCGCGATCGGCACAAAGTCATTGCCATCGGCGCCGAGTCCGTGCAACACCACAATGCTTGCCACCGGCTCGCTACCGGTTTGCAGTTCGAGGGCTTCGAGGCTCATAGGGCTGAGCATAGCGTCTGGCACGACGATTAGGACGGCCATCGGCCGCAGGGCTCGCTCGGTAACCTGACCCTGAGCGAGTCCGCGAAAATTTCGCCAGGCAAGCCGACCGAAGCGGTCGATTTATGCGGGAAAGCGGTCCGGCGGTAACCGGAACAGCGTCCAGGCGTCGCCGCACCGGCGGTGGCCAGGTCTCCAGGAAACTGGGCAAGCCCACGGTCCCGCCGCCCGATCGGGTCCCGGCGAGCCTTGATTCGCACCCGTTCCGCGGCTCGACCCTGCGATTCGATCCGGCGCTGGCAACAGGCCTGTCGCCACACGGCGGTAAAACGCTGGCAAACTTCGGTCTTCGCGGCATGCGTGGACCGTCGGCGATACTAGGGCGTCGCCTCGCGCGATCGTTGCTTGTGACGATTTCACAAAATAAGACAACCCAAGGAGAAGCCATGGTCCGAAGCGTATTCGTCCGTCTGGTGCCGGCGCTATTAGTATGCTGCGTTGCCGCAATGGCCGCGGCACAGACGGCGCCGACAACCGTTCGCCTGGCATTTATCGATCCTTTGTCCGGATTGATGGGGCCGGTAGGCGACAACGGATTGCATTCTTGGCAGTTTGTCGCCGAAATCGCCAACCGCGACAACTGGGCGCCGGGTGTGCGTTTCGAGATCGTGCCCTTTGACAACAAGCTCAGCCCGCAGGAGAGCCTCAACGACTTGAAGGCGGCGATCGACCAGGATATCCACTACGTTGTTCAAGGTAATGGCACCAGCGTGGCGCGCGCCTTGATCGGCGGTATCAGCAAGAACAACGAGCGCAACCCGGGCAAGGAGGNNCGACCCGGACTTGACCAATGGCGAATGCACCTTCTGGCATTTTCGCTGGGACGCGAATTCCGACATGAAGATGGAGGGACTAACCAGTTACATCGCCAAGCAAAAGGACGTGCACCGCGTCTACCTGATCAACCAGGACTACGCCTTTGGTCATCAGGTGCAAAAGGCCGCGCGCGAGGATCTGGCGCGCAAACGCCCGGACGTGGAAATCGTCGGCGACGACCTGCACCCCCTGGCCAAGGTCACCGATTTTTCGCAGTACGTCGCCAAGATGAAGGCGGCCAATGCCGACACCGTGATCACCGGCAACTGGGGTTCGGACCTGTCCTTGCTCATCAAGGCGGCGCGCGATGCCGGCCTGACCGCCAATTTCTACACCTACTACGCGGGCACCACCGGGGTTCCGACGCAGATGGGCGCCGCCGGCGCCGAGCGGGTGCGGGTGATCGCCTACTGGAGCCAGAACCTCGAGAAGTTCCCCGGCGAGGTCCTGGTCAAGGAATTCAAGGCGCGCAACAAGGATGACTTCTACGTCCTGGCCACCTACAACGCGCTGCACGGCCTCGCCGATGCGATCCGCAAGGCCGGCTCGGTAGAGCCAGTACGGGTCGCCTATGCGCTCGAGGGCCTGCAGTTTCATTCCTACAACGGCGATATTGAGGTGCGCGCCTCGGATCACCAGGTCGAGCAGCCCCTGTATATATTTAGCTGGCAGAAGGTCGATGGCAAGCGGGTCAAGTACGATCAGGAGGACACCGGCTACGGCTGGCGCCTCGAGGAGGCGATCCCCGCGGCTGCGGTGACGCTGCCGACCACTTGCCAGATGCAGCGCCCCCCGCGACCGAACTGATCCCCAGGTCGCGCCTTTGGCGTGCCGTCCGCACAGGCGGCACGCCCCGGCGGATTGCTGGCCGATGAATGCCGAACTTGCGCTGATTTCGGCCCTGAACGGGGCCAGCTACGGCCTGCTGCTGTTCATGCTGTCGGCCGGACTGACGCTGATCTTCTCGATGATGGGCGTGCTCAACTTCGCCCATGCGAGCTTCTACGTCCTGGGTGCTTATTGCGGATACCAGATCAGCCAGTGGATCGGATTTTGGTCCGGACTGGTCCTGGCTCCGCTGGCGGTCGGCGTGTGCGGCGCGGCGGTCGAGCGATACGGGTTGCGTGCGCTGCATGCGCACGGTGCGGTTGCCGAGCTGTTGTTCACCTTCGGCCTGTCCTACGTGATCGTCGAGCTCGTGCAGGTGCTCTGGGGGCGCCCGCCCGTTCCGTACCGGCTGCCGCCGGAGCTCGACGGGGCCCTGTTCACGGTCTACACGGTCGACTTTCCGCGCGCCCGCGGCTTCGTGATGCTGGTCGCGGCGCTGATCCTCGGGGCCCTGGCGCTGATGCTGCGCTACAGCCGCATCGGCATGGTGATCCAGGCCGCGCTCAGCCATTCGAAGACGGCCGAGACGCTCGGCCATGACGTGCCGCGAATCCACATGATGGTGTTTGGCGGCGGCGCTGCGCTCGCGGGGCTGGCCGGGGCCGTCGGGGGGGCGTTGACCGTCACCGAGCCCAACATGGGCGGGCCGATCGGTGCCATCTTGTTCGTGGTCGTGGTCGTCGGTGGCATGGGCTCGCTTGCGGGCGCCTTCCTGGCATCGCTGGCCATCGGCGAGATCGACGCCTTTGCCAAGGTCATCGACCGCTCGCCGGCGGACCTCGCCGCCGCGCTTGGCGCCCCGATCGATTCGGCCAACCCGCTCTACGGGGTATGGTCCCTGACCCTGTCGCAGGCGGCCCCGGTGCTGCCGTTCCTGCTGCTGGTGGTGGTGCTGCTGGTGCGGCCGCGCGGCTTGATGGGCAAGCGCGAGGACCGATGAGTGGCCGCCCGCTGATGCGCTGGCTGCCGTGGCTGGCGGGGGCGACGCTGTTGGTGGTTGTGCCGGCGGTATTTAGCCAGGGCTTCGTGCGCCTGCTGTTCGCCGAGTGCGCGATCATGATCGTCTTTGCGCTCTCTTACAACCTGCTGCTGGGCGCCAGCGGCATGTTGAGCTTCGGGCACGCGGTGTACTCCGGATTCGGGGCCTACGCGGCGATCCACGCGCTCAACTGGATCGGCCGCAGCCATGTGCCGCTGCCGGTGACCGCTTTGCCGCTGGTCGGTGGCATCGGCGGACTGGCGGCCGGGGTAGTGCTGGGGTTTGTTTCCACGCGTCGCTCGGGCACTGCCTTCGCGATGATCACGCTGGGTCTGGGCGAACTCGTTGCCGCGTGCTGGCTGATGTTTCCGCGGTTTTTCGGCGGCGAGGGGGGAGTACCGGGAAACCGGACGGTCGGCACTCCCTTGTTTGGCGTGCCAGGATGGAACCTGGGATCGGATCTGCAGATCGATTACGTGGTCGGTGCGTGGTGTTTTGCCAGCGTCGTTGCCGTCCGCGCGCTGCTGGGAACGCCGCTCGGGCGGGTTGCCAACGCGGTGCGCGACAACCCGGAACGCGCCGAGTTCGTCGGCTACTCCGCTCGCCAGGTGCGCTGGCTGATGCTGATGGCAGCGTCGTTTTTTGCCGGCATCTCGGGTGCGCTGCAGGCCTTGAACTTCGAAATCGTCAGCGCGGAAAATGTCGGCGCGGTGCGCTCGGGGGAGGTCCTGCTGGCGACCTACATCGGCGGCATCGGCTACTTTCACGGCCCGATCCTGGGGGCCGTGGTCTTCGTCTTCTTCGCCGTCGCGCTGTCGCAATTGACCAAGGCGTGGCAGCTCTACCTCGGGATGTTCTTCGTGGTGCTGGTGCTAAAGGCTCCGGGCGGACTTGCCGGTGTGATCGCGCGCGTTGCGGCGCAGGTTCGCGACGGTTTGGTCCGGCAACGCGCCAGGGTGCTGAGCGCGATGGGCGCCGCGGTCGCGCTGGCGCTTTGCGGCCTGGTCCTGTTGGTCGAGATGACGTATCACCGGACGCTTGATGCGACCCAAGGCGGTTCGATCGTCCGGGTCTTCTGGACCGACATCGATACCGATCGCGCTTGGGCCTGGGTGCTGGCCTTGTTGCCGCTGGTTGGCGGCGTGCTGGCTTTTGACTGGGTCCGGCACCGCGAAATCGGCGCATCGCAGGCGCCCGAGGCGCGCGCATCTCGCGTGGAGTGACTATGAGCGACGCACTGGAGCTGCACGATCTGCACAAAAGTTTCGGACGCACGAAGATCATTCATGGGGTGTCCTTGACACTGGTCGAGGGCGAACGCCATGCGCTGATCGGACCCAACGGCGCGGGCAAGTCGACTTTGTTCAACCTGATCAGTGGCCGCCTGGCCCCCGATAGCGGGCGGATCCTGCTGCGCGGGGTTGACATCACCGGCCGATCGCCCTTCGAGATTTACCGGCGCGGCTTGTCCCGCAGCTTTCAGATCACCAACATCTTCCATCACCTGACGGTGTTCGAGAACCTGCGCTGCGCCGTGCTCTGGTCGCTGGGCTACCGCTACTCGTTCTGGCGCCGTCTCGAGGCTCTGGCCAACGCCCGTGCTGCTGCCGAGAACCTGATCGAGCGCATCGGACTGTCCGAGCGACGCGATGCGGTCGCCTCGAGCCTCACCTATGCCGAACAACGCGCGCTCGAACTCGGGATCACGATCGCCGGGGGTTCGCCCGTGGTGCTGCTCGACGAGCCGACCGCGGGAATGAGCCGCAGTGAAACCGAGCGCACCATCGGCCTATTGCGTCGCGTCACCGAGGGCCGTACGCTGCTGATGGTCGAGCACGATATGGACGTCGTTTTCGGGCTGGCCGAACGGATCTCGGTCATGGTCTATGGCCGCATCATCGCCAGCGGGACGCCAGAGCAGATCCACGCTGATGCGCGGGTCCGGGAAGCCTACCTCGGGACGGCCGAAGCGGAGTACCTCTGATGTTGCGGGTCGAGAATCTGCACGCCTTCTACGGCAAGAGCCACGTGCTCCACGGGGTCGACCTGCATGTGGGTGCCGGCGAGATCGTGAGCTTGCTGGGGCGAAACGGCGTCGGTCGCTCGACCACCGCCCGCTCGATCATGGGCCTGGTCTCGTGTTGCGGCACGATCGAGTTCCGCGAAAGGCCCCTGGTCGGGCTCACGCCTTTCGAGATCGCCCGCCAGGGACTGGGCTACGTCCCTGAGAGCCGCGACGTATTTCCGGGCCTGACGGTCGAGCAGAACTTGAAGCTGGGGATGAAGAAGCGGGTGCCTGGCAAATGGGGGTTCGAGGATTCCTACCGCCTATTTCCGTGCCTGCGCGAGCGGCGCGACGCCCATGCCGGAGTCCTGTCGGGCGGTGAGCAGCAGATGCTGGCGCTGGCGCGCACGATGATGGGCGATCCGCAGCTTGCCATCATCGACGAGCCGACCGAGGGCCTGGCGCCGCTGATCGTCGAGCAGATCGCCCGCTTCCTGCAGGACCTGCGCGCCCGCCAGGTCGCGGTGCTGCTGGTCGAGCAGAAGCTGCAGATCGCCCTGCGGATCTCGCAGCGCATCTATGTTATGGGCCACGGACGCGTGGTGTTCGAGGGATCCCCCGCGGAGCTCAAGGCGCGCGACGATGTTCGTCGCGAATGGCTCGAGGTCTGAGACTCACCGCTGCGCGGCGCTCGGGCCCAGAATGCGCCCGAGCGCCACATCGAGGTTGGCCACCGTTCGATCGACGTCGTAGAGCTTGTCGAGTCCGAACAATCCTATGCGGAAGGTCTTGAAATCCGCCGGTTCGTCGCAGCGCAACGGCACGCCGGCTGCCGCCTGCAGCCCGGCGCCCAGAAAGGCCTTGCCGGTGTGCAAGCCGTCGTCGTCGGTGTAGCAGACGACGACCCCGGGCGCCTGGAAGCCGCTGGCCGCGACGCTGCGCAGACCCCTGTCGGCGAGCAGCGCCCGCACCCTTTGACCGAGCTCGAGCTGCGCTGCGCGAAGCTTCTCGAAGCCATACGCCCGAGTCTCGAGCATCGCGTCGCGCGTTCTTGCCAGCGCGTCCGTGGGCATGGTCGAGTGGTAGGCGTGGCCGCCGCCTTCATAGGCCTCCATGATCTGCAGCCACTTGCCCAGGTCGGCCGCGTAGCTCGTGCTGGCCGTGCCATCGATCGCGGCGCGCGCCCGCTCGCTGAGCATGACGAACGCGCTGCAGGGCGATCCGGTCCAGCCCTTTTGCGGGGCGCTCACCAGCACGTCGACTCCGGCATCCCGCATGTCGACCCAGATCGCCCCGGAGGCAATGCAGTCGAGCACGAACAGGCCGCCCACCTCGCGCACCGCCTGCGCCACGGTTCGAAGATAGCTTTCGGGCAAGATGATGCCGGCGGCCGTCTCGACGTGCGGCGCAAAGACCACCTCGGGGCGCTCTTTGCGAATTGCCGCGGCGACCTCCTGCGCCGCGGGCGGCTCGAACGGTGCCTGGCGGCCCGGCGCGACGGGCCGCGCCTGGAGCACGGTCTGCGCCGCAGGGATCTTGCCGGTCTCGAAGATCTGCGTCCAGCGATAGCTGAACCAGCCGTTGCGGATGACCAGCGTCCTGCGGTTGGTCGCGAACTGGCGCGCCACCGCTTCCATGCCGAAGGTGCCGCTGCCGGGCACGACGATCGCCGAGCGCGCGTGATAGACCTCCTTGAGAACCTCGGAGACGTCGCGCATCACGCGCTGGAATCGCTGCGACATGTGATTGAGCGCGCGGTCGGTGAAGACGACCGAGTACTCGAGCAGACCGTCGGGGTCGATCTCGGGCCGTAAGCTGGGCATGTTGGATCTCTTGGGGAAAAGGAAATTCGGGTTCGCGCAGGCTATCACGGACGCTCGCAGCGGCGCCGCGGCGAGCCGCTAGGCCGACGGCCTCGCGCGGGCGGCCAGGGCCCTTCGCCGCTTGGCCCGGACGCGGTCCTGCTTCACAGCGAGCGGGCCACCAGTTCCTTCATCACCTCGTTGGCGCCTCCGTAGATGCGCATTACGCGGGCGTCGACGAAACTGCGCGCGATGGGCATCTCGTTCATGTAGCCATAGCCGCCGTGCAGCTGCAGACATCGGTCGACCACGCGCCCCAGCTGGTCGGTGGCCCAGCACTTGGCCATGGAGGCTTCGGCGGCGCTGAGCCGGCCCGCGACATGCTCGACGACGCAATCGTCGACGAAGGCGCGCGTCACCCGGGCCACCGTCGCGCACTCGGCCAAGGTAAAGCGTGTGTTCTGCATCTCGAACAGGGGCTTGCCGAACGCCTGCCGCTGCTTGGTGTATTCGACGGTCTGCGCGACCGCCGTCTCCATCGAGGCGGTGGCCGAGACGGCGATCGCCAGCCGCTCCTGCGGCAGCTGCTGCATCAATTGCACGAAGCCCTGTCCCTCCTGCCCCAGCAGCTGAGAGGCCGGCACGCGCGCGTTGTCGAAGAACAGTTCCGCGGTGTCCGCCCCGGGCATGCCGATCTTGTCGAGCACACGCCCGCGCTCGAAGCCGGGCGTTGCCAGGGTCTCGACGACCAGCAGCGACACGCCCTTGGCGCCGGCGGCCGCGTCGGTCTTTACGACGACGATCACCAGCTCGGCCTGACTGCCGTTGGTGATGAAGGTCTTCGAGCCGCTGACCAGGTAGCTGTCGGCGTCGCGCACCGCACGGCAGCGGATTCCCTGCAGGTCGGAGCCCGCCGCCGGTTCGCTCATGGCGATGGCACCGACCAGTTCGCCCGAACACAGCCGGGGCAGCCAGCGCTGCTTCTGGGCCTGGCTGCCGTAGGCCAGCAGGTAGTGCGCCACGATGGTGCCGTGCACGACCTGGCCAAAACTCGAGCAGCCGATGGCCGCCAGTTCCTCGGCCACCACCGCTTCATGCGCGAAGGTGCCCCCGCCGCCGCCGTATTGTTCCGGAATGCTGGGGCAGAGCAGGCCGACCGCACCGGCCTTGCGCCAAAAGTCGCGGTCCACGTGATGCTGCGCGCGCCAGCGCGCATCCTGCGGCGCGATCTCGGCGGCGCCAAAGCGCCGCACCATGTCGCGAAACGCCGCGATCTCGTCGGTTTCCCAGGCCGTGATCCTGCGTCCGGCCATGGCCTATGCCACCCGCCCTGGGGACCAGTCGACCGGCAGCCTGGGCGGCGCAAACCGATCGCCGTGCGCCGCCGCCAGTTCCTTGCAGCGGGCGAGGAAACGGTTCAGGCCCATGCCGGCGATGTACTGGTAGGCGCCGCCGGTCCAGGCGGGGAAGCCGATGCCGTAGATGGAGCCGACGTTGACGTCATGGGCGGTTTGAATCACCCCCTCGCTCATGCAGCGCAGCGCTTCCAGGGCCTGGCGCATCAACAAGCGCTCGCTCAGCGCCGCGAGCTGCCACTCGATGCCCGGCTTCTCGAACTGTTGGAGGCCGGGCCACAGCGACTTGGGCGCCCCGTCGGGGTAATCGTAATAGCCGCCGCCGTGCACCCGGCCCAGGCGGCGATGCTGCTTGCAGAGCACCTCAATGAAGCGCTCGCCCTCGCTGCGGCCGTCGGGTTTTCCCTGCGCGGCCAGATCGGCGACGGTCTGCTCCATGATGGCAACGATGGTCGCCTGCGATATCTCGTCGGTCACCGCCAGCGGTCCCACCGGCATGCCCGCGGCGACGCCGGCGTGCTCGATCACCGCAGCCGGAATGCCCTCCTTGAGCATCTGCGCCCCTTCGGCGATATAGGTCGCGAAGGTACGGCTCGTGAAAAAGCCGCGCGAGTCGCGCACCACGATAGGCGTCTTGCCGATCTGCAGCACAAAATCGTAGGCGCGCGCCAGCGTCTCGGCGCTGGTCGTCTCGCCAGTGATGATTTCCACCAGTTCCATCTTGTCGGCCGGCGAAAAGAAGTGCAGGCCGACGAAACGCTCGGGCGCGGCCGCGGCCTTGGCCAGCCCCGTGATCGGCAGCGTCGAGGTATTGGTGGCAAAGATGCCGCCCGCGGCGAGCATGGGTTCGGCCTCGCGCGTGACCTGCGCCTTGAGCTCGCGATTTTCGAACACCGCCTCGATGATCAGATCGCAATCCCGCAGCTGCGCCGCGCTCGCGGCGGGCGTGATCAGCGCCAGCAGCTCGGTCTGCTCCTGGGCGCTCATCTTGTCTGCGGCGACGCGCTCGCCGGTGCGCGTGGCGGCGTACGCCTTGCCGGCCTGGGCCCGCTCCAGGCTCACGTCCTTGAGCATGCAGGCAACGCCGCGGCGCGCGGCGGCATACGCTATGCCCGCGCCCATCATGCCGGCGCCCAGCACCCCGACCTTGCCGGCCTTCCACTTGGGCGCGCCCCGGGGCCGGGAGACGCCGGCGCGCACCGCCGCGCGGTCGAAGAACAGGTGGATCAGGTTGCGCGCGACCGGACCGTCGGCCACCGTGGCAAGCGCACGCGACTCGAGCCGCAGCGCGGTATCGAAATCGACCTGCGCGCCCTCGACCATGCAGGCGAAGGCGGCTTCGGCTGCCGGGTACAGGCCGCGCGTCTTGGCGCGCAGCAGCGCCGGTGCGGCCATGAGCAACTGCGCGTTCTTGGGTTCGCCGGGTCCACCGCCCGGGATCTTGTAGCCGCGCGTGTCCCAGGCTTGAATGGCCGACGGGTGGGTGCCGATCCAGGCCAGCGCCGCGGCGCGCAGCGCCGCTGGCGCATCCGGGGTTTGCGGCACCAGCTCGTCGACCAGCCCGGCGGACTTGGCCTGGGCCGGGCTCAGGATCCTGCCCTCGACGATGTATGGCATGGCCACCTGCAGGCCGAGCAGGCGCACCATCTTGGTCACGCCGCCGGCGGCCGGGATCAGCCCCAGCGTAACCTCGGGGCAACCCAGTTGCACCCTGCGGTTGTCGATGACGACGCGGTGATGCGCCGCCAGCGCCACTTCGAAGCCCCCGCCCAGCGCACTGCCGGCAATGCAGGCGACCACCGGCCGGCCCAGCCGCTCCAGGCGCCGCAGCTGGCGCTTGATGTCCTCGACGCGCCGAAACCAGTTCTCGCGCCCCGCCGGCCATCGTTGCAGCACGCCCTTGAGGTCGGCGCCCGCAAAGAAACTCTCCTTGGCAGAAGCGAGGATGACGCCCTTGGTGGTACTGCTCTCGGCCTCCAGGCGATCAAGGCAGGCCGTCAGGTCGGCGAGCCAGGCCTCGCTCATGGTGTTGACCGGGGCAGCGGGGTCGTCGAAGGTCAGCGTCACGACCTGCGCGGCCGCGTCAATCTCATAGCGAAGTGTTCCCATGATGCTGCGCCTCAGATTCGCTCGATGATCGTCGCAATGCCCATGCCGCCGCCCACACAAAGCGTGACCAGGCCGTAGCGCTTGGCGCGCATCTCCAACTCGTCGAGCAGCGTGTTGATCAGCATCGCGCCGGTCGCGCCCAGCGGGTGGCCCAGCGCGATGGCGCCGCCGTTGACATTGACCTTGTCGTGCGCGACGCCGAGCTCCTTCATGAAGCGCATCGGCACGCTGGCAAAGGCCTCGTTGACCTCAAACAGATCGATCTGCTCGATGGCCAGCCCCGCGCGGGCCAGCGCCTTGCGCGCCGCGGGGACCGGGCCGGTGAGCATGATGGTCGGATCGGTGCCGACCAGCGCGGTGGCGACGATGCGCGCCCTTGGCGTCAAGCCAAGTTCCCGCCCTTTGCGCTCGCTGCCAACGAGCACCGCGGCCGCCCCGTCGACGATGCCCGAGGAATTGCCGGCAGTGTGGACATGGCGGATGCGCTCGACCTGCGGGTAGCGGCCGATGGCGATGGCGTCGAAGCCCATTTGCCCCGCCTGTTCGAAGGAAGGCTTGAGGCCGGCCAGTGCCTCGAGCGTGGTGTGCGCCTTGATGAACTCGTCGCGCGCCAGGATCACCAGGCCGTTGGCATCGCGTACGGCAACCACGCTCTTGTCGAAGCAGCCGCAATCGCGCGCGGCTGCGGCCCTTCGCTGCGAGGCCAAGGCATAGGCATCGAGCTCCGCACGGCTGACCCCGTCCAAGGTGGCGATGAGGTCGGCGCCGATGCCCTGCGGGACGAAGGCGGTTTGGAAACTCGTCTGCGGGTCCATCGCCCAGGCCCCGCCGTCGCTGCCCATGGGTACGCGGCTCATGCTCTCCACGCCGCCGGCCACGATCAGATCGTCCCAGCCCGAGCGCACGCGCTGCGCCGCCAGGTTCACGGCTTCCAGGCCGGAGGCGCAAAAGCGGTTGAGCTGCATGCCGCAGGCATTCCAGTGCCAGTTGGCCGCCAGCGCGGCGATCCTGGGCAAGCATGCGCCCTGATCGCCGATGGGCGTGACGATGCCCATCACCACGTCGTCGACCTGGGAAGTGTCGAGGTTGGTGCGCGTGCGCAGCGCCTCGAGTACGGTTGCGACCAGGGTGATGGGCTTGACCTCGTAGAGCGATCCGTCGGCCTTGCCCTTGCCGCGCGGCGTACGCACCGCGTCGTAAATCAATGCCTCGCTCATGGTCTGCTATCGCCCGGAGATTTGAATTGTTGCAGCAAAAACCGTCATATAGTCGACATGCGGTGCAGTCAGTCTATGCGTTGGGCTGCACGCCTCGCAAGCGAACTCGGCACAAAGACATGTCTGGAGACTGCCTTGGCAACCGTGCTCATTCCCATTCCCAGCCGCGATTTTGACCCAACCGAGGCCGCGGTGCCTTGGAAGATCCTCACCGAGGCCGGCCACGACGTGATCTTCGCCACGCCCGACGGCCAGCCCGGACGGGCCGATGAGCGCATGCTCACCGGCCGCGGCCTCGGAGTCCTGAAAGCAGTGCTGATTGCCGACGCCAACGGGCGCCGTGCCTACCAGGAGATGGCCGCGAGCCGCGCCTTCCAGCACCCCAGGCGCCACGTCGACCTGCGTATCGAGGACTTCGACGCACTGGTGCTTCCCGGCGGGCACGCCCCTGGCATGAGAGCGTACCTCGAATCGCCGGTGTTGCAGACGCTGGTCACGGCCGTGTTCGGCCAGGGCCGGCCGGTGGGTGCGATCTGCCATGGGGTACTGCTCGCGGCGCGCTCGCGCGCGGCCGATGGCCGCTCCGTCTTGTTCGGCCGGAAGACCACCGCGCTCACCCGGCAGCTGGAACTCACGGCGTGGGCCTTGACCGCCCTGTGGCTTGGCAGCTACTACCGCACGTATCCGACCCCGGTCCAGGACGAGGTGAGCCAAGCGCTGGCCAGTCCGAGCGATTTTCTCGCGGGCCCCATCGCCATCACGCGCGATGCGCCGGCCCGGCTTGGTCCGGGCTTCACGGTGCGCGATGGCCGGTATCTCTCGGCGCGCTGGCCCGGCGATGCGCATCGCTTTGCCAGCGAGTTCGCCGCCATGCTCGGCGCTCCCGCGCCCGGGCGGCCGCCAGGCGCCGCGCCGGCAGGTCAGCTACACTGAAACCAACCAACCAGGAAGCCCTTGCCATGGCCGACATCCTTGCCGATCGCATCTACGGCGCGACGACCGAATCGCGCGTTCTGAAGAGCACCTACACGCTCTTGTCTGGCACCTTGCTCTTCACCGCAGGGATAACCTGGGTGACCCAGGACGTACAGCTGTCCCCCTGGGTCTACTTGGGCAGCATCATCGGCAGCTTCGCCCTGCTGTTTGTCACCATGCGCCTGCGCAACTCGGCGCTCGGGCTGCTGGCCCTGTTCGGGTTTGCCGGCCTGCAGGGCCTGAGCCTGGGGCCGACGATCAGCTTATATCTGCACACGCCAAACGGTAGCGCGACGGTCGGGCAGGCCAGCGGCCTGACGGCGCTGGCCTTCGTTGCGCTGTCGGGGTACGTGCACGTAACGCGCAAGGATTTCAGCGCGTGGCGCGGGATGCTGTTCGTCGGCCTGGTCATCGTCGTGGTGGCCAGCCTGATCGGGATCTTCGTGCCGTCGCAGGCCTACCAGATGGCGCTGGCCGGGGTCAGCGCGCTGCTGTTCTGCGGCTACATCTTGTACGACACCTCCGACATCATTCACGGCGGCGAAACGAACTACATCATCGCCGCCATGCGGTTGTACCTGGACGTCCTGAACCTGTTCCTGAGCCTGCTGCGGCTGCTATCGCGGCGCGACTGAATCCGCGCGGCGCGCTTGCACGAGTTGCCACACCAAAAAAGCGACCACCAGGACATTGATCACCACGACCGCCGCGCTGGCGGCGCTCGGGTGGTAGAGCAGGTGTCGCAGCTCGAAGGGCACGTATAGCCCGCTGGAGAGCGCACCCAGCCACTCGCCCCAGCGGCGCTGATGCCAGAGCCCATAGGCCTCGCTAAAGCGTACCAGGACGTAGCCGGTCGCAAGCATCAGGAGCGAGCGCAGGTTGGTGTCCTGGAGCAGCGTCGCATCGCGCAAGATGATGGCCGGATAGTGATCGCCGGGATTTAGGCCGAAGTGGCCGATCAGCGCCACGGCGAGCTGATGCAGGTCGTGATGCAGCAGGCTGAGCAGCCCCAGGCTGGCGGCAAGCGCGGTGGCGCCCTTGAGGGCTTCAAACACGGCAATTGTGCGTAGCGCCCGGCGTCGTGCGACCGGGTGCGACCCGTGCATCGCGCGGGCGCTATCAGCAGCGGGCATGGGCGTGTTGGGCACGGACACCTTTTCTTGACTTCGCCATGGTTACCCGCTCGATCTCGCCCGCGCAATTTCCCAAAAAAAGACTCAGCCGGTAGCGGTGCCGGCCACGAGTCTCGTGCGCAGGCGGACAATCCGCCGCGCAGCATATTGGCAATAGCGCGGAGAATCGCTGCGCGATTGGACCAGACTTTCGGGCGCGTCGCCAGGGTCCGCACGGCGCCATTGCGCTCGCCGGGCGCCTGGGGATTAGCGGCTTGCGCGGATGCGTAAGATACGTGCGAAACCGGAGCGGTGAAAGATGAGACCCCTGTTGGTGGCTTCGCTGGCGTTTGCCTTGATCTTCGGCGGTGCGCTGCTCGGCACATTCCTCCACGCCAGACTGCCAGGGCATCATCTTGGCAGCGATACGAAGGACGTCGTGCGCCTGGGCGCGGGCCTGATCGCGACGATCGCCGCCCTCGTGCTGGGTTTGCTGATCGGCTCGGCCAATAGCACGTTCGGTTCGCAGAGCGGTCAGATCAAGCAGTTGACCGCAGACATCATTTTGCTCGACAACGTCCTGGTGCTGTACGGGCCCGAGACCGAGTCGGCCCGCACGATGCTTCGGCAGGGCATTGCCCCGTTGGCCGATCGGATCTGGCGCGAGAGCGGTTCGGGATCGGGGAATGCCATAACGTTCGAGGCAAGCGGCTTTGCCAGTTCTTTCGAAAGCGAGCTTCTGGGATTGTCCCCGCGCAATGAAACGCAGCGCCTGCTCAAGGCCAAGGCCCTGGACGCCAACGCCGATATGGCACGGACCCGCCTGCTGCTGTTCACCAACGCGGGGCAGACGCTGCCCATGCCTTTCCTGGTGGTGCTCGTATCCTGGCTCACCATCATTTTTGCGAGCTTTAGCCTTTTCGCGGAGAAGAACGCGCTCAGCATCGCCGCGCTGTGCATCTATGCGCTGTCGGCCTCGGCTTCGCTCTTTCTCATCCTCGAGCTGAGCCAACCCTTCATGGGTTTGATGCAGATACCCAGCGAACCGCTGCGCAACGCGCTCGCGCCCCTGGGCCCCTAGCGGTTCGCAGCTCTGGCAATTATTTCTTGCGGTCCCACATCGCGTCATCGCCCAGGATGCACACCGCGGGAATGACGTAGACAATAATGCCGAAGATGATATAGAGGGCGGTCGTGGTTTCTCCTTCGTGCAGTGTCGTGGCGGACCTTCGTTCCTGGTCACGCGGCCGGCGCTTTGCTGCCAGCGAACTGCTTCGATCCGGCCAAGAAGCACCGGCGCGCGACATGGCTGTGACCACGCATAGACCCGCGCGCACGCCGTCGCGGTTCCCCGCGGCAGATGTTCCTGGGCGAGCGGCGAGTAGGCGACGCGCTAGGCGTGCGCGCACCGTGCTCTTGACGGCCGGGGCCGGCCCGACCATCATCGCCCGCAGGCCTTTGGCTGAGGGCGGCGACCGACTCCAGGAGACCCAATGATCGACCCCCAGGCGCGTGCGCTGCTTGATCTGTTCGAAGAGCGCGGCTTGCCGCGCATCCACACCCTATCTCCCGAGCAGGCCCGCCAGTTCGCCCGCGATCGGCGGGGCCGGTCGGGGAGGTGCGGCAATTGCAGGCGCCTGGTCAAGCGGGGCCGATCGCCGTGCGCTTATACCGGCCACTGCTGGACACGGCGCAGGGCAGCGCGGTACTGCCGGTGCTGGTCTATTTCCATGGCGGTGGCTGGGTGATCTGCGATCTCGATACCCACGACACCTTGTGCCGCGAACTGGCAAACGCTTCGGGGTGTGCCGTGGTCGCGGTGGACTACCGGCTGGGGCCCGAGCACCGCTTCCCGGCCGCGGTGCAGGACTGCATTGCGGCCACACGCTGGGTGCAGCGCAACGCCGCGGCGTTGCAGCTCGACGCGACCCGCGTTGCCGTGGGCGGCGACAGTGCCGGCGGCAATCTCGCGGCCGTGGTGGCCATTGCTGCCCGGGACGCCGGCGAGCCGGCGCTGGCTTTTCAGCTGCTCATCTACCCGGCCACCGACATGCGGCGTTGCGCCCCCTCGCACACCACCAACGGCGAAGGTTATCTGCTCACGCGCGACACCATCAACTATTTTCACGACAACTACATTGACGACGCCGCGCACGACCTCGATTGGCGCGCATCGCCGCTGCTGCACCCGGACCTGTCGCGGCTGCCCCCGGCGCTGGTGCTGACCGCCGGCTTGGATCCGCTGCGCGACGAAGGGATGCAGTATGCCCAGCGCCTGAGCGAGGCGGGCAGCCCGGCCACCTTCATCAGCTTCGAGCGCCAGATCCACGGCTTTGTCATGATGGGCAAGGTGATCGACGAGGCCAACGCCGCGGTACGGCTGTGCGCGGCCGAACTGCGCCGGGCGCTCGCTGCCGGATCGCCGCCGCGGCCGGCGGGCAACTGATCGCGCTCGGGCGCAGCGTGGCCGGCGCTCGCCGGCCGACCGCCAGACAAAGCTACACTGGGCCCGAGCAGCACGGCTGCGCGCCCTGCGCGGATCCGTCCGGCAACATGATCGGGCCGGCTCGATCGCAAGGATGCACGGGGTAGACCGGGACTGGCCCTGCGGGTCCGATCGGTTTCGGTAGGATAGCGACCACAAGCAATCAGGAGGAGAACGCCAATGTCCAACAGCGCCACGCAATACCTGCTCGACGCTAAACGCATGCCCACCCACTGGTACAACATCGCTGCCGACCTGCCGGTGCCGGTGCCGCCCGTGCTGCACCCCGGAACCCTGCAGCCCGTTGGTCCGAGCGACCTGGCGCCGCTGTTCCCGATGGAGCTGATCCTGCAAGAGGTGTCGACCGAGCGCGAAATCGCGATTCCCGAGCCGGTGCGCGAGGTGTTTCGCCTGTGGCGGCCCTCGCCGCTGTTCCGCGCCCACCGGCTGGAGAAGGCGCTGGGTACCCCGGCAAGGATTTACTATAAGTACGAGGGAGTCTCGCCGGCCGGCAGCCACAAGCCCAACACCGCCGTGCCGCAGGCCTGGTACAACGCGCAGGCCGGTATCAAGAAACTCACGACGGAAACCGGTGCCGGGCAATGGGGATCGGCGCTGGCCTTCGCGGGTTCGCTGTTTGGCATCGACGTCACGGTCTTCCAGGTGCGGGTCTCCTACGACCAGAAGCCCTATCGCCGCGCACTGATGGAGACCTACGGCGCGCGCTGCATCGCCAGCCCCTCCATGGAAACCCACGCCGGCCGCGCGGCCCTGGAAAAGCGCCCCGAACACCCCGGCTCGCTGGGCCTGGCCATCAGCGAAGCGGTCGAGATCGCCGCCACCCACGACGACACCAAGTATGCCCTGGGCTCGGTGCTCAACCACGTTCTGCTGCACCAGACCATCATCGGCCAGGAGGCGATGCTGCAAATGGAGATGGCCGGCGACGATCCTGACGTGATCGTCGGCTGCACGGGCGGAGGCAGCAATTTTTCCGGCATCGCATTTCCGTTCATCGGCCAGCAGCTGCGCGGCGGCAAGAAGCGCCGCATCGTTGCGGTGGAACCGGCAGCGTGTCCGTCGCTCACGCGCGGCAAATACGCCTACGATTTTGGCGACACCGCGCACTTGACGCCGCTGGCCAAGATGCACACGCTGGGCAGCACCTTCACGCCGCCGGGTTTCCACGCGGGCGGGCTGCGCTACCACGGCATGGCACCGCTGGTGAGCCACCTCAAGCAACTCAATGTGCTCGAGGCGGTTGCCTACGACCAGATCGCCTGCTTCGACGCCGGCGTGCTGTTCGCGCGCTCCGAGGGCATCGTTCCGGCACCCGAGGCCAACCATGCCGTCAAGGGCGCCATCGTCGAGGCCATGCGCTGCAAGAAGGAGGGCCGGAAAGAGGTGATCCTGTTCAACCTCTGCGGTCACGGGCACTTCGACATGAGCGCCTACAGCAGCTACTTTGCCGGCAAGCTCACGGACCAGTCCTACGACGAGGCCGAGCTGGCAATGGCGCTGGCCGGACTGCCCTCCGTGCCGGCGTGAGCGCGCGCGCTGGGCCGGCGGCGGTGGCATCGGATGATGCCGCTGCCGCGTTCTCTTGGCGATCGGCCTAACGCCGCGGGTCGAGCACCATGCGTCCGTGGATCGCACCACGGCGCATGGCATCGAGGACGTCGTTGACCCTCGAAAGGGGGCTGACCTCGACGCGGCAGCGCACCAGGCCCTTGGCCGCCAGCTCGAGCACCGCGCGAAGATCCTCACGAGTGCCGACCGCCGAGCCGACGATGTGCGCTTCGGCGCTGACCAGCGCAAGGGCGTGGAACTTCAGCGGCTCGGTCGGCAGGCCGACCACGCACAAGGTTCCGTTGGGCCGCAGAACCTTGACGGCGGCTTCATAAGCCGCGTTGGCGGCCGAGGTGACCACGGCCGCATGTACGCCGCCGCGCTTGCGCAGCGATTTGAGCGCTTCCGGGTCGGCCGCGTTCCAGGCATGGCTGGCTCCGAGTTCGCGGGCCAAGGCGAGCTTGTCCTCGCTCAGGTCCAGTGCCAGCACTTCGGCGCCCATCGCCCGGGCCAGCTGCACGGCCAGGTGCCCGAGTCCACCGATGCCAAATACCGCGACCCGCTGCCCGGCAACGACGTTCGCCTTTCTCAGGGCGCGATAGCTTGTCACCCCGGCGCACAGCAGCGGGGCGGCCTCCTCGTCGCGCAAGCCATCGGGAATGCGCACGACGTAGCGCGCGTTGGCGCACATGAACTGGGCATAGCCGCCGTCCACCGTCATGCCGGTTACCGCCGCGCTCTGCCGGCAGAGGTTTTCGTTGCCCTCCAGGCATTGCTCGCAGCCGCCGCAGGCGCGATAGAGCCAAGGGACGCCGATGCGGTCGCCGGCACGAAGGTCTGTGACGCCAGCGCCGCAACGCACGACCCTGCCCACGACCTCGTGGCCGGGTATTACCCGCTGCTTGGTGAGGGCCCGAAAGCCCGGCAGGTCGCCGTCGGCAATGTGCAGATCAGAGTGGCAGACGCCGCATGCCAGTACCTCGATCAGCACCTCGTCGACCAGCGGTTCGGGAACGGACACGTTCTCCAGCAGCAGCGGCCTTCCATATTCGGCCAGCACGGCAGCTTGCATCGACTCGACCCTCCCTCTCCTGGGCGATTCTAGCAACGCCAATCCTGCGGGCGGCTTCTCGCCCGGCCGAACATTACCCACCCCGGGTGCGGGGCCGGCGGGGAAACGGTACATTGGCGACTGCGGGACCGCGGAATGGAGTTCCATTTTGAACGTCAAGTTGGCCAGGGCGGTTCGATCGGTACCGGCGCCGGCGCCCGCGAAGGCGATCCGGCTGGCTCGTCCGGGTGCTGCCCGGTCCGGCCTGCCGCGCAAGGCCAAGCAAGACCGCCATTTCGTCACGGCGCTGGCGCGCGGCCTCGAAGTGCTGGCGTGCTTTCGCACCGGCGAGAGCGCGATCAGCAACCAGGAACTGGCGCAGCGCTGCCAGCTGCCCAAGTCCACCGTGTCGCGTCTGACGCTGACGCTCACCAAGCTGGGCTACCTGATACACGTCCAGGAGAGCGGCCGCTACCGCCTGGGCACTGCCTGCCTTGCCCTGGGCAGCGCCATGCTGACCCGCCTGGACGTGCGCAAGATTGCTCGGCCGATGATGCTGGAGCTGGCCAACTTCTCCAACGCGACGGTCGCGCTTGGGGTGCGCGACAAGCTGTCGATGATCTATGTGGAGAACTGCCGCAGCGCGGCCGCGCTGGCGCTGACGCTGGACGTGGGCTCGCGCATTCCGGTCGTAAGCTCGGCGATCGGCCGTGCCTGGCTGGCGGCGGTCAGCGACCGCGAACGCCGTGCGTTCCTGGAGCAGGTGCGGGAGATCGACGACGTTTCCTGGCCAGCGATCCTGCGTGGCATCGAGTTGGCCCTGGAGGACTACCACACGCTTGGCGTGACCTGCTCCTTCGGCGACTGGCAAAAGGACGTCAACGGGATCGCGCGCGCGTTCGATCCGGGCAACGGCTTGCCGATCATGGCCATCAATGTCGGCGGGCCGTCGTTCAAGCTGTCGCCAGAGTTCCTGCTCCAGGTGGTACGGCCGCGCCTGATCGACCTGGTGACGCGGCTCGAGAGCGCGCTTCCGCGGTGAGGGCGCGGCAATGCCGCCGCCCGTGCGCGGCGTTCAGAACCAGTTCGGCGCCATGGTGAGCGTCGTGTCGTCGCGCTCGCGCAGCAAGCGGAGCTGGGCTTCGGCGCGCGGCAGCTCCCAGCGGTAGAACCAGCGGCACGCTTGCAACTTTCCTTGGTAGAAGCCGGCCTCGTCGTCGCTGCTGGCCCGCGGCAGCGCGCGGGCGGCGGCGACGGCCTGGCGCAGCCAGGTCCACGCCAGCACGGTGTGTCCGAATGCGTCCAGGAAGGCACTGGCATTGGCTAGCCCGGCCTGTGCATCGCTTGCGAGCAGCGGGCGCAGCTCGTTCACGGTGCCGGTGACGCTATCCCAGGCCCGCGTCAGCGCCGGCAGGTACTCGCGCAAGCGGTCGTGTTCCCTTGCCTGGGCGAGCGTGGCGTCGATCTCGCGCCCGAGCCGCACGAGCGCTGCGCCCTCGTTGATCAGCACCTTGCGGCCCAGCAGATCCATCGCCTGAATCCCGTGCGTGCCCTCGTGGATCATGTTCAGCCGGTTGTCGCGCCAGTACTGCTCGACTGGGAAATCGCGGGTGTAGCCGTACCCTCCGTGGATCTGAATGGCCAGGCTATTGGCTTCCAGGCAATACTGCGACGGCCACGACTTGACGACCGGGGTGAGCAGCTCGAGTAGCATCTTCGCCTCGGCACGGGCCTCGGGGCTCTCGCCGGTGTGCTGCTCGTCGACCAGGCGCGCCGCATACAGGCCCAGGGCAAAGGCGCCCTCGACGTAGGCCTTCTGGGCGAGCAGCATTCGCCGCACATCGGCGTGTTCGATCAGCGGCAGCTGCGGCTCGTGCGGATTCTTGTTGCCGGGCCTTCGTCCCTGCGACCGCTCGCGCGCATAGCGCAATGCGGCGAGGTAGCCGCGGTAGCCGAGCATCACGGCACCCATGCCGACGCTGATGCGCGCTTCGTTCATCATGTGGAACATGCAGGCCAGGCCCTCGTTGGGCCGGCCTACCAGCTCGCCGATGCAGCGCCCATTCTCGCCGAAGGAGAGCATCGTCGAGGTCGTCCCGCGCCAGCCGCACTTGTGGATGAGGCCGACCAGCGCCACGTCGTTGCGCTCGCCCACCTGACCCTTGTCATCGACGTGAAACTTGGGCACCGTGAACAGCGACAGGCCCTTGACGCCCGCCGGCGCGTCGGCAATGCGCGCCAGCACCAAGTGGACGATGTTTTCCGCCAACTCGTGGTCGCCCCCGGAGATGAAGATCTTCTGGCCCTTGAGCAAATAGCGGCCGTCGGGCAGGGGAGACGCGCTCGCGTGCAGGTCGGAGAGGCTCGAGCCGGCCTGCGGCTCGGNNCCGAAGAAGCGTCCCGCCCGCAGCCCGGGCAGATACCTGCTGCGCTGGCTCTGGCTGCCGAAGCGCTCGATGACGTTTGCATTGGAGGCCGTCAGGCCAACATAGGATGTGGTCGCGATGTTGGCGCTTTGAAACAGCGACCAGCAGGCCTCGCCCACCAGCTCGGGCAGCTGCATGCCGCCGCACTCGTAGTCGGCCGTCGCCGATTGCAGACCGGCGGCGCAAAACGCCCGCACGGCCTCCTGCGCGTCGCCCACGATCTGCACCCGACCGTCCACCAGATGCGGCTCGTTTTCGTCCGCGAGGCGGTTGTGCGGCGCGAACTTCTCACTGGCGATCTGCAGCGCGGTGTCGAGCGCCGCGTCGAAGGTCTCGCGGCTGTGGTCGGCGTAGCGCGGCCGGCGGGTCAAGGCCTGGGCGTCGAGCACTTCATAGAGCTGAAAGGACAGATCGCGCAGGCAAATGAGCTCGGCAGTGGCGGCAGTGGACATGGCGATGCATCGCTCCCGGTAGTGGCCCCGTCAGGGCGGCAGGTCGAACCGATCCGCGCGGGATGCGCCAGCGCCGCCTGGTGGAGCCGCCTCTTGCGTCGCCGCCGAGGACCCGCGCGCGTTCGCTTTACACCTCGCGCACGCTTATCTATTATCCCCGTAATGCAGAATGCGCGCCTGCAGTGCAGAACTGCCTTGCTGCGGCTTCCCTCCTTGTGTCCCACGTCTTAGCTCAGGACCGACGCTCATGGACAACCTTTCGTACAGCGTGCATGGGAACGTCGCCGTGCTCTCGCTCGACAATCCGCCGGTCAACGGCCTGGGCTACCGCCTGCGCTGCGAACTGCTGGCGGCATTTGATCGGGCGGTGGCCGACCCGCAGGTGCGTGCACTGGTGCTCTTTGGCGGAGACAAGGTCTTTTCGGGCGGCGCCGACGTGCGCGAGTTCGGCACGACCAAGTCCTACCAGGAGCCCAACCTGCTGAGCCTCATCAGCGCGTTCGACGCCTCGCCCAAACCGCTGGTGGCTGCCATCGCCGGCAACTGCCTGGGCGGCGGGCTCGAGCTCGCGCTTGCCTGCCACTGGCGGGTCGCCAAGGCCGACGGAAGTCAAGCTCGGCCTGCTGCCGGGCGCCGGCGGCACGCAGCGCCTGCCGCGCGCCACCGACCTGGAAACCGCGATCAACATGATCGTCTCGGGCGAGGCGCGGCGCGCTTCAACCTTTGCGGGTACCGCGCTGGTCGACGCGGTGGTGGACGGCGAGCTGCTGCCCGCGGCGCTGGCCTTTGCCGAAAAGGTGGCCGCCGAGGCGCGGCCGCTGCGCCGGCTGCGCGACCGGACGGTCATCGAACCGCAGGCCGAAGCGCTGCTGCAATTTGCGCGCAACAGCGTGCGCGCCGCCGCCAAGAGCCTGCCGGCGCCGCTGCAGTGCGTCGAGGCCGTGGCTGCCGCGGCGAGCCAGCCTTTCGACGAAGGGATGAAACTCGAGCGCGCGGCGTTCCTGCAGCTGATGAACACGCCCGAATCGCGCGCACTGCGCCACGTGTTCGCCGCCGAGCGCCTGGCCAGCAAGGTCGAGGGTCTGCCGGCCGACACGCCGCTGCGCGAGGTGCGCAAGGTCGGCGTCGTCGGCGCCGGAACCATGGGCGGGGGCATCACCATGGCCTTCGTCAACGCCGGGTTTGCCGTGGTGCTGCTCGAGGCCAACCAGGCGGCACTCGACAAGGGCCTGGCGACGATCGGCCGCAACTACGCCAGTTCGCTCTCCAAGGGCAAGATCTCGCAGCAGCAGCTCGACCAGCGTCTGGCGCTGATCCGGCCGACCCTGCGCTACGAGGACTTTGGCGACGTCGACCTGGTCATTGAAGCGGTATTCGAGGACCTGGAGGCCAAGAAGACGGTGTTCGAGACGCTCGACAAGGTGGTCCGGGCCGGTGCCATCCTGGCGTCGAACACCTCGACGCTCGACCTCAACCGCATCGCGGCCTTCACCAAGCGGCCCCGGGACGTGATCGGCCTGCACTTCTTCAGCCCGGCCAACGTGATGCGCCTGCTCGAAGTGGTGCGCGGCGACAAGACGGCGCCCGAAGTGCTTGCCACCGCGATGCAGCTCGCCAAGCGGATCAAGAAGGTGGCGGTGGTCTCGGGGGTGTGCGACGGCTTCATCGGCAATCGCATGCTGGCGCGCTACGGCGCGGCGGCCAACGATCTGCTGAACCTGGGTGCGACGCCCCAGCAGGTCGACCGTGCGCTCGAGCGCTTCGGCATGGCGATGGGGATCTTCCGCGTCGGCGATCTGGCGGGTTTGGACATCGGCTGGGCCATTCGCAAGCGCCGCGGCGCCGAGCACCCGCAAGAGGATCTGTCGAGCGTGGGCGATCGCATCTGCGAGGCCGGGCGTTTTGGCCAGAAGACCGGTGCGGGCTGGTACCGCTACGAGCCGGGCCGCCGCGATCCGCTGCCCGACCCTGTGGTCGAGCAGATCATCGAGCAGTGGCGCAAGGAGCGGGGCTACACGCCGCGCAAGGTGAGCGACCAGGAAATTGTCGAGCGCTGCATCTACGCGCTGGTCAACGAGGGCTCCCAGATCCTGGAGGAGCGTATCGCGCAGCGTGCCTCCGATATCGACATCGTGTATCTGAACGGCTACGGCTTCCCCGCTCACCGTGGCGGCCCGATGCGCTACGCCGACGAGGTCGGGCTACCCAACGTCGTGCGCGCGCTGCGCCGGATTGCCGCCGAGTCGCCCGCCGACGCCGCCCACTGGACGCCGGTGCCGCTGCTGCTGCGCCTGGCCGAAGAGGGCAAGACCTTCAGCTGATAGCCAAGCCGCGCGCGGCAGGCAACAGGAGCAATTCCCATGATCGAAGCCGTCATCGTCTCCACCGCGCGCACCGGCCTGGCCAAGAGCTGGAGGGGCGCCTTCAACATGACCTACGGCGCCACCCTGGGTGCCCACGCGGTGCAGCACGCCGTGGCGCGCGCCGGCGTCGATCCGGCGGAGATCGAGGATGTCCTCATGGGCGCAGCGCTTTGCGAGGGCACCACCGGCGGCAACATTGCCCGCGCGATTGCCCTGCGCGCCGGCCTGCCCGTCACCACCGGGGGCGTCACCGTAAACCGCTTCTGCTCGAGCGGGCTGCAGACCATCGCCATGGCCGCGCAGCGCGTGATGACCGAGGGCGTGCCGGTGCTCGTCGCCGGCGGCCTCGAGAGCATCTCCTGCGTGCAAAACGAAGCCAACACGCACATGCGGCGCGATCCGTGGCTGGTGGAGCACAAGCCCGAGCTCTACTGGGGCATGCTGGAGACCGCCGAACAGGTGGCCAAGCGCTACCGGATCTCCAAAGAGGCGCAGGATGCCTACGGTGTGCGCAGCCAGCTGCGCGCCGCCGCGGCCCAGGCAGCCGGCAAGTTCAACGACGAGATCGTCCCCATGACCACGACGATGGGTGTGGTGGACAAGGCTACCGGCCGTATCACGACGCGGCAGGTGACCATATCCGCCGATGAGGGCATCCGTGCGGACACGACGCTCGAGGCGGTGGCCAAGATCCGCCCGGCGCTACCCGGGGGTGTGGTGACGGCGGGTAACGCCAGCCAGCTCTCCGACGGGGCCTCGGCGTGCGTCGTCATGAACGGCAAGCTTGCCGAGCGGCGCGGCCTGCAGCCCCTGGGTATCTTCCGCGGCTTCGCGATCGCCGGTTGCGAGCCCGACGAGATGGGTATCGGTCCCGTGTTTGCCGTCCCGCGCCTGCTGCAGCGTGCCGGCCTGCAGATGCAGGACATCGACCTGTGGGAGCTCAATGAGGCATTCGCCTGCCAGGTGCTGTACTGCCGCGACAAGCTGGGTATCCCCGACGACCGGCTCAACGTCAATGGCGGAGCGATCGCGGTTGGCCATCCCTACGGCCTGAGCGGTTCGCGGCTCACCGGGCACGCCCTGATCGAAGGCGCGCGCCGCGGCGCCAAGTACGTCGTCGTGACCATGTGCATCGGCGGCGGGCAAGGCGCTGCCGGCTTGTTCGAAGTGTGCTGAGGAGAAGGCGCGATGAGTGTCAAGAAGCTGTTTGAACTCACCGGCCAGGTAGCCCTGGTCACCGGCGGCTCGCGCGGCCTAGGCCTGCAGATCGCCGAGGCGCTGGGCGAGATGGGTTGCATCGTGGCGATCAGCGCGCGCAAGGCCGAGGAACTGCGCTCGGCCAAGGTCCACCTGGAGGCGCAGGGTATCCGGGTGCTGACCTGCGTTTGCGACCTGCAAAAGCCCGATCAGATTCCCGCGCTGGTCGATGCGGTCATCGCCGGGCTGGGAAACATCGACATTCTCGTCAACAACGCGGGGGCCACCTGGGGAGCGCCGGCCGAGGAGTACCCGGACGAAGCCTGGAACAAGGTGATGAACCTCAATGTCAGCGCGCCATTTTTCTTGGCGCGGGAGGTCGGCCGCCGCTGCATGATTCCGCGCCGGCGCGGCAAGATCATCAACATCGCGTCGGTCGCCGGGCTCAAGGCCGGGGGGCTGGGCATGCACACGATCGCCTACAACACCTCCAAGGCCGCGGCGATCCACTTCACCCGCGCGCTCGCGGCCGAGTGGGGACGGTTCGACATCAACGTCAATGCCATCTGCCCGGGATTCTTTCCCACCAAGATGTCGGCGGGCCTGCTCGCACAGATATCGGGCGAGGTGATCGCGCACACGCCGCTGGGTCGCCTGGGCGGCGAGGAGGATCTCAAGGGCGCGGTCGTCTATCTTGCCAGCCAGGCCTCGCGCCATGTGACGGGCCAGTACCTCGCGGTCGACGGAGGCTCCTCGATCGTATGAGCCTCACCGCTCAGCAGAGCTTCTCCGGCACGCGGCCGGTGGCGCCGCAGCACGCCTTCGACGAGGCGCGGCTGGCGGCGTATCTGCGCGAGCACGTCGATGGCTTCGACGGCACGCTGCGGGTCGAGCAGTTCAAGGGCGGGCAGTCCAATCCGACTTTTCTGCTCACCGTCAGCGACCACCGCTATGTCCTGCGGCGCAAGCCGCCGGGCGCCCTGCTGGCCTCCGCGCATGCGGTCGATCGGGAGTTTCGCATCATCGGCGCCCTGGCGCACAGCGAGGTGCCCGTCGCCCGCGCGCACGTGCTGTGCGAAGACCTGCAGGTGATCGGCACCGCCTTCTACGTCATGGACTACGTCGACGGCCGCATCTTCTGGGATCCGGCCTTGCCCGGCATGCGCCCCGACGAGCGCGCGGCGATCTACGACGAGATGAACCGGGTGATCGCGGCGCTGCATCGCGTCGACCCGGGCGCCGTCGGCCTGACCGACTACGGCAAGCCGGGCAACTACATCGCGCGCCAGGTGGCGCGCTGGACCAAGCAGTACCGGGCCGCGGAGACCGAGCCCATCGAAGCGGCGGACCGGCTGATCGACTGGCTGCCCAAGCACATCCCCGCGGAGGGCGAGACGCGCCTGGTGCACGGCGACTATCGCCTCGACAACGTGATCTTTCACCCCAAGGAGCCGCGCATCCTGGCGGTGCTGGACTGGGAACTGTCGACCCTGGGCGACCCGCTGGTCGACTTCGCCTACCACTGCATGGCCTGGCACATGCCCTTCGATACCTTGCGTGGCTTGCGCGGTGTGGAATTCGAGGCGCTGGGCATCCCTGGCGAGGCCGCCTACCTGCAGCGCTACCTCTCGCGGCTCGGCAGCCAGCGCCGCGTGGCGCCGGCCGATTGGAACTACTACCTGGTGTTCAACATGTTCCGGCTCGTCGGGATCTTGCAGGGTGTGGTGGCGCGGGCGCTGCAGGGCAACGCCGCGAGCGCGCTGGCGCTCGAAACGGGCAAGCGTACCCGACCCTTGGCCGAGCAGGCGTGGGCGCTGGCGCAGACCATACCGCTGGAACACTGAACCTCATCGCCGAAAGGACGCCGCCGTGGACTTCGAATACTCGCCCCGTGTCAAGGAACTGCAGCAGCGTGTGACCGCCTTCATGGAGCAGCACGTGTATCCGGCCGAAGCGCTCTTCGAGGGCCAGATCAGCGCCTTCCGCGCGGCCGGCAATGCCTGGCAACCGGCACCGGTCATGGAAACGCTCAAAGCCAAGGCGAAGGCGGCCGACCTGTGGAACCTGTTCCTGCCCGAGTCCAAGTACGGTGCCGGCCTCACCAACCTCGAGTACGCGCCGCTGGCCGAGATCATGGGCCGGTCGGAAATCGGTTCGGAGCCGTTCAACTGCTCGGCCCCGGACACCGGCAACATGGAGACGCTCGTGCGCTACGCGACGCCCGAGCAGCAGGAGCGCTGGCTTTTGCCGCTGCTCGATGGCTCCATCCGCTCGGGGTTCGCGATGACCGAGCCGGGGGTGGCATCGTCGGACGCGACCAACATCGAGGCGCGCATCGAGCGCGCCGGCGACCACTACGTGATCAACGGGCGCAAATGGTGGACCTCGGGAGCCAACGACCCGCGCTGCAAGATCCTGATCTTCATGGGCAAGACGGCCCCGTGGCACGAGGACCGGCACAAGCAGCAATCGATGATCCTCGTGCCGATGGATGCGCCGGGCGTGAAGGTGCTACGGCACCTGCCGGTGTTTGGCTACGACGATGCGCCGCACGGTCATGCCGAGATCGAGTTCAGCAACGTGCGCGTGCCGGCGTCGAACATCTTGCTCGGGGAGGGGCGCGGCTTTGAGATCGCCCAGGGCCGGCTGGGCCCGGGACGCATCCACCACTGCATGCGCACCATCGGCCGCGCCGAGCGCGCGCTCGAAGACATGTGCCGCCGTTCGCTGCAGCGCGTGGCCTTCGGGCGCAAGCTCGCCGACCAGGGCGTGACCCGCGAGCGCATCGCCAATGCGCGCATCCTGATCGACCAGGCGCGGTTCCTCGTCCTGCATGCGGCCTGGAAAATGGACACCGTGGGCAACAAGGGCGCGCGCCAGGAGATCGCGATGATCAAAGTCGCGGCACCGGTGATGGCCTGCCAGGTGTTCGACTGGGCCATGCAGGTGCACGGCGGCGCCGGCGTCAGCGAGGATTTCGGCCTCGCGCGCGCCTACGCCAGCACGCGGACGCTGCGTTTTGCCGACGGACCCGACGAGGTGCACCGCGACGCGATCGCCAAGATGGAGCTTGGCCGCTATCGCACGAGCCCGTGAATCCGGGTGCCTGACGAAGGAGTTCCAATGAAAGCGCTCGTCTGCCACGGATTTGGTCCGATCGAAGACCTGCGCATCGAGGACATTGCGGCCCCGGTGCCAGGGCCGGGCCAGCTGCTCATCGACGTCAAGGCCGCCTCGATCAACTTTCCCGACGCCCTGATGGTGCAGGGCCGCTATCAGGTCAAGCCGGCGCTGCCCTTTACCCCCGGCGCCGAGCTGGCGGGCGTGGTGGCTGCAGTGGGCGAGGGGGTTGCCGCGTTTGGCCCCGGGGACCGCGTCATCGCCACCACCGGCACCGGCGCCTTCGCCGAGCAGTGTCTTGCCGATGCGGCGCGCGCGGTGCCCCTGCCGGCGGGCATGGACTTTGCGGCCGGTGCCTCGTTCCTGCTCGCCTACGGCACGGCGCTGCATGCGCTGCGCACCATCGGGCGCCTGCGCCCGGGCGAGACCGTGCTGGTGCTCGGTGCTGCCGGCGGCGTGGGCATCGCCGCCGTCGAGATCGCCAAGACGATGGGTGCGCGGGTCATCGCCGCGGCCTCGAGCACCGAGAAGCTGGCCCTGGCGCGCCGCGCCGGTGCCGATGAAACCATCGACTACACGCAGCCCGAATGGCGGCGCCAGGTCGAGGGCTTGACCGCCGGCAACGGCGTCGACCTGGTGTACGACCCGGTCGGCGGCCCCTACAGCGAGAGCGCCCTGCGCGCGACGGCCTGGCGCGGGCGCTACCTCGTGATCGGCTTCGCGGCCGACGAGATTCCCAAGCTGCCGCTCAATCTTGCCCTGCTCAAGGAGCGGGCCGTGCTCGGCGTGTTCTGGGGCGAGGCGATGCGCCGGGATCCGGCGCAGTGCCTGGCCGACATCCGGCAACTCGGCGAGTGGTTTTCCTCGGGCAAGCTGCACCCGCCGGTCACGGAGCGGGTGCCGCTGGCTGGCGCCGCGGCCGCGATGGCGCGCCTTGCCGGGCGCCGGGCTATGGGCAAGCTGGTGGTGTTGCCGGGGCCGCAGGCATGAGCGTCAAGGTCGTTGCGTTCGACGAGCTGGCCCAACGCGTCGGACAGGCGCTTGGCACCAGCGCCTGGATCGATGTCGATCAGTCCCGGATCGACGCCTTCGCGCACGCCACGGGCGACCACCAGTGGATCCACGTCGACCTCGCGCGGGCCGCGGCGGGGCCCTTTGGCACCACCGTGGCCCACGGTTACCTGACCCTGTCGCTGGTGCCGGCGATGGCGGCCTCGGCGTTCGAGGTGGGCGGCAGCCGCATGGGTGTCAACTACGGGTTGAACCGCGTGCGCTTTCCTTCCCCGGTGCCGGCCGGCAGCCGTCTGCGCGGCCATTTCAAGCTGCTCTCGTGCGATGCGATCGAAGGGGGAGTGCAGCTCACCATTGAGGTAACGATCGAGCGCGAAGGATCAAGCAAGCCGGTGTGCGTGGCCGAAATGGTCGCACGGCGCTACCGCTGAACAGGCGCTTGGAATTGCGGGCTCGAGTCCCGCGCATGCAGCGAAGGACAGACCGATGGATCTGCGCTTTACCGCCGAAGAAGAGGATTTTCACCAGCAGGTGCGCAGCTTTCTGGAGCAGAAGCTGCCGGCGCGCCTGGCGGAGAAGGTGAGAAGGGAAAAACGCCTCGTCCGTGCCGATCTTGTCCAGTGGCACGAGATCCTCCATGCCCGCGGCTGGCTTGCCAATCACTGGCCGCAGCAGTACGGCGGCCCGGGCTGGAGCCCGGTGCAGCGCTTCATCTTCGAGAACGAATGCGCGCTGGCGTATGCGCCGCGCATCGTGCCCTTCGGCGTGAACATGCTTGGCCCGGTGCTGATCAAGTTCGGCACGCCGGAGCAAAAGCGCTACTGGCTGCCGCGGATCCTCGATGGCTCGGACTGGTGGTGCCAGGGCTACTCTGAGCCCGGCGCGGGCTCGGACCTGGCCGGTTTGAAGATGAGCGCGGTGCGCGACGGCGACCACTATGTCGTCAATGGCCAGAAGACCTGGACGACCCTGGGGCAATACGCGAACCGGATCTTTTGCCTTGTGCGGACCGACCGCGACGCGAAAAAACAGGAGGGCATCAGCTTCCTGCTGATCGACATGGCCAGCCCGGGAGTGCAAGTGCGGCCGATCATCACCCTCGATGGCGAGCACGAGGTCAACGAGGTGTTCTTCACCGACGTGCGCGTGCCGGTGCAGAACCTGGTGGGCGAGGAAAACCGTGGCTGGACCTGCGCCAAGTACCTGCTGACCTACGAGCGCACCAACATCGCGGGCATCGGCTTTTCGCTGGTGGCGTTCGACCAGTTGCGGCAGGTGGCCGCGCGGCAACTGCGCAACGGGCGGCCGCTGGCGCAGGATCCCTTGTTCGCCGCGCGCATGGCGCGGGTGCAGATCGACCTGGAGAACATGAAGACGACCAACCTGCGCGTGCTGGCGGCGGCAAGCGGCGGCGGCGCGCCGGGCGCCGAGAGCTCGATGTTGAAGATCCGCGGCACGGTGATCCGGCAGGAGATCTCGTCCCTGTACCGCCGCGCGATGGGCATTCACGCGCGCCCCTTCGTCGACGAGGCGCTCGAGGAAGGGTTCGAGGGCCCCTGGGTCGGCCCCGAGGAGGCGGCCGCGGCCGCAAGGCACTACTTCAACTACCGCAAGCTGTCGATCTTCGGCGGCTCCAACGAGATCCAGAAGAACATCATCGCCAAGATGATCCTGGATCTGTGACAGGGCCGGGGAGCTGGCGATGAACTTCGAACACACCGACGACCGCCGGATGCTGGTGGACACCTTGCATCGCTTCGTCCGCGAAAAGTACAACTTCGCGGAGCGCCAGCGCATCGCCGCATCGGCCCAGGGCAGCAGCCGCGAGATGTGGCGGCGCCTGGCAGAGTTGGGGGCGATTGGGGCCCTGTTCCCCGAGGCCAGCGGCGGATTCGGCGGTGGCGGGTTCGACATCGCCGTCGTCTTCGAGGCCATGGGTCGCGGACTCGTGCTCGAGCCCCTGACCGGGGCACTGATGGCCGGCCAGGCGCTGGCGAGCGTGGGCACGGCCGCCGCGCGCACGCTGCTCGAGGAGCTGATCGCTGGCCAGACGATCGTGCTGCTCGCCTTCGAGGAGGCGGGTTCGAGCGCGGATCCGGCCCGCATTGCAACGCGCGCCGAGCGCGCGACCGATGGCTGGCGGCTGGCCGGAACCAAAGCAGTCGTGCACCAGGCCCAGCAGGCCGACGCCTTCGTGGTGGCAGCGCGCACCGGCGGGCCGGCCGGCAGCGGGCAAGGCCTGTCGCTATTTCTCGTGCGCGCCGGCACCCCCGGCTTGCGCCTGCGCACGTATCCCATGATCGACGGCGGGCGGGGCGCTGAGTTGACGTTCGAAGACCTGGCGCTGCCCGCGAGCGCGCTGCTCGGAGTGCCCGGCGAGGCCTTCGCGACGATCGAGCGGGCGGTCGGCTGCGGCTTGCTTGCCTTGAGCGCCGAGTCGCTGGGGGCGATGGATATTGCCAAGCAGGCAACCCTGGAATACCTGCGGACCCGCCGGCAGTTCGGCGTGCCGATCGGCAGCTTCCAGGCGCTGCAGCACCGCATGGTCGACCTGCTGCTGGAGATCGAGCAGGCACGCTCGGCCGTGATCAATGCCGCCGCGGCGCTCGAGGCCGCGCGCGAGGTCCGGGAGCGGGCGCTGGCGGCGGCCAAGGTCACTGTCGGCCGGGCCGGTGCCCTGGTGGCGGAAGAGTGCATCCAGATGCATGGCGGCATCGGCATGACCTGGGAGCTGCCGCTGGCCCACTACGCCAAGCGCCTGGTGATGATCGATCACGAGCTCGGCGACGAGGATTACCACCTGGCGCGCTTCATCGCGCTGGACCCGGGCATCGGCGCCGCCGCTGCAAACCCCAGCCACGGTCCAACTCCATGAACCTGCACGCGTTCGTCTGCGACGCCGTCCGAACCCCTTTTGGCCGCTATGGCGGGTCCCTCGCGTCGGTGCGCCCCGACGATCTGGGGGCCGCGCCGATCCGCGCCTTGGTGGCGCGCAATGCCCGGGTCGACTGGGCGAGCGTGGGCGACGTGATCCTGGGTTGCGCCAACCAGGCGGGCGAGGACAATCGAAACGTCGCGCGCATGAGCCTGCTGCTGGCCGGCCTGCCGCAGGAGGTGCCCGGCAGCACGGTCAACCGCCTGTGCGGCTCGGGGCTCGACGCGTTGGGCAGCGCGGCGCGCGCGATCCGCTGCGGCGAGGCGCAGCTGGTGATCGCCGGCGGCGTCGAGAGCATGAGCCGGGCGCCGTTCGTGATGCCCAAGGCCGACACCGCTTTTGCGCGCACCAATGCCGTCTACGACACCACCATCGGCTGGCGCTTCGTCAACCCCTTGATGCGCCAGCGCTTCGGTGTGGACTCCATGCCCGAGACCGCGGAGAACGTCGCCCAGCAGTTCGGCATCGGCCGGGAGGATCAGGACAAGATGGCCCTGTCCTCGCAGCAAAAGGCGCTGCGCGCGCAGCAGAGCGGGTTCTTCGATGCCGAGATCGTGCCGCTGACGCTTGCCCAGAAGAAGGGCGAAGCCGTAGTGGTTGCCCGCGACGAGCATCCGCGGGCCACTTCCCTGGAGGCGCTGGCCGCGCTCAAGCCGATCGTGCGCCCGGACGGCACGGTCACCGCCGGCAACGCCTCGGGCGTCAACGACGGCGCCTGCGCGCTGCTGCTGGCGAGCGAGTCGGCCGCCGGGAGCAACGGCTTGACGCCGCGGGCACGCGTGGTCGGTATGGCAACGGCGGGCGTTGCGCCCAGCATCATGGGCATCGGGCCGGTTCCGGCCACGCGCAAGGCGCTCGAGCTCGCGGGGATGCGCCTGGAGCAGATGGATGTCATCGAGCTCAACGAGGCGTTTGCCGCACAGGGCTTGGCGGTGCTGCGTCAACTGGGCCTGGCCGATGACGATCCGCGCGTCAACCCCAACGGCGGCGCCATCGCCATCGGCCATCCGCTGGGCGCCAGCGGCGCGCGGCTGGCGACGACCGCGATCAACGAGCTGCACCGCACCAAGGGACGCTACGCGCTGTGTACGATGTGTATTGGCGTCGGCCAGGGAATCGCGCTGATCCTCGAGCGCGCCTGAGGCGGGGTCGGCGGCGCCTGGCTTGCCGCTGGTGCGCCATGGTGGAATACTGCGCTTGCGCCGATCGATCGCCAACGAGAACAACGACAGGAGGGAAGTCCCGATGCTCGGACAGATGATGAACGTGCCGCTGGTCATTCCCTCGCTGCTGGAGTTCGCGGCGAAGTACCACGGCGACTGCGAGATCGTCTCCAAGACCGTCGAGGGCCCGATCCACCGGTATACCTATGTCGGTATGGCTAGGCGGGCAAGGCAGCTCGCCAACGCGCTGCGCGGCCTTGGCCTCGGCGAAGGCGACATCGTCGGCACCTTGGCCTGGAATGGCTATCGGCATGTGGAGCTCTATTACGCCGTCTCGGGCATCGGCGCCGTCTGTCACACGGTCAATCCGCGGCTGTTCGTCGAGCAGATCACCTACATCATCAATCATGCCGAGGATCGCTATATCTTCACCGACCTGACCTTCGTCAAGCTGCTCGAAGGTCTTGCAGACAAGCTGCCCAAGGTCCGCGGCTTCGTCCTCATGACCGACCGGGCCCACATGCCCTCGACCACGCTGCCCAAGGCGCTGTGCTACGAGGAGCTGCTGGCCGGTCAGCCCGATACCTTCGACTGGCCGGTAGTCGACGAAAACAGCGCCGCCGCGCTGTGCTACACCTCGGGAACGACCGGCAATCCACGCGGCGTCCTGTACAGCCATCGCTCGACGGTGCTCCATTCGATGGCGGTCAATTTCGCCGATGCATTTGCGCTGACGGCCCGCGACGCGATGCTGCCGGTCGTGCCCATGTTCCACGTCAACGCCTGGGGCATCCCCTATGCCGCGCCGGTGTCCGGGTGCAAGCTGGTGATGCCGGGCCCCCACCTCGATGGCCCGAGCCTGACCTCGCTGATGGAAACCGAAGGCGTAACCATCACGGCAGGCGTGCCCACCGTCTGGCTCAATCTGCTGGCCCATATCAAGGAGACGGGCAAGCGTCCGTCCAAGCTCGACCGCGTGGTGATTGGCGGTTCGGCCTGTCCTCCGGCCATGATGGAGGCCTTCGAAGGCCTCGGTATCCGGACAATTCACGCCTGGGGCATGACCGAGATGAGTCCGCTGGGGGTGATCAACAGCCCGACCCGCAAGACCGAGGCGCTGCCTGCCGCCGAACGAGCCGCGGTCGCCCTCAAGCAGGGCCGGCCGCTTTTTGGTGTCGACATCAAGATCGTCGACGCCGCGGGCGAGGATCTGCCCTTCGACGCAGTGAGCTTCGGCAGCCTGAAGGTCCATGGCTATTGGATCTGCAGTGGGTACTTCCGGCAAGATCCCGTCCCCGCCCATGAGGAACCCGGCTGGTTCGACACCGGGGACGTGGCTACCATCGATGCCGAGGGCTTTGTGAAGATCGTCGACCGGACCAAGGACGTGATTAAGTCCGGCGGCGAGTGGATCAGCTCGATCGACCTGGAGAATGTCGCCATCGCCCATCCGGCGGTGCGCGAGGCCGCCGCGATCGGCCGCCCCGATGAAAAATGGGGCGAGCGGCCGGTCATCGTCGCGGTGCTCAAGCCTGGCGCCTCCGCCACGGCGGAGGAGATCCGCGCGTTCTACCGCGGCAAGGTGGGCAAATGGTGTGAACCCGATGCGGTCATCATCGTCGAGAGCCTGCCGCACACGGCCACCGGCAAGCTGCTCAAGACCGAATTGCGGCGCCTGTACGGCGGCTAGGCGACGGGCGCCGTCCAGTCCGGGCCGCTACGTTGACCAGGGTCAAGGCGCGCGGCCGTACAAGTCATAGGCTCGACCTCACCAGCGTCAAAAGGTCCTGACGCAGCATGTCGCACCGGGGACCGCAGGGGCTTCACATGAGCACAGACGAGGAATTGAAGGCAACGGTCCGCGACCTGGTGCAAGAGGGCAAGGGCATCCTCGCGGCCGACGAGAGCCAGCCGACGATCGCCAAGCGTTTTCAGCCGGTCGGGATCGAGTCGACCGAGGAGAACCGGCGGGCCTATCGCTCCTTGCTGCTCACCGCGCCGGGGCTGGGCCAGTACCTGAGCGGCGTGATCTTGTTCGAGGAAACGCTGGGCCAGAAGGCCGACGACGGCACGGCGCTGCCGCTGGCGGCGCAGCGCCAGGGGATCGTGCCCGGCATCAAGGTCGACAAGGGAACCACCGCGCTTGCCAATGCACCGGGCGATCTGGTCACCCAGGGCCTGGACGGCCTGGCGGAGCGGTTGCGGGGCTACAAGGCGCTCGGTGCGCGGTTTGCCAAGTGGCGCGAGGTCTACCCGGTCAGCGCGCGCAACCCGACCACCCTGGGAATGGCAGTCAACGCCGAAGTGCTCGCGCGCTACGCCGCCATCTGCCAGGAGCAGGGCCTCGTGCCCATCGTCGAGCCCGAGGTCCTGCTCGACGGCGACCACAGCATCGAGCGCTGTTCCGAGGTCACCGAGGCCGTGCTGCAGGCCGTTTTTCACGCCTTGCAGCGACACAAGGTGGTCCTGGAGTCGATGCTGCTCAAGCCCAGCATGGTCGTGCCGGGCAAGGACTGCGCCCGCAAGGCCGGACCCGAAGAGGTTGCGCGCGAGACCCTCAAGGTGCTGCGGCGCAGCGTTCCGGCCGCGGTGCCGAGCATCAACTTCCTCTCCGGCGGGCAGACCCCGGCCCAGGCGACGGCCAATCTGAACGCGATGAACGCCGCATCGATGCGGGCGCCCTGGGGGCTGTCGTTTTCCTACGCGCGGGCCTTGCAGCAGCCGGTGCTCGATGCCTGGCGCGGCCGGCCGGAAAACGTCAAGGCCGCGCAGGAGGCGCTGTGCCTGCGCGCCCGGCTCAATGCGGCCGCGCGCAAAGGACAGTACCGCCCCGAAATGGAACCCGCCGGCTAACTCTCGAAGAGTACTCATGAGCAACGAAAATCTCAGTCCCAACGCCGGCAAGCCGGCATCGGCAGCGATGTTGGTCAATGTGCCGCGGCTGATCACGGCCTACTATGCGAATCGGCCGGATCCGCAGGTCGCGGAGCAAAGGGTCTCCTTCGGCACCTCGGGGCATCGCGGTTGCTCCTTTCACGGCAGCTTCAACGAGTGGCACGTGCTGGCGATCAGCCAGGCGATCTGCGAGTACCGCGCGCAGCAGGGTATCGACGGGCCCCTGTTTCTGGGCATCGACACGCATGCACTGTCGGAGCCGGCGCTTGCCAGCGCGCTCGAGGTGCTCGCGGCCAACGGCGTCAACGTGATGATCGCGGCGCGCGGCGAGTACGTTCCCACGCCCGTCCTGTCCCACGCGATCCTGACCTACAACCACGGACGCGCGCGCGGGCTGGCCGACGGCATCATCATCACGCCGTCGCACAATCCGCCCAACGACGGCGGCTTCAAGTACAACCCGCCCAATGGCGGCCCGGCGGACACGCAGGTAACGAGTCTGATCGAGGCCCGGGCCAACGAGATCCTGCAGCAGGGCCTCAAGGGCGTGCGCCGCATGTCCTACGAGCAGGCGCTGCGCTGCGCGACCACGCACCAGCACGATTACGTGGAGGCGTACGTTGGCGACCTTGGCAATGTGCTCGACATGGAGTGCATCCGGTCGGCCAACATCCGCATGGGCGTGGATCCGCTCGGTGGCGCGGGGGTCCATTACTGGCCGGCGATCGCCCAGCGCTACGGCTTGAACCTCTCGATGGTCAACGACGAGGTCGATCCGACCTTTCGCTTCATGACAGTGGACTGGGACGGCAAGATCCGGATGGATCCGTCCTCGGCCTATGCCATGCATGGCCTGATCGGCTTGAAGGACCGCTACGACATCGCCTTTGCCTGCGATACCGATCACGACCGGCACGGCATCGTGGCGCCCAGCGTCGGCCTGCTGCCGGCCAACCACTACCTGGCAGTGGCGATCCATTACCTGTTTGGCCATCGGCCCGGCTGGCGCCCGGACGCGGGCGTGGGTAAGACCATCGTCAGCAGCCGCATGATTGATCTCGTCACCGCGCAAAGCGGCCGCCGGCTCTACGAGGTACCGGTCGGCTTCAAGTGGTTTGTCGACGGCCTGCTCGACGGCTCGCTGGGCTTTGGCGGCGAGGAGAGCGCCGGGGCCTCGCTCGTGCGCAAGGACGGCACGGTGTGGACCACCGACAAGGACGGCATCGCCCTGGCATTGCTGGCGGCCGAGATCACCGCGCGCATGGGCCGCGATCCGGGCGATGTGTATCGCGGACTGGCGCGGCAATTCGGCGACCCGGTTTTCGAGCGCATCGATGCGCCGGCCAAGCCCGAGCAAAAGAAGGCGCTGGCGCGACTCACGCCCGAGCGCGTGCGCTCCAAGGAGCTGGCGGGCGAGGCGATCGAGGCGATCCTCACGCAGGCACCGGGCAACGGGGCGGCGATCGGCGGTCTGAAGGTCATCGCTGAGCATGGCTGGTTCGCCGCGCGTCCCTCGGGCACCGAGGACATCTACAAGATCTACGCGGAGAGCTTCCGCGGGCGCGATCATCTGCTCTCCATTCAGGAGCAGGCGCAGACGATCGTCAACGAGGCCTTGAAGTAGCAGCCGTTCGCTCGCCGGTGCGCTGCCGGCCGGTGCTGCCCGCGTCAGGGCACGCCCGCCGGTGCGCTCTCGCTGGCCGCGTGCAACGGCAGTTCCTCGACGATCCGGTGCGCCAGCAAGTCGGCCGCCTCGGTCACCATCTTGCTGGGCGCGGCCCCCGTCGTTGCGGGGTCGATCTCGATGCCGTAGAGCAACAGCGTTGCGGGCATGACGTCGAGCGCCCGGGCAAGCTCGAGCGTCGCGGCCAGGCCAAGGCCGTGGCAGGAGACCAGCAGATCGGCCTCGATCCGCGCTAGATCGTCGATCCGGTGAATCGTGCCCGGCGCGGCGCCACTGCGGATCGCGTCGATCAATATCACGGCGTCGGCACCCTCCAGCTGGCTGATCAGCTGCACGCCCGGCCGGTCCAGCGCGAGCATGCGGGTGCCGCGCCCACAGCGCTGCGCCAAGGGGGTGCGCCGCAGCGCCTGCACCACCAGCCAGCCGGCCTGATCGTCGCCGGCGGCCGATCCGACCCCGATGATGCGCAGCTTGCCCATTGCGCTCATTCGCGCTGCACGCCAAGGCGCAGAAAGTGCGTCGCGCAGGAGATGCAAGGATCGTAGTTGCGGATCACCTTCTCGCAGTGCAGGCGCAGCTGCTCGTCGTCGTGATCCAGGCCGAAGGCCTGCAGTGACAGGCGCAGGTCTTCCTCGATGCGCGCCTGGTTCTGGCTGGTGGGCGGAACAATGCGGGCCTCGACGATCCTGCCATCGCCGTCCACGCGGTAGCGGTGCCATAACAGGCCGCGCGGCGCTTCCGAGCAGCCGTAGCCCACGCCGGCCCGCGGGGTAACGGCCACCGCAGGGGCGCTGGGCAGGGTGTAGTCCTGCAGCAGCCGCGCCGCCTCCGCCACCGCGAAGTGCACCTCGATCGCACGGGCGACGATGCTGTGGAACATGTTGCGGCTGGGCCATGCGAGCGCGGTCTGCGCAAGCAGCTGCTGCACGGGGGCCGCAAGCCGGTCGCGGTTCAGATTCAATCGGGCCAGGGGACCGACGAGGTACGCCCGACCGCGGTAGCGGCTATAGAGCGCCGTGGAGTGCGCGACCTGCTCCTCCGTGAAGTGCTGCTCGTACTGGGCCGGGTCGATCGCCAGCCCGTCACCGGCGATGATGCGGCCGCGCTCGATAGGGTACTGCTGCGCATCGCCCATGGCGACGCTGACGAAGTCCTGCCAGTCCTCCGGCACGGCCAGGGAGGCGCACCAGCGCACGAGCGCCTGGGTATCGGCGAGCGCCGCGTGCAGCCGCTCGGCCATCGCTTGCGCCTCGGCCGGGTGCGGCGCATGGTGAAAGCCTCCGACCTTGACGCCGATCGGATGCACCGAGCGCGCGCCCAGCAGTCGCATGAGGTCGTTGCCCAATGCCTGCAGCGCCAGACCGCGGCGCACGACCTGCGGGTGATCGCGCGCCATGGCGATGACGCTTTCGTAGCCCAAGAAGTCCGGCGCGGCCAGCAGGTGGATGTGCAGGCAATGGCTCTGGATCCACTCGCCGCAATAGAGCACGCGCCGCATCGCCTGTACCCAGGGACCGGGCTCGACACCGAAGGCGTCCTCGAGCGCATTGACCGCGCTGATCTGGTAGGCCACCGGGCAGATGCCGCAGATCCGCGCCACCATGTCCGGTACTTCCTCGTACGAGCGGCCCTCGAGAAACTTCTCGAACAGGCGCGGCGGCTCGTATATTTGCAGGGACAGCTCCTCGATCTGCCCGCCGCGGATGCGCAGGTGCAGCGCGCCTTCGCCCTCCACGCGCGCAAGCACGGGCACGTGGATCTGGACCGTGCGCTCCCCGCGCTCGGGGGCCGCGCTCTTGGGCTCCTCAGCCATTGGCCTTCCCCGACGCACCCAGCCCCTGGTCGCGAAATGCCGGCGCACCGCTGTTGATGAACAAGAAGCGCCGGCCGACCGCCGCCGGCGACAGCCCCAGGCCCTCGAAGCGGCGCGCCAGCGCGGCCGTGTTCGGGTTCTCGGCCGGGCCGTAGCAGGCGTAGCAATCGCGCCCAAAGCTCGGGCACAGCGCCCCGCAACCGGTGCGCGTCACCGGTCCCATGCAGGCCAGGCCCTTGGTCACGACCACGCACACACTCTGGCGGCGCTTGCATTCGAGGCAGACCTTGTCGCGCTCCTCCGCCGGCGTGACCCCGAACAGCAGTGCCCGCAGCGCGCCGATGATCTGGCGCGCGTTGACCGGGCAGCCCCAGAGCTCGAGGTCGACCTTGACGTGACTGGCGATCGGCGTCGAATGCTCGAGCAGGCGAATGTGGTCGGGCTTGGCGTAGATCGCTGCCACCCATTCGGCGGTGTTGGCCAGATTGCGCAGGGCCTGCACTCCGCCGGCTGTGGCGCAGGCGCCGATGGTGACCAGAAATCGCGAGTTGGCCCGCACCCGCGCAATGCGCTCCAGGTCCTCGGGCGTCGACACGCTGCCCTCGACGAAGGCGATGTCAACGGGGGCGTCGGGATCGACCGGCCCGGCTTCGGCGAAATGGGCCAGCTCCACCAGCTCGGCTACCTGCAGCAGCGCATCTCCGAGGTTCAGGAACGCCAGTTGGCAGCCGTCGCACGAGCTGAACTTGTGCACGGCCACCCTGGGCTTGGTTGCGGCCATCGTCACTAGTACCCCCGCACCTGGAAGAGCTCCTTGACCCGCGGATATGGGAAGACGGGGCCGTCGCGGCACACGAAGCTGGCCCCGTACTGGCAATGGCCACACTGGCCCACCCCGCAGTGCATGCTGCGCTCCATGCTCAGGTGGATGCGCTCCTCGGCGACGCCGCGCGCCGTCAGGTTCTTGATGCCCGCGTGCATCATGCCCTCCGGGCCGCACATCATCACGACGGTGTTGGCGGGCGTGATCTGCGCCTCGTCGAAGACCTCCGTGACCAGGCCGACGTGAAAGGGCCACAGCGGCCCGCCGTGGTCGGCGGCCAGCAGCACCCGCGTATCGGGCAGCGTGTTCCAGTAGGCATAGCGCTCGCGCCAGATCAGCTCCTCGGCGTGCTTGACGCCCTGGATGATGGTCAGGCGGCCGAAGCGCTCGCGCCGCATCAGGATGTAGTTGATCACGGCCACTATCGGCGCGCAGCCCAATCCGCCGGTGACCACGAGGATGTCGTGGCCCTCGGCCTCGCGCAGCGGCCAGCCGCGCCCGAAGGGTCCGCGCAGGCCGATTCGATCGCCTTGCTGCAAGCGCGCCAGGCCCTGGGTGACGCGCCCCACGGCGCGGATCGTGTGGTCGAGCAGCGCGGGGCCGCTGGGGTCCGAGACGATGGAGATCGGCACTTCCCCCACGCCGTAGAGGTACACCATGTTGAACTGGCCGGGCGCGAATCGGTAGGCCTCGCGCGCGTGGTCCTCGGTAAGACGCAGGCGCAAGGTGAAAATCGTCGGCGACTCTTCGATGCGGCCGACGATCTCGGCGCTCATCGGCAGCTGGGCCATGGCTATTTTCCCGACCCACAGATGGCAGCCGCTTCCTCGGTGATGTCGATGCCCACCGGGCACCAGCTGATGCAGCGCCCGCAGCCGACGCAGCCGCTGCGACCGTACTGTTCGTGCCAGGCACCGAGCTTGTGCGTGAGCCACTGGCGATAGCGCGTGCGCGTGTCGGGCCGGATCGTCAGGCCATGAAGGTAGCTGTGCGTCTGGGTGAAGCAAGAATCCCACTCGCGAATGTGTTCCGAGCGCTTGCCATCGAGCTGCGGGACCTCGGCTTCGCTGTGGCAAAAGCAGGTGGGGCACACGGAAGTGCAATTGCCGCACGAGAGGCAGCGCTGCGCCACGTCCTTCCAGCGCGAATGTTCCAGGTTGGCGAACAGGCAGGCTTGCAAGTTGCGGCTGGGCAGGGCGCGCTGCTGCATGGCCGCGGCCCGGGCAAGCTGCGCCTCGGCGTCGGCGAGCTGCTCGGCGCTCGCCTTGGGTAGGCCCAGGGCCGCCAATACCTGTGCGCCTCGCTCGGTGCCGGTTTGGGCCACGAATCCATCGTCGAGCTCGGACAGTGCGATGTCAAAACCGCTCGTGGCGCGCGGGCCATCGCCGCTGGAGGCGCAAAAGCACGTTTGCGCGGGGTGGCTGCAATGGACGGCTACGAGGAAGAGCTTCTCCCGACGGCTGGCGTAACAAGGGTCGGGATAGCTGCCGTGCAGGAAATGCCGGTCCTGCAGCGCCAGCGCCGCCAGGTCGCAACTGCGCACACCGATCACGGCCAGCGGTTCCGGCTCCGGGATGTTCGCGTCAAACGCTAGGGCGCCGTCGTCGCGCCGGGTTGCCCGCCAGAGCGTCTCGCGCGGCACGAAGACCAGCGGCTTTAGCGCCTGGGGCCCGTTGGCCCAGGCAAAGCGCCGGGAACTGCCGGTGCGGGAAATCCGGTACGAACCCGGCGCCTGTTCGTCGGATAGACCCACCGGCAGATCGGCTGTGCTTTGCAGGCGCTCGTAGAGTATGGCGCCGTCGCGCANNGCCGCCGCGGCGCAACTCGTCGATCAGGTCCTGCAGGCGCTGCGCCGGCAGGTGCACCGGTGCCGCGTCCTGCGCCGGGTCTGTCGTACTGGGCACCATCTCCCCGCTATGTTTTTTGCGTCGGTTATGCAGTGCACAAATGATACGCGCGGGGCGGGCGCGCCCTTGTCCTAACGCAGAAGGGGAAAAGAAATGGCCCGCGCAATCCTGCCGCCGGGCCCGCCCGCGGTCTCGGCGGGCGCAGGATTGATCCGCAGGCCCGCGACGCTAATGCGTCGCAATCAGAGCGCGGGTCCGCTGCCCGGCGCACCGTGCTGAAACCGGCCCATCTGCTCGAATAGCTCCATTCCGCGCGTGGGCAGCTCGGCGGCGTCGGCGCCCAGTTCGGCGACCAGCGCGAAGTTGTTGTGGCTGGCGTCGATCAAACCGTTGATCGTCAGGCTCAGTTCGGTGAAGGCAGCGCTCTGCTGCTGCGTCGTGTGCTTGACCGCTTGCATGAGGTCGGCCCCCTCGGACGCGGCGCCCAGCGTCTCGGTCGCGGTCTTGCCGGCATCGTGGGGGAGCTGCGTGCCGGCGTCGATCATGGCGCGCGAGTGTCGCCCACGATCGCCATCTTGGCGGGGAACTGCAGTCGCCGCATCAAGCGGACCCCGGCGCCATCAGCCCTTGGTAGGCGAAGAAGTCGTCCTCGGATCTTCTCGCGTCACGTGGCAGAGGGGCCGCGAGCACCGTCAATTCACTCATGCGCGAATTCCAGCATTTGCTGTCTGCGGCGGGTGTGCCCCGCCGGCGCACCACCAAAAGCGCGGAATGGTCGGGCGATGCGGCGGGAACGTCGACGAATCGCCCGCCGGCGCCCCTGCTGTGCGGTGCCCCAGAGGCACGACCATAAACCATGTCATTATCATGGTCGAAAGGACCGATGCTTGCACGAGCGGGATTTGGCGCACCGGGCGCGCGGCACGCGCAAAAATGAATTGTTACATCGCAGGAGAATTGCTTACACGCCGGCGTAAACCGCGGCCCCTTGCGCGGCGTTGCTTGCGGTAGGCTCGCGACTTGGACGCGGTCGCTGACGCCGACGGGTCCTGGCAGGTTGCGCGTGGCCTAACGCTCGTGCACCGGAATGAAAAAAGGAAGGGTTCATGAAGATGCGACTTGTTATCCCCGCCCTCGCGCTGGCGATGGCCTTGCCGCTGCTGGCGCAGGCACAGGCGCCGGGGCGCCATCCCGCGTACCTGCACGCGCTTACCGACTTGCACGACGCGCGCTGGTTTCTCGAGCACCGGCCGGGGGGCCCGATGGAGGAGCGGGAGTTTCGCGCGATCGGTGAGATCGATCGCGCCATCGAGGAGGTGCAGCGCGCCGCGTACTACGACGGCAAGAATGTCTACGATCACCCGCGCGAAGACACGTATCCGGATGCCGCAGGGCGCCTGCGGCGCGTCTCCGAGCTGCTGCGCAAGGCGCGCGACGATGTCGCGCAGCAGGAGGACAACCCGTCGGTGCGCGACCTGCAGTATCGGGCGGTGCAACACATCGACAGTGCGATTCGCATCGCCGAGAGCATCATGGTCGATCGCGAAAGACCGCACGGCTACGACGGCGACCGCGGCTACGATCATGACCATGACCACGGCTACTAGGATCGGCACTGGTTCGCGGCCAACAGGAGAGATGCCCGTGAAACTTCTTCGACGTTGCGCGCTGGTGCTGGCAGCAGCAGCGCTTGCGACCGCGTGCGTGGTGGCGCCGGCGCCCTACGACGGCGCCTACGTTACGATGGCGCCGCCGCCGCCGCGGGTGGAGGTCGTGGGAGTGGCACCGGCACCGGGCTACTTCTGGATCAGCGGGTACTGGGGCTGGGTCGGCGGCCGGCACGATTGGGTGCCTGGGCGCTGGGAAGCACCGCGGCCCGGCTATCGCTATGTCCCCCACACTTGGGTCCAGGAGGGCGGCGGGTGGCGCTCGCACCAGGGCCGCTGGGAGCCGGAGCGGCATTAGTCGCCTGCTTGGCGCGGTGTGCGCCCGGCGCAGCCTGCGGCGGCGGGCCGGCGCCGGGATTGCGGGCTCGTGCGCACCCGTTCGCGCCGGCGCGTGCCGGCGCGAGCCGGCGCCGCGCGTAAGGTGGCCGTAAGGGCAGATTCATAAGGTCGTAAAATTCCAAGAACACAACACGCACCGTGCATGGGGAGCAGGTCATGACCAGCATCGAATCCGTATTGCTCGAAAAGCGCGTTTTTCCGCCGGACGAGCGCGCCATGCGCGGCGCCGCCATATCCGGGATGGACGCTTACTGGGCGCTGTGCGCGCAGGCCCAGGACGATCCGGCAGCGTTCTGGCGCCGCCTTGCGCTGGAAAACGTTATTTGGCACAAGCCGTTCACGCAAGTGCTCGACGAGTCCAAGGCCCCGTTCTATCGCTGGTTTGCCGATGGACGGCTCAATGCCTCCTACAACTGCCTGGATCGCAACCTGGAAAACGGCAATGCCGACAAAACGGCGATCATCTTCGAGGCCGACGACGGCGCGGTGACGCGCATCACCTATCGCGAACTCCATGCCAAGGTCTGCCAGTTCGCCAACGGACTGCGCGCGCTCGGGTACAAGAAGGGGGACCGGGCAATCGTGTACTTGCCCATGTCCATCGAGGCCGTGATCGCCATGCAGGCCTGCGCGCGCCTGGGCGTCATCCACTCGGTCGTGTTCGGCGGCTTCTCGGCCAAGTCGGTGCAGGAGCGGATCGTCGACGTGGGTGCGAGCCTGGTGATCTGCGCCAACGAGCAGATGCGCGGTGGCAAGCCCGTTGCGCTCAAGCCGGCAATCGACGAAGCCTTCGCGATGGGCGGGTGCGACGCGGTGCGCAAGGTCATCGTCTACCGGCGCCGCGGCCAGAAGGTTCCCTTCCACGGCGAACGCGACCTGTGGATGGACGATCTCATGGCGGGGCAGGCGGCGAGCTGCGAGCCCGAATGGGTCGACTCCGAGCACCCGCTCTTCGTGCTCTACACCTCGGGCTCGACCGGTAAGCCCAAGGGGGTACAGCACTCCACCGGCGGGTACCTGCTGTGGACCATCCTGACCATGAAGTGGACCTTCGACATCAGGCCCACCGACGTGTTCTGGTGCACGGCCGACGTGGGCTGGGTGACGGGCCACTCCTACGTCTGCTACGGGCCGCTGGCCGTCGGTGCAACCGAGATCATCTTCGAGGGCGTGCCCACCTTTCCCAACGCGGGCCGCTTCTGGCGGATGTGCCAGGATCACAAGGTCAGCATTTTCTACACCGCGCCAACCGCCATCCGCGCGCTGATCAAGGCCAACGACGGCGACCCAACCACGCACCCGTCGCGCTTTGATCTCTCCCAGCTGCGCATCCTGGGCACTGTCGGCGAGCCGATCAATCCCGAAGCATGGATCTGGTATCACAAGCAAGTTGGCAACGGCCGCTGCCCGATTGTCGATACCTTCTGGCAGACCGAGACCGGCGGCCACATGATCACGCCGCTGCCGNNCCGGCTCCTGCACCTTGCCCTTGCCCGGAATCGAGGCCGCGATCGTCGACGAGACGGGTCACGATGTGCCCAACGGCCAGGGCGGGCTACTGGTCATCAAGCGGCCCTGGCCGGCGATGATTCGCACGATCTGGGGCGATCCCGAACGGTTCCAGAAATCGTATTACCCGGCGGAGCTGGGCGGGGGGCTGTACCTGGCGGGCGACGGTGCGATCCGGGACAAGGAGACGGGGTATTTCACGATTGTCGGGCGGATCGACGACGTGCTCAACGTGTCCGGGCACCGGATGGGGACCATGGAAATTGAATCGGCGCTCGTGTCCCACCCGATGGTGGCCGAGGCGGCCGTGGTTGGCCGTCCCGATGATCTGACCGGCGAGGCGGTCTGCGCCTACATCGTGCTCAAGCGCGCCCGGCCCGAGGGCGAGGAGGCGCTGCGTATCGCCAAGGAACTGCGCGACTGGGTCGCCAAGGAGATCGGTCCCATCGCCAAGCCCAAAGATATACGCTTTGGCGATAACCTGCCCAAGACCCGCTCGGGCAAGATCATGCGGCGCCTGCTGCGCTCGCTGGCTAAGGGCGAGAGCATTTCGCAGGACGTCTCCACGCTGGAAAACCCCGCGATCCTGGAGCAGCTCAAGGTAACCCTGTAGGGCGCAGCCGTGATCCTGCGCCCGTGGCGTGGGCGTGCGCGCCGCTACTGCTGTGCGGAACCACGCGATGGCTGCTGAGGCGCGAGGCCGGCAGTACTGGATACAGACGCGCCGCCTTACGGTGGCGCTGCTGCTGGTTTGGTTTGTCGTCACCTTCGTCGCGTCGTACTTTGCGCGATCGCTGAGCTTCACCTTCCTGGGCTGGCCGTTTTCCTTCTATATGGCCGCGCAGGGATCGCTGCTGGTCTATCTGCTCATCGTGCTCCTGTACGCGCGCTGGCAAGGCGCGCGCGATGCCGCATTTGACGCCGGCCCGGACGAGGGCAACTGATGCCGGTGGGCGCTTGACAACTCCGACTTCCAGCACCGCGGTTGCATCGGTCAGAGCCGATGCCGAGGCCGGGGCAGGGAGCAACTTCTCCCGAACGCTGCGCCGCTACTACGGCTGGTTCACCGTCGGTTTTCTGCTCTTCGTCCTGCTGCTGGGGCTGGGCGAGCGCCTCGGTTTGCCGCGGGTGCTGATCGGCTACACGTTCTTGTTCGCGACGATCGGCCTCTACGCGGGTATCGGCATCATGAGCCGCACCACCGATGTTGCCGAGTACTACGTGGCCGGGCGCCGCGTGCCGGCATTTTTCAACGGCATGGCGACGGGGGCCGACTGGATGTCGGCGGCCTCCTTCATCGGCCTTGCCGGCTCGCTCTACCTGCTGGGCTTCGACGGCCTGGCCTTCGTGCTGGGATGGACCGGCGGGTACTGCCTGGTTGCCCTGCTAATCGCCCCCTTTCTGCGCAAGTTCGGCCAGTTCACCATCCCCGATTTCATTGGCGCCCGCTATGGCGGTGATCTTGCGCGCGCGATTGCCATGGTCGCGGCGATCACTTGCTCCTTCGTCTACGTCGTGGCGCAGATCTATGGCGTCGGGCTGATCACAACCCACCTTACCAATGTCGACTTCAGCTACGGCGTGTTTCTGGGCCTGGCGGGCATCCTGGTGTGCTCCTTCCTCGGCGGCATGCGCGCCGTTACGTGGACCCAGGTCGCGCAGTGCATCATCCTGCTGATCGCCTACCTGATTCCGGTGGCATGGCTGGGCCTGCAGTACACCCACTCGCCGCTGCCGCAACTAGCCTACGGCTCGGTCCTGGAGCGTCTGGCCGAACGCGAGCGGCAATTGACCAAGGATCCGCGCGAGCAGGAGGTGCGCGGAATCTACCTGAAGCGCGCTGCCGAGATCAATGCGCGCATTGCCGCATTGCCGGCCTCCTGGCGCGAAGGGCAGGCTGCCGCCCGCAGGAGCATCGAGGATCTCAAGGCGCATCGCGCATCGATGCACGAGCTGCGCACCGCGGAGCGTGCGTTGGCCGCATATCCGGCGGGCCCCGAAGAGGCACGGCGCGCCTGGCAGCAGGAGGCAGCCCAATACGCCGAGCGCGGCAGTCCCCTGATGCCGCACACCGAGCCGTTCTGGAGCGGCGAAGCCGATCCGGACAAGGCCGAGCAGGCGCGCTCGACCAAGCGCTGGAATTTCCTGGCCCTCGTTTTTTGCCTGATGGCCGGCACGGCCGGATTGCCGCACATCCTGATGCGTTCGTACACGACGCCGAATGTGCAGCAGGCGCGCAGTTCGATCTTCTGGGCACTGTTCTTCATCCTTCTGCTGTACCTCTCGGCACCGGCGCTGGCGGTGCTGGTGAAGTACGACGTGTACACGGCGGTGGTCGGCAAGCACTTCAGCGACCTGCCTGCCTGGGTCGCCTCCTGGAGCCGCATCGATCCCTCGTTTCTGCGGATCGAAGACGTCAATCGCGACGGAATCGTGCAGCTGGCGGAAATGCAGGTCGGTTCCGACATCGTCGTACTGGCAATGCCGGAAATTGCCGGTCTGCCCTACGTGATCACCGGCCTCGTCGCGGCCGGCGGACTGGCGGCGGCACTGTCCACGGCCGATGGGCTGTTGCTGACCATTGCCAACGCGCTCTCGCACGATCTGTATTT
>OKRD01000107.1:1575-1713 GCA_900290335.1 Burkholderiales bacterium | reverse complement strand
GTCGAGCGCGGTAGCGTCGGTGAAGGTCTGATGGGCGAGGTGATTGGCCTTGAGATCGTGCCACACCACCTCGATGGCGTTGAGTTCGGGCGCATATTTGGGCAGCCACTCGACGGTGAGCCAGTGCGCGCGAGCGGC
>OKRD01000107.1:0-1565 GCA_900290335.1 Burkholderiales bacterium | reverse complement strand
CACGGCCGGCTTGACGGGCCGCCCGGGCTGCGGGCCATGGAGACGATCGAGTTGCCCGAGATGGGCGATGAAGTCGCTGCTGCGCTTGGTTGGGCTGGTATGGACGATGAGTTGGCGCGTGACGTGGGTCGAGCGACCCCAGCATCGCCACCTTCTTGGCTTGTCCGGGCGCCGGCACGCGCAGGTCTGCGCCCGACTTCGCCCAGGCACGCGCCAGGTAGGGATGCGTCAACGCCTCGCTCTCGTCGCCGTAAAGGAGAACGATGTCGCCCGCTTCGGCCTGCTGTTTGCGCAGTTGCAGGCGCAGGCCGATCCGCTCCACCTCGCCCGCTGTCTGGCGTCCCTTCAGTGTGTGCCGCGGCCGCCGCCAACGGAACTTTTTTTCGCAGCGCCTTGGACAGCTGCGAACGGCTGATGCGCACGCCCTGGCGCGCTTCGATCGCGGCGCGCAGGCGCGGTAGCGTCCAGTTCGGTCGATCGGCCACGGGGGCTTCCAACAAGGGCGGGCGCGACGCTCGCCTTCAGCGCTGCGACATCGCCGTTGGCGAAATCGCTGCGCCACAGGCGGATCGTATCCTCTCGCACGCCGAACGCCGCGGCGATCTTGGGGCTGGCCCAACCGGCCAGCGTCAGCAGCACGGCGCGCCCGGTCCGCCTCTCCACGATCGCGGGAGCTGGCAAGAGCCAGAAGGGCGGCGCGTTGTTCGTCGCTCGCGGTAACCGGAGACTTTCCTGCCATGCGATACCCCTGCGAATCGGCACGCATAGCGAATCGTACAACCCATCCGTTGGTCAACCGGGCGGAACCTGCTTAGNNACATGGGGAAGCCGCCCGTCTCCTACACCTCCGTGTGCTCGGCGCGATTGAGTGCATCCCCGACATCAACGCCGAGGTAGCGGACTGTACTTTCCGGCTGAATTGCTGGTGGAGGCCCGCGGCACGCTCAGATCTAAGGCGGCCAGGGGGCAAGCGTTCACCTCGATGCAAGCGGCGTATTCGCTAGGGGCATGCAGAGCAGCGGCGGAAGACGATGACGGACACGACGCCGATCAAAGATCAGGTCTGGGCGTTCGCCGAACCTGCGTGCGGGTGCGAGCTTGCAGATCTGCCGGCCACCGCGCGCAACGCAGTGCGATTGCGACCGGATAACGCAGTGCCGGCGGACATTCATATGATTCGCCATTCGGAAGAAGTGCCGAATGTCGGCGATCTGCTGCGCCATCTTGTTTGAGGGGACTGAGTGATGACTGCACGCATGATGCGGTTCGGCTTGTCGATACGCGGCCATGGTTATCACCCGGCCGCATGGCGCCATCCGGATGTACCAGCCGACGGCACACTGCAAGTCGAGCATTATGTGCGCAGCACACAGATTGCCGAGCGTGGCAAGATCGATATGATCTTCTTTGCCGACGGTGCCGGAATTCGCCAGGGTGACAAACCGCGTGGCTCGTTGTCTCGGACCGGCAGAGACATGGTCGAGCTGGAGCCGATGACGTTGCTGCCGGCCCTGGCCATGGTCACCAAGCATGTCGGTCTGGTGACAACAGCATCTACCACGTAC
>OKRD01000108.1 GCA_900290335.1 Burkholderiales bacterium | reverse complement strand
CGAAGCGCGAATCGCCGGCAAAACTGTTCGGCCGGCGTCTTGGAAAATATTCCATGGTGAAATTGTCGAAAGCTTCCTATGGTCGGCTTTGGACAGGTTTATAGGAACGGCAGGTTCAGCACGCTCTGCGCCTCGTAAGTAACGCCGCCATGATCGGTGTCGGCGAGCTGCGCCGATGCGGTGGCGGCAAAAGCGCCCGGATCGGGCGCGTTGCTCAGAAAGCGGATGGTGCCGCCCATCGAGCCCGCGCCATAGAGCGTGCCCTGCGGCCCGCGTAGCACTTCGAGGCGGTTGACATCGAAGGAGCGCGGTTCGGCCGTTCCCTGGCTGTACAGATTGCGCGTTCTCAGGGACACGTCGTCGAGGTAGACACCGACGGTGGCCGAGCCCGCCTGCGAGGTGACGCCGCGGATCTCGAGCGTGCGCAGGCCTGCGACAGGAAGGAGACGTTGGGGATGCTGCGGGAGAGATCGGCGAAATCGGCGATCTGGTTATCCCTGAGCGCTTCCCCGGACGGCGCCGAGACGCTCAGCGGCACTTCCTTGAGGTCCTCGCTGCGCTTTTGCGAGGTGACAACGATGGCTTCGAGCGTGGCATCGATCGCTGGCACCTGCTCCTGCTGCGCCGTCGCCTGGCCGATGCCCGCGGCTTGCAGCAAGCCTACCAGCAGGGCACCGAGCTGCTTCCTGGCCATCCCCTGTCTCGGAAATATGAACTTCTCGTGACGTATATCGTCGTGAAGTCGATCTTAGTGGACGCGGCGCGCACCGAACGCGTGCGCGGCTCGGATAGATTCCAGCTTGCAGCAAATTTGCGACAGTCACTTTGTCCCCTTGCCGCCGATGTGCCAAGACCCGGCCGCTATGACGAGCGCATCCCATGCGCAATGCGGCCATGCCCCTGTGCGCTTGGTGATCGTCACAGTCCCGTCGCCTTGGGCCACTACCTTGCACGAGTACACCTGCGCTGCGGCGAGCGTCTCGCCGGCTGGCGCCCAGGGGTCCCATCCACTCGAAGAGGAATGTCCATGACCAACACAAAAAGGATTGCCGGCGCGCTTGCCGCCTTGGCGATGGCGCTCGGGGCTGCCGCGGGCGCTCATGAGGGGAACGTGCCGTCGGGCGTTCCGCAACTTGACCACGTGTTCCTGATCATGATGGAGAACCACGGCTACGGCCAGGTCGTGAACAATCCGAGCGAGCCATATATGAACGCTCTGATCGCCGATGGCAAGGTTAGCGTAGCGACGAACTATTTCGCGGTGGGCCATCCGAGCCTGACGAATTACCTGGAAATTGTCGGTGGCTCCAACTTTGGCGTGCGCAGCGACAACAATCCCGACTGGCACGACACGGCGTGCCAGACGAACCTGGCATCGGGCATCATCGACGCGGACAACGCTGCTAGCATTTCGGTGCTCACCGTTACCAACAGCAAGGGGCAGGCGGTCAGTTACAGCGTCGGCGGCGGGGCGGTCTGCCCGATCAGCGGTTCGGGTGCCGATGCCGTCACCGAAGCCGTCGACAACTGGAACGAGGTCTCGAAGATCAGCCCGGCGGGCGTCACGCCTGCCGTGTTCAATCATCTGGCCGACTTTGACGGTGTGATGGCCCTGGACCAGGCCAGCGATATCCACGGCAAGACCATTGCCGACCAACTGGTGCGGGCGGGGCGCGACTGGAAGAGCTATCAGGAGAGCCTTCCCCTGGCCGGCGCCGACAACGTCGGCTTTAGCAACGGCACGGTGACCGACCTGACGGACCTTTCGGCGCCGATCTGGGCAAACCTGCCGGCATCCCCGGGCAGCTACGTGAAGTTGTATGCCGCCAAGCACAACCCGTTCGTGTATTTTAAGAGCGTGCAGGAAAATACCGAACCAGGTCTGGGCCTGGGCAACGTGGTCCCCTTTGACGGAACGCATGGACTGTATGCCGATCTGGCGACGGGCTCGGTTCCGGCATATTCGTTCATCGTCCCCAATCAGTGCAACGACCAGCACGGCCGCAGCAACGGCGACTCGTTCTGCGAATTGGACCTCAGCGACGACGGCACCCAAAACGGCCTCAATCCTGGGCTCATCGCCCAGGGCGATTCGACGATCGAGCGGCTCGTCGCCAGCATCAAGGCCTCGCCGGCATGGCGCGACGGCAAGAACGCGATCGTGATCGTCTGGGACGAAAACGACTACAGCGGCGTGAACACGGCGCCGCCGGCCGGCCAGAAATTTCCGCCGCAAAACCAGAACCGGGTTCTGCTGACGGTCGAGACGAGCTACCGGAGCAGCCCGGTCGTCCAGAGCAACCGGCACTACAACCATTTTTCGCTGCTGCGAACGATCGAGGCGGCGCTAGGGTTGCCGTGCCTGAATCACGCCTGCGACAAAGACGCCGCCGTGATGGCGGATCTGTTCGCGCGCTGAGCGCACGAGCGGGCAGGGACCGACCGCGGCCCGCCAGCTACCGGCTGGCCGGCCGCGGCTTCTGGCCCCGCAGGGGAAGGATGCTGTTACTTCTGAAAACGGGTATTTTCAGAAGTAGTGCAATTGGAGCGGGAACGCGCCCCCATCCGTTCCCGTCGCCAAGTCCCCTCTCGGGAGTCAAAACAATGGTGAAAACAAAATAGTGTAGTGACATGCCGGGCGGCGGCGCTGGCTCACCAGGGCGTCATACCGCAACCCACCTTTCTGGTTGGGGACGATCTGGTCGCCGGACAACTGGTGGAACTCATGCCCGAATATCGCAGCCTCGAGTTTGGCAACTACGCCGTCTATCCAACGCCCAAGCACGTACCTACCAAGGTCCGCGTGCGGATCGATTTTCTTGTCGAGTGTTTCAAGCACCCGCGACTGTCCTGGTAACAATAGGACCCTCGATGGACAGTACGGTCACCTCGCAGGACGCCGTGAACTACGCCGCGCTCCAGGCAGCGGTTTCCGAGGGCCTGCCCATGACGGTTCTTCCCATCGGCCACGACGCCAGCGCTGTCACAGTAACGAGAATTGCCGGGCGTGCACTGGCTATGGCGGCGGACCTGTGCTGGCTGCGAGCCAAGCCTCGTAGCCACCCGAAAGCGGGCGCACCGACGCATATCCTCGATCGATGAGCTTGTGCGCAGCTTGAATTGCACCGGCATCCTGCGGGCAGGCGCAAAGCGTGACGATGTCCCGATCCTTGGGCCAACTCGCGACCGCTTCGCTCAAGTGATCCTGGTCGGTCACGATCGCGCCGGGAATGGGATCGGTCTGCGAAACCATCGTCGCGCCTCGCAGGTCGAGCAACAACGGCGCTTTGTCGCTACGCAGTGCTTCCAGGAGCTCTTTCGCGGTTATGTGCGCAAGCGCGCTTGCTTTGCGAAATTGATGCTTGCGCCAGAGTTTCCATCCCAGCCACAAGCCGAGCATCAGGACGCTGACGACGAGTACCCCATCCATATGTTGATCAAGTACCGCAAGCGCATTTGGCACGGTTCCGCGCAGCACCCAGCCTGCGCCAAGCGCAGCACCGGCCCAGAGCGCAGCGCCTGCGGCCGCTGCCAGCAAAAAGCCGGGCAATGACATCCGCAATGCGCCTGCTATGGGCGGCGCCACGACGGAGAACCCCGGAATGAACTTCGCGACCAACAGCGAAACGAGGCCCCAACGGACAAATCTGGCCTCCGTCTGCGACACGCACGATGCCGGATTGATCGAGAGCTTGCACAGGCCCGCTAGCACGCGGTATCCGAACCGCGTACCCGCCCAATACCAAAGGCAATCTCCAACCACGGATGCGACGATCGCAGCGGCGAAGATCTGGCCCATCTCACCCATCGTCATCGCCAGGCTGCCTGCCAGCAGCAGAGTCGGTGCGGCTGGCACCGGCAGCCCGATTTGCTCCAAAAGCACATTTACGAAGACGATCCAGACCGGCTCCTGTTGCAACGCTCTGGTGATATCGGCGATTTCCATCTATTCCACTTCATGATTGGGTCACCAACTGCACTTCGTTCGCGGCGATGCGCTAGATCCTCGAAGTCACTCGCCGCGTTGGCCCTCTGGTTCGAAGGCCGCCAGGTGGCCGCCGCCCGCCGTGTTTGCTAGCGCCCCGCTCGCAGGAGGCATCTTCCCTTCCCTCACGGGTCAGCGGCGCTCTCCGGCTCCATTGCATAGGAACTTAGATGTGAATGTCTTAGGTGCGCATCGGGGTGGAGCAACTACGTCGACTGGCCTCGGCCTTGCTGGCTTGTGTAATAGACCACCTTGCGGGCACGCATGAGCTCACCCAGGGGCCGATGCTCGGCCAAGGCCGCCCACGGATCAAACGTGGCCGCCTCCACCCGTTGCCCAAACGCCGCCTCCGGAATCTGTTTTGGCAGCGTCAGACGCGCCACCGTGAGGTATGGCGCGACGGCTTCGGGCCAGTCGACCGATCCGTCCTCGATCGGCGTCCTGGCCTCGTCGACAAAAAACTGCAGCTGAAACTCATAGACCAGCGGTCGCTGGCGCAGGCGCTCAGCCAGATCCTGCGCCCAGCCGTCCTGCGCGCCGGCGCCAGCGGTCTCCGCCGTGGGTGGCCGCAGGCGCGCCCGCACCGCGTAGGGTCCGCAGGCTAAGGGCAAGGCCGAGTAAAAGCGCTCCGTGGCAAATCCCGAGAACGGCGCCTTCAACCCTGCGCCGATGCGCTGGAGCCGGCGCAACCCGCCGATTAGGCCGTGGCGGCGCACGAGGGTGCGGATCACCGCCAGCGGTCCCTTGGCGGCGGCCAGCGCCACCTCGACGAAGTCTGCGCTGCTCGCAAATCCCGTTGCCGGCAGCTGTATCAGGAGAAAATCCTGGCACTCGGTCTCGCCCGCACCCAGGGCACCCGGGCCGCGCACTCCCAGCACCTTGATCGCGAACCCGCGCACGTCCGCACGCCGGTCCGGGTTGCTGGACGAAGCACCGTTGGACAAGCGAACCCAGGCGTCGTAGCAGCCCGGCCGCGCGAACAGGCCGTGACGAGCGTGCTCGGGCAAGCCCTCGAGCACTTCGAATTGGGCATGGACCGCCAGCAACTGGCGCCGATGCAGGGCCCGCCCGGGGCCGAACCTGGCCGACTGGGCACGCTGCATCTGCGCAAACAATTGCGCGTAGCGCGCAAAGCGCGGCCCCTCATCGGGGTCGATGCGCTCGTGCCAATCACGGCTGGGAGATCGTAGCGGGGACGGCGTCATCTGAGCAAAGCCTCCGGGGCAAAAAAAACCTCACGCCGGGCTGCCGTCACGTCGGCCGCCGTGCGGCCCAGATCGCGGCAATCCGGGGCATTGTATTCGGCGGACCGACGATCTCGCTATCATTGGCGCACAAGCGCAAGACCAACGCCGGAGACCCATGCATGACCCAAGCAAAGATCGCCCAGCGAGCGCCGTACCCGGTGGCGGTCGAGGCCGGCAAGACCTATTACTGGTGCCGGTGCGGGCAAAGCGCGACGCAGCCCTTTTGTGACGGGTCACACAAGGGAAGCGAATTCACGCCAATCCCCTACACGGCCCAAGAGAGCGAGACCGTGTACTTTTGCGGCTGCAAGACCAGCGCCAAGGGCGCCCTGTGCGACGGGTCGCACAACCGCTTCTGAGGCGCGGCCCCGACCTGCCGCCGATCCGGCCACTGGCGCAAACCAAACTCGCGCCGGGCCTCTCGGGTCAGGAAGGGGAAAACCGGGCGGATCGGGCCAGGCGGCAGATCAGCGCCGACTCGGACCTCGAGGCGATCTCCTGCTTTCTGGCCGAATATGACCGCTCGCCGGGCACGGCGCGCATCTACCAGCGCGAGTGCGAGCGCCTCATGCTCTGGGCCGTGCACGAGTGCGGCAAGCCCCTGTCGAGCCTGACGCGGCAGGACTTCGAGGGCTACCTGAATTTTCTCGCCGACCCGCAGCCTGCCCAGCGCTGGTGCGGACCCAAGGCCAACCGGGCCTCCAGCGCCTGGCGCCCCTTTGTCGGCCCGTTGAGCGAATCGGCACTGCTGACGGCCATCGCGGCGATCAACTCGCTCATGGGCTATCTGGTCGACGCGGGCTACCTCGCCGGCAATCCCCTGGGACTCATCCGCCAGCGGCGGCGCAAACTGGCGCTCGAGAGCCTGGCACCGGGCAGCCCCTCGCTGGCGATCGGTGCCGGCGAGCCGGGCTCGATCGAGCGCTTTCTGGACGCCGACATGTGGGCGGCGGTCACCCAAGCGGTGGAAAATCTGCCGCGCGATACCCCGACCCGGGTCGATGAGTACGAGCGGCTGCGCTTTGTCTGCGCCATGCTCTACATGCTGGCGCCGCGTGCCGGCGAACTCGAGAGCCACCGCATGAACAGCTTTCAGGAGGAGCGCGGGCTCTGGTGGTGGCACGTGACCGGTAAGGGCGCCAAGCGCGCCAAGATTCCGGTTCCCGACGACATGATCCAGGCCCTGGTGCGCTATCGCAAATATCTGGGACTGACGGCCGTACCCAAACGCAGCGACACTACTCCCCTGCTGGTGGGCCTGCGCTCCCGCGCCCCGATTACCGCGCGCCGGCTCAACCAGATCCTTAAGGAATTGTTTTTTCGTGCCGCCGATCGGCTGGGACCGGGGCAGGAACACAAGGCGGAAAAACTGCGGGCGGCCTCGGCGCACTGGGGGCGTCACACGGGGATCACGGCAAAGGTGGACGCCGGCATCGAGGAGCGTTACGTACAAAAAGATGCGCGGCACTCGGACCGCAGGACCACACAGCGGTATATTCACGAGGAGGAGCGACGCTGGCACGAGGAAGCACAAAAGCAGCGGCTACCATGGCCGCGAGCCTAGCGACGCTGAGGAAGACGCCCGCCGTGCGGGCTGATTGATCTTCGACAAAGCCCGGCGCAAAGCAATGCCAATGGCAGGGGTTTTCGGGGAAAATTCGGCCCGTACATTCAAGCGCAAAGGTGGAAATCGGGGGATGTATATGGGAACGATTTACGTCAACGACGCGGAAGCGGCGCTGCACGAGGCGGCCATCGACGCCCTAGCAAGTGAAATGCGCCGACCGCCGGCAGAAATCAAGGCCCACTACGAAAAAGAACTGCAGCGTCTGCAAAAGGGCGCGCGGGTGCGCGAGTTCCTTAGCGTCTGCGCGACGCGCCATCTGCGCGAGACATTTCGCAATTCGCACAACGCAAAGTCCTAGCAGGCCCTAGGCTGCGCGGGTGCCACCCACGCGCCGAAAGTGTTCGACCTGCGGTGGCTTGGCGAAGTACGGACCGACCAGCGCTCGCCACTGCGCAAAGGCGGCCGATCCGCGAAACTCGACGGTGTGATCTTCCAGGCTGTCCCACTCGATCACGAGCACATAGCGCTCGGGTGACTCGATTCCTTGTTGCACTTCGTAGCGGCGAAACCCGGGCGAATTGGCGATGATCGTCTCGACCCCGCGTCGAAGCGCCTGGTCGAATTCGCCCTGCGTTCCCGGTCGAATGAAAAACTCGGCAATCTCCGCGATCATGGCCGTCTGCGCTGGCGCCGGGCATCTGGAGCCGGCAATGCTACGCGAAATTGCCCCCCGGCTGCTTCTCGACGCGGCAGCTGCCGCTACACTGCCGGCCTGCCCGCACGTTTGAACGCCCCCAGAGTTTGCCGCCGCAACGCCTCGGGCCGGGGCCGTCCCTGAAAACGCGATGAGTACCTTGTTTGCTCGATCCGATCCGATTTTTCCCGTCGCGCAGATCCGGGCGGGCATTGGCCGCACGCTGCGCGCGCGAACCGTGGCCAGCATCGGTGCACTGCTGTGCGCCGCCTGCACCTCGGTACCGACCGCCAAGGTCGACAGCGAAGCGGTGACGCGCTACCGCGACTCGGGTTACCCGCTGCCGGCGCAGCGGGCGATTGAGACCCATCGCGTCGGTGGATCGCCGTCCGAGCTGCCGTGGGCCATCAGCCTGACGCGCCCTACTGATGGGGGCCCTCACCCGCTGATCGTCTATCTTCCCAGCCTCGGACAGGCGGACAATGCGCCCAATCACTGGATCGGCGTCTGGGCGCGTGCCGGCTACGACGTCATCGCCATTCAACCGCTGAACGACGACGCCCAGGTCTGGGCCACGGACGAAGCGCGCAGCGGCGACTTCGAGCGCGTTGCCAGTGCCCGGTTCCGCGACGCTCTGATGGCCGAGCGGCTCGCGCGCCTGTCGGCACTGCTGGGCCAGATCCGGCAGCGCAGCTTGCGCGGCGAACTGGGTCTCGAGCGCCTCGACTGGTCCGGCCTTGCGCTAGCCGGCGCCGACCTCGGTGCCTTCACCGTGCAGACCATAGCGAGCAGCCCCGAGGGGAAGCTGGCGGCGATCTCCTGGCCGCTGCAGCCGCTTGCCTATATTGCCATCAGCCCCTACGCGGTGCGCAATGGCGCGTCGGCTGGGCCCGCCAATGCCCCGGTGCTCATGATCAGCGCACGTGACGACGTCGACGCCTATGGCGTCATCAAGGATCCGTCCTTGCGGCGCCTGGCCTTTGACCGCCTGGGCGACGGCGACAACTATTACTTTGAACTCGGGTCGGCGACGCACCGCTGGCTGGGCGGGACCATCGGACCGGCGGCGAGCGGAGAACCAGCCCCGCGGCACGCGCCCGCGCCGTTCAACGAAGGCGACCGCAAGAACAAACGCGGCGGCACGGCCGCGCCGCGCGACGCCATGGCACCTGGCGGCGACGACGAGGAAACGTCGCCCGACAAGAGCGCAAGCAACGCTGCGTTGCGCGCCGAATTGGTCAAGGCGCGCAGCCGCGCCTTGACCCACGAGGCCCTGAGCGAGGTGTCCTTCGCGGCGGTCTCGGTGGCGTTTCTCGACGCGTACCTGCGCCGGCAGGCCGCCGCGCGCGCCTGGCTCGCCGCGGCTGCCCCCAAGTGGTTGCAGGAGGGCGACCGCCTCAAGCATCGCTAGCGTCGTTGGCTTTGCGCCGTGGGCACGGCTACAGTAGGGTGCCCCGGTGGGGCTGGAAATTGGGAGTAACGGCATGAACTCGGTCCAGCAAGACGAGGCGCGCGCTGCGGCCGCGCTGGTTGCGCGCCAGGCGGAAGTGCTCGCGGCGCTGGCGGCAATATTGCCGCCGCAAGCGCTGATGCACCGGCGCGAGGACACCGCCGCCTACGAATGCGACGCTCTGACCGCGTACCGGCAGAGGCCGATGCTCGTCGCGCTGCCCGACTCGGAGGCGCAGGTCAGCGCCGTGCTGCAGGCCTGTCACGCGTTGGGCGTTCCGGTGGTTGCCCGCGGCGCCGGCACCGGCCTCTCGGGCGGAGCCCTGCCCCACCGCGCGGGGGTGACCCTGTCGCTGGCAAAGCTGCAGCGCATCCTGCGGATCGACCCGCTGGCGCGGACCGCGGTGGTCCAGTGCGGCGTGCGCAATCTGGCCATCAGCGAAGCGGCCGCGCCCTTTGGCCTGTACTACGCGCCCGATCCCAGCAGCCAGATCGCCTGCACCATCGGCGGCAACGTGGCCGAGAACTCGGGCGGCGTGCACTGCCTCAAGTACGGCCTCACCTTGCACAACGTGCTATGCATCAAGGGCTATACGTCGCAGGGCGAGGCGGTAGAGTTCGGCTCCGAGGCGCTGGACGCACCGGGGCTGGACCTGGTGCCCTTGATCGTGGGCAGCGAAGGCATGCTGGCGGTGGTCACCCAGGTGACCGTGCGCCTCACCCCCAAGCCGCAGCTTGCACGCTGCATCATGGCCAGCTTCGACAGCATCGAGACGGCCGGAGCGGCGGTGGCCAACATTATTGCCGAGGGAATCATTCCGGCCGGCCTGGAGCTCATGGACCGGCCAATGATCGCGGCGGTGGAGAGTTTTGTCGAGGCCGGCTACGACCTGCAGGCCGCCGCCATCTTGCTGTGCGAGAGTGATGGCACGGTCGAAGAGGTCGCCGAGGAGATCGAGCGCATGCGCGGCGTGCTCGAGCGCAGCGGCGCCACCAAGATGGAGGTCAGCCGCGACGAGGCGCAGCGCTTGTTGTTCTGGAGCGGCCGCAAGAACGCCTTCCCCGCCAGTGGCCGCATCAGTCCCGACTACATGTGCATGGACTCGACCATACCGCGCCGGTACCTGGCACAGATGTTACGGGCCATTGAGCAGATGGAGCGCAAGTACGGCCTGCGCTGCGCCAACGTTTTTCATGCCGGGGACGGCAACCTGCACCCGCTGATTCTTTACGATGCCAATGATCCCGACCAGTTGCACCGCTGCGAGCGCTTCGGTGCCGATATCCTCGAAACCAGCGTCCGCCTGGGCGGCACGGTTACGGGGGAGCACGGCGTCGGCGTGGAGAAGCTCAACTCGATGTGCGTGCAGTTCGCGCCGCAAGAGCGCGAGCAGATGCTGGCCATCAAGCGCGCATTCGATCCGGGCGGGATGCTCAATCCCGGCAAGGCAGTTCCCAGCCTGCAGCGCTGCGCCGAGTACGGCAAGATGCATGTGCACCGAGGCATGCTGCCGTTTGCGGAACTGCCCCGCTTCTAGCACCATGCGCAGCGCATTGCTTCCCCGGCGATGAACTCTGCGATCGACACAGCCGCCGATCCGGCCCTGCAGCGCCTCGTGGACCAGGTGCGCGCCGCGCACAGCGACGCCCGCCCGCTTGCCATCCGCGGCGGCGGCACCAAGGACTTCTACGGTGGCGCCGGCACCGGCGAGCCGCTCGAGACAGGCGCCTTGCGGGGCATCAGCAGTTACGAGCCTACGGAGATGGTCATCACCGCCCGCGCCGGCACCCCCTTGCGGGAAATCGAAGACGTCCTGCAGCAGCGCGGCCAGCACCTGGCATTCGAGCCGCCGCGCTTTGGCGCCGCGGGTGGGCAGGCGACGCTAGGCGGCATGGTCGCCGCAGGCCTGGCCGGGCCCGCGCGCTCCAGCGCCGGCGGCGTGCGCGACTTCGTGCTGGGCGCCTGCGTGCTCACCGGGCGTGGCGAGCTGCTGCGCTTTGGCGGGCAGGTGATGAAGAACGTCGCCGGCTACGACGTATCGCGCCTGTTCGTCGGATCGATGGGCGTGCTGGGCGTGATCTGCGAAGTCTCGCTCAAGGTGCCGCCGATCGCCGCGGCGCGAACCACCGTCGAGGTGCCTTGCAACCAGGCGCAGGCGCTGCGGCAGGTCCACGAATGGTTGCGCAGCGCCCTGCCGATCAGTGCCAGCGCCTGGCACGACAATATCCTGCGCGTTCGCCTGTGCGGGGCCCTGGCGGCGGTGCGCGCGGGTGCCGCCCGGCTGGTCGAGCAGTCGGGCGCGCGCATCGTCGAGCAAGATGCCGCGCAGGCATACTGGAATGGGCTGCGCGATCAGCAAGATGCCTTCTTCACCTCGGGCCGCGCGCCCGAATCCGGCGCCACGCTGTGGCGCTTGTCCGTGCCCGCGACCCACTCGCCGCTGGATCTGCCTGGGAACACCTTGCTCGAATGGAACGGTGCGCAGCGCTGGCTCTTCAGCAGTGCGCCGGCCGCTCAGTTGCAGGAGCTTGCCGCACGCGCCGGCGGCCACGCCAGCGTATTTCGTGCCGCGCAGCGCGGCGCAGAATTTCTTGCGCCGCTTTCCCCGGCGCTCGAGCGCATCCACCGCGCGCTCAAGCAGTCCTTCGACCCCGCGGGGATCTTCAATCGCGGCCGCCTCTACCCCTGGCTTTGAGTTGCCGTAGCCGACATGCAAACAACCCTGAGTGCCGAATTCCGCGACACGCGCGAAGGAGCGCAGGCCGAGGCGATTTTGCGCAAGTGCGTTCATTGCGGCTTTTGCCTGGCGACCTGTCCGACCTACCAGCTGCTGGGCGACGAGCTCGACAGCCCGCGCGGGCGCATTTACCTGATCAAACAGGTGCTCGAAGGCCATGCGCCGACGCGTGCGACCCAGCAGCACCTCGATCGATGCCTGACGTGCCGCAACTGCGAAACCACCTGCCCCTCGGGCGTTGACTACGGCGCACTGATCGACATCGGCCGCCGAATCGTCGAGCAGCGCGTCGAGCGCCCGCCCGTGCAGCAGGCGGTGCGCTGGCTGCTCAAGGAGGGTCTGACCTCGGCAGCGCTGGGGCCAGCGCTGGGGCTGGGCAACGCGCTGCGTTCGCTGCTGCCCCGAGCACTGCAGGACAAGATGCCCCGTTCCCGCGCGGCGGCGGGCGGCGAAGAGGCGCGCCCGTGGCCGGCGCGCGCGCACGATCGCAGGATGCTGCTGCTCGCGGGCTGCGTGCAGCCGCACCTGCTGCCGAACATCAACCGGGCCACTGCGCGGGTCCTGGATGCGGCGGGCATACAGACCATCGTCGCTCCGGCGGCCGGGTGCTGCGGGGCCCTTCGCGCCCATCTTGCCGATCACGCTGGCGCGCTCGCGGACATGCGCCGCAATATCGACGCCTGGTGGCCGCATGTCGAGGGCTCCGGCGGCGCCGCGCCGGTCGAGGCGATCGTGATGAACGCCTCGGGTTGCGGCGTCACCGTCAGGGAGTACGCAAGCTATCTGGCCGACGATGCGGTTTACGCGGCAAAGGCGCGGCGCATCAGCCAGTGCACGCGTGATGCGTGCGAGATCGTTGCCGACTTGGTGCCGGCCTTGCGGCCGCATCTATCCAAGGGCGCGGCGCGCCTTGCCGTGCATCTGCCCTGCACGCTGCAGCACGGGCAGAAGATGCCCGACACGCTCGCCGCCGTCCTGCGCGAGCTGGGCTTCGATGCGCAGATGCCAGCCCAGGAAAACCACCTGTGCTGCGGTTCTGCGGGAACGTATTCCCTGCTCGAGCCCGAGCTTGCCTCGCGCCTGCGCGACCGCAAGCTCGCGCACTTGCGAGCCCTACGCGCGCCGCTCATCGTCTCGGCCAACATCGGCTGCATCCAGCACCTGCAAAGCGGAACCGACATTCCGGTGCGTCACTGGATCGAGATCCTGGACGAGATGCTCGTTACCTGAGGCCCCCAAGGGCCCTTCTCGCTGCCCGGGAAGCGAACGCAACGGACACTCCATGACTTTATATTTCACATGTAATTTGTTTTATAACTATTTGATAAATAATAGAGATAAAAACTGGTACTGGATCAGGTCAAACGTCCGCATCTTTTTCTTGGTGGAGCTATTGACTTTGCCGCACTGCAGCATATACTTCTCTTTGTGCAATGCACCATAACCGCTACACCACCAGAGGGAACCGATCATGTATCCGAACCAAAACCAGATTCTCGAACTACAAAAGACCCACGTAGATGCCATTAACGCCTTCGGCAGCGCCGTGTTCCAGGCCGCCGAAAAGCTTGCCCAGCTCAACATCGCCACCTCGCGCAACCTGATGCAAGACGGTGCGGGTGCCGCGCAAAGCCTGCTGTCCGCCAAGGATCCGCAGGAACTGGCCTCGATCGCCGGAACCCTCGCGCAACCCGGCGCGGAAAAGATGGTCAGCTACTCGCGCAGCGCCTACAACATCGCCAGCGCGGCCAACGCCGAGCTAAGCAAGATTTTCGAGGCGCAACTTGCCGAGGGCAATCGCAAGCTGGCCGAACTGGTCGACCTCGCTGCCAAGTCGGCTCCGGCCGGTTCCGAGCACGCGATCAGCCTGCTCAAGAACTCGATCTCCGCTGCCAACACGGCTTTTGACGCGGTGACCAAGGCCGCCCGCCAGGCAAGCGAAACTGCAGAGTCGAACATCGCTGCCGCGGTCGCGGTCGCGAGCGACGCGGTCAAGCCCAAGAGCAAAAAGAGCGCGTAGTTCCCGCGCAACGGTTTCCCCGGAAACCGGGCGCAAAAAAGGCCGCCCAAGGGCGGCCTTTCGTCTTACCGGGTTCCCGTTACATCGCTGGGGTCCCGTATCCGCCGCCGACCTTTGCCAGCATGCCGATATCGAGCTCGGTGACCTCTTGCGTGTCAACCACTTGCTCGAGGACTTCCTTCTCTTGTAGTTCCATTCCAACCTCCGCTAAGGCTTAAGTTAACCGCCTTTTCTGCCGTAATCTTTGTTTAGACGCAGCGGCACAATCATGGTAGGGTATTTGTGCGCGCAGGCTGCATGCCGCGTTCGCGGGTAGTAGGCGTTTTGGCGACAAGATTCAGAGGAGTTGGGTGACCCATGGATGACGGAATGCCTCGCGTCGTGGCTCGGCGACCCCAACCCCAAGCGGCGAACCTTGCGATTATCGATACCGCAAGCGAATTAGACCGGGCTCGCAAATACATCCTGGCTCTATCAGCGGAACTCGAGCGGGATTCCGTGCGCCCCGATTCGGTGACCAATCCAATGGTCGTGGCTGAACGCGCCTGGAAGGCCGTGCGCGAATACCGCGGCAGCGTTCCGCGCGCCGAACGGCTCGATCTACTGTATTTGATTGCTAAGAGGATGTACTTGGCGGCGCAGCCGGACCAAGCGCTTGCCCCGGCAGCGTTTGCTGTCGAGGAAGCGCGTTCCATGGATGACCCGCTTCGCCTGCGCCGGGCGCTCACCGTGCTGAGCGCCTTGTATACCGAGACCGGCAACCAGCCAGGGGCGATCGAGGCTGCCGCCGAAGGGCTCAATCTCGTCGGAATTGGCAGCGAAGCTCTGGCTCGCAGCAAGTTGCTCAACAATACCGGGCTGGCGCTCCTGTATTCGGGCCAGTACGAGGACGCGATCGATTGCTTCGAGGTCGCGCTCGACAGCCTGGAGCGCACCACGGCGAACTCCTCGATCCGAATTATCACCTTCGGCAATATCGCGCTCGCCTGCCTGAATCTGGACGACCTGCGTGCCGGGCTGCGCGCGGCGCGCCGCGCCGTCGAGGAGCCGCTCGACACGAGCGACCTGTCGGCGGTCGATGCGCGTTGCACGGCAGAGTGCCACTACATCCGGCTGCTGCTCGAAACCAGCAATGTCGACAAAGCTCGCGAGCGCTGCAAGATCCTGCGCGAGCTCGCATCGGCCAGCGGCTCGGGCCGCGACCAGCTGACGGCCGAGCTCTGCGAAGGTCTTACCGAGGTTCACGACAACAAGCACGACATCGGTTTTTCCCGCCTGCGCCGCCTGCTCGAGACTGCCCGCAAGTCCTTCCCGATGGCCATCGAGACTATCCTGCGGGTCTTGGTCTCCGCACACGAGGACGCGGGACAAGTCGACGAGGCGCTGGTCCACCTCAAGGAACTCATGGAGGTCGTGCGCACGCAGCGCGCGCAGTCCGCCCTGCTGCACCACCGCCAGCACATGGAGCGCGTGCAGCGCGACCACGGCGACGAGATGTCGCAGGAGCGACTGCTAGAGCGCAAGGAAAAGCTGCTCGAAGGCCAGCTCGCGAGCCGCCGCTACCGCGAACTGTCCACCGAGTCGCTCGAGCGCCTGGCCGTCACCGCGGAGCTGCGCGACGATTCGACCGGCGAGCACTCGTACCGCGTCGGCCTGCTGGCCTCGCTGTTGGCCCGCGACCTGGGCTGCGAGGAGGAGTTTGCCTTCAACATGGACCTGGCCGGCCGCCTGCACGACATCGGCAAGATCGGCATTCCCGACCACATCCTGCTCAAGCCCGGCCGCCTGACCGAGGTCGAATTCAACCTCATGAAGACGCACACCACGGTGGGCGCGGAGCTGCTCGCGCGCAGCAACCTGCCGCAGATGCAGATCGCCGAGGAGATCGCCCGCTACCATCACGAGCGCTGGGACGGCAACGGCTATCCCGTCGGCTTGGCCGGCGAGGCGATTCCCAGGCCGGCGCGCATCACGGCCCTGGCCGACGTATTCGATGCCCTGACCCACGCGCGGCCTTACAAACATGCCTGGCCCGTTGCCGATTCGCTCGAAGAGATCAAGCGGCTGTCGGGAACGCATTTTGACCCCTACATGACGCCCGTGTTCCTGGCCCTGGTGCACCGCCTGCAGTGCGAGCATGGCGACCTCGACGGGTTTCTGGGCCAGGCCGCGCGCAAATCAGGCTTCATCCAGGCGCGCAAGAACATCTCGGCCACCCTGCACCGGCGCGACGACGAGCGCTCGCTCGACGTGCGCCGCTAGTCACCGCCACTCCTGGGGCAAAGCCCGTGGCCCGGTACGGGCCCCGGCGCGCAGTACAATTGCCGCTTGTTCCCGATAGATGGCGGCCCTCGTCGGGTGGAAGGTCTCCCCGGTTGCCCTCGGGCGCCGCGCTCGCGCGTACGCTCCCGAGTGCGGGTTGATACCGCGAATCCTGCTTCTGGCACACGATGAAAATTCTCCTAGTTGACGATCACGCGCTGATTACCGAGGCACTGAACGCCCTGCTTTTGGACGTCGATCCGAATGTAGAGGTGCACACGGCACGCGACGCGGAGAGCGCGCTGCGTCTGGTCGCCGAAAACAGCGACGCCGACTTGATGCTGCTGGATCTGGGACTGCCCGGGGCGACTGGCACTTCGCTGCTCGAGGCAGTGGTCGAGCAGGCGCCGGACCTCAAGATCCTGGTTCTGTCCGGAGTGCAGGATCAGCGCAGTGTGATGCGCGTGCTGCAGCTGGGCGCGGCCGGGTTCGTGCCCAAATCGATGGCCACCGAGACGCTGGTTGCCGCGATCAAGTTCGTGCTCTCCGGTGGCGTCTACATACCCGGGGATCTGCTCGACGAGGCCCAGCGCCTTGGCCCACTGTACGGCCCGCCGCCGCGCGTGCACGACGTCGCCCCCGGTGGCACGCGCGTGGAGCTCACCGAACGCCAGGAACAGGTCCTGCAGCTGCTGGCGCGCGGCGCGCCGATCAAGGTGATCTGCCGCGAGCTCAGCTTGTCCGAGGGCACGGTCAAGACCCACGTGACCGCAATCTACCGCGCCTTCAGCGCCTCCAACCGCACCGAGGCGCTGCTCGCCGCCCGTCGCCACGGCTACGACATCAGCTGACCGGCTAAAGGATTCGCTCTTCCCGGCCCTCGGCCACGTTCTGGTGGCGGGCGAGCGCGGCGCGGTCCATGGGCCGTATGCCCAGCGCCGTGAGGATGCGGGCGTTGAGCACCGATGCGTCGGCGGGCTTGGTCAGGACGATCGGCTCCTCGACCCGGCTGCGCGCGATCGCGCTGGCCGCCTCCGGGTTGTGCGCCATGCGCAGTTGCATCTGGTGCTGAAACTCTGCCAGCAGGTCCAGGGTGCCGACGGCCGTGAGCATGATCACCGGCACGGGCACGCCGATCAACTCGCGGATGCGAAAGACCGCTTCGGCGCCATCGATCGGGCCGCCGAGGTTCTGGTCGGCGATGATCAGGTCGACGCTGCGGTCATGCCCGAGGCGCTTGACCAGCGCCCCCGTGAAGCCCGTCGAGGAAATGACGTTGGCCCCCCAGGAGCGCAGCAGGCCCGTTAGGCTGTTCAGTATCGCCTCGTCGTCCTCCAGCACCACAATGCACTGGCCGGCAATGGGCTGAATCGCCGATTCGGCCGAGTCGCTGGGGGCGCTGCGGCGCGCATGCGTCTGCGCCGACCGCGGCACCTCCAGGCGAAACATCGTGCCAAAGCCCGGGCGCGTGCGCACCGTGAGCTTGTGCCCCAGGACGCTGCAGATCCGCTTGACAATGGACAGGCCCAGGCCGAACCCCTTGCCGGTATTTATCCCGCCCACCTCGGTCTTGGAGCTCTCGCCGCGATAGAACTCCTCGAATACCCGGCCGAGCTCCTGTTCGTGTATTCCCGGCCCGGTGTCCCAGACCTCGATCCGCACGATTTCGCCGCGGCGCCGCGCGGCCAGCAGGACCCCGCCGCGCGCCGTGTAGCGGATCGCGTTGGTAAGCAGATTGCGCAGCACGCGGGACAGCAGCAGGGGATCGGTCGTCACGGACAGCTGCGTGGGACGGATGCGCAGCTCCAGACGCTTGGCCGCGACCAAGGGGAGGAATTCGCGCTGCAGAACGAGGAACATTTCGGCCAGCGGCGCGGACTCGACCTGGGGCTGGATCGCGCCAGAATCCAGGCGGGAGATTTCCAGCAGCTCCTCGACCAGCTTGGACAGCGTCTCCACGCCGGTGGAGAGATTGCGCACCAGGGGGATGAGCGGGCCCTGCGCTCGCTTGCGCAGCAAGGAGCAGTAGATTCCGATGGCCTGCAGCGGCTGGCGCAGATCGTGGCTGGCCGCGGCGAAGAACTGGGTCTTGGAGCGCGTCGCGGCCTCCGCGGCCCGGCGGGCATCGTCGGCGATGCGCTTTTCCGCAAGCAGCTGCCGGACCAGAACCTCGTTTTCGAAACTGCTCTTTACCGACTCGGCGATGGTGCGCCCGAAATTGCGTCCGAAGAACGCGGTGAAAGCCAGCACCGCAAGTATGATCGCCGCGCCGGTGTAGTAGGCCGGGTCATGCTGCGCGAGCATGCGCCAGATGAGCGGCAACAGCGCCAGCGGCAGATACACGAATAGCGCGGGGGCGTAGGAGGCATACAGCGTCAGCGAGCCAAAGGCCACGCCCAGGATGACGGCCACCAGCACGAGCTGCAGGACCGTCGATTCGGGCGAATAGAAGTGCAGTCCGGCAGTTCCCCAGATCGCGCCGGCCGTGGCCGACATCCACACCCAGCGCACCGCCCACTTCGACGTGTCCTTGGTTGCAAGCCCGCCCAAGCTGAAGACCCGGGCCGATCGCAGCCGCAGCAGCGCCTCGAGCAGCAGCGCAGTGAACCAGACGACAAGTTCGATCTGATCCTGGATATGCCAGAGCACGGCGAGCAGGGCCACCCCGCCGACGATGCTGACCAGCACCGCCTGGGGCACTTGGCGAAACAATGCGCCGAAAACGCCGCTGAGTATTCTCTCCCGGCGTTGCTCCGGTGATTCGTCGATCAGTCCCAGACGAGTGATCGGTCCGCCGCTCATATCCTGTTCACCTCGATCGCAAGGTCGGATGCCCCTGGAATTGCAGGCGGGCCTGCCCGTCCTGCACCCGTAGGTGCGCCTGCGCGCCCACGGCAAGCGTAACCCGGTGCCGACCGTGTCCGAACGGCAACCCGGCGATGAGCGGCGTGGCGCAGCGCGCTCGGAGCAGGCGCCAGACCGCCTCCAGGCCATAGCCGTTGTCGTTGGCCAGGCTCGGAACCGACGAAAAGTCGCCGAGCAGGACTGCCCTTTGCCGCGCCAGCACTCCCGCCTGGCAAAGCTGCAGCAACATGCGCTCGATCCGGTAGGCCGGTTCGTTGACGTCCTCGAGAAACAAGATGCCGCCTCGCACCCGCGGAAAGAACGGGGTTCCTAGAAGCGCGCAGACCATCGCGAGGTTGCCGCCCCACAGCCGCCCGCGCACCTCGAGCGTCCCGCTCGTGTCCGCATCTATTGCCGCAAAATCAAAGGCATAGGGTGATTGCGAGATCGCGCCGAAGAAGTGCTCCAAGGTAAATGCCGATTCCGCCTGATCCGAGAAGTCGGCGGCTGATGGACCCTGGAAGCTTATCGCGCCCGAGCGCGCGAGCAGGGCCAGATTGAAGGCCGTGAAATCGCTGTATCCCACCAGCGGCAGTCGGGCCGCCGCGATGGCGGGGTAATCGAGTTGCTCGAGCAGGCGCGAGAGCCCGTAGCCGCCGCGGGCGGCGACCGCAACATCGAGGCTCTTATCCGTGGCAAAGCGCTGCAGCTCCTGCGCCCGCAGGCCGTCCGGGCCGGCAAAGCGCTGCTCGCGCGCAAAGACGCTCTCGCCCGCGCTGATGCGCCAGCCGCGCCCGGCAAGGTACTGCGCCGCACGGTCCATCACCGCCGGATCCGGAAGGTAGCCCGAGGGGGCAAAAAAGCCTAGCGACCTCCGCTGCGCCGGGGAACTACTCAAGAACGATCTCCTCCACGTCCCCCGGCCCCTCTTGCTCCCGGCGCCGCTGGCGGCGCTCGGTAAAGAAGTCCGCCAACATGCGCGCACATTCGTCGGCCATCACGCCGCCGCGAACGCTGGCATGATGGTTCAAGCGCGGCTCGGCAAAAAGGTCCACCACGCTGCCGCAGGCCCCGGTCTTGGGATCGGCCGCGCCGTACACCAGATGCGAGATGCGCGCGTGCAGCATCGCACCGGCGCACATCGAGCAGGGCTCGAGGGTGACGTACAGGGCGCAGTGATTGAGGCGGTAGTTTCCCAGGATCTGGGCCGCGGCGCGCAGGGCACGAATCTCGGCATGGGCGGTCGGGTCCGCGCTGCCGACCGGCTGATTGAATCCGGTGGCGATCACCACGCCTTCACGCACCACCACGGCACCCACAGGGACCTCGCCCAGCACCCAAGCATTGTGTGCCTGGTCCAATGCCAGGCGCATCAACGCCGCGTCCCGATCGTCCCAGTCGCTCTCCGGCACCACCACCCCATCGGCAGAAAACCCACATCCCGCCATCGGAATGCGAGGCACAACCTTGCAATACTACTGCCGCGGCCCGCCACCCCCAAACGGCTGCCTCGAAAACCTCGTGCGAGTAGGATTCCCGCATCTGCGAAAACCCCAACCTACTCCCCTGGTGAGACGAGCATGTCCTGGCAAACGCACGATATCCTCAATCAGTTCGACGAGCTGGCCGACTACAACCTGTATGCAACGGACGAGGCCCTGGTCCAAGGCGTGCAGCGGGCCGGCGCCGGCTGGTTTGCGCCCGCGCTCCAGAGCTACGGCGCGCGCATCGGCAGCGCCGAGAGCTTCCGGATGGCCGACGAGGCCAACCGCTACCTGCCCGAACTCAAGGCCTTCGACCGGCGCGGCAGGCGTATCGACCAGGTCGACTACCATCCGAGCTGGCACGCCCTGCTGACCCGGTTCCGCGAAGCCGGTCTGGTATCGCTGGCCTTTGCGGACAAGCGTCCGGGTCGGTGGGTCGCCGCGGCGGCAGGCTTTTACCTGCATTCGCAGGTGGAAGCGGGCACGATGTGCCCGGCATCCATGACGCAGGCATGCATTCCCCTGCTGCAGAAGGAACCGGCGCTCTGGGCGCAGCTCGGCGAAAAGCTCTACGCCCGCGGGTACGACGCGCGCGACGTCCCGGTCGAGCAAAAGAGCTCCCTGTGGATCGGCATGGGCATGACCGAAAAGCAAGGCGGCTCGGACGTGCGTTCGAACTCCACCACGGCCACGCCGATCGGCACCCCGGGACGAGGCGCGGCCTACCGTCTGCGTGGCCACAAGTGGTTTCTCTCAGCGCCGATGTGCGACGCCCACCTGGTCGTGGCGCGCAGCCAGGCGGGCTACTCCTGCTTCTACGTCCCGCGCTGGTGCCCCGATGGCGCAAAGAACGGCGTGCAGATCCAGCGCTTGAAGAGCAAGCTGGGCAATCGCAGCAACGCGAGCAGCGAAGTGGAGTTTCTCGATGCCTGGGGCGTGCTCATGGGCGAGGAAGGTCACGGCATCCGCACCATCATCGAGATGGCAACCTACACCCGACTGAGCTGCGTGATCGCCAGCGCGGCGATCACGCGCCAATGCCTGGTGCAGGCGCTCGCCTACACCAGGCAGCGCCGCGCCTTCGGCCGCGTCCTGGTGGAGCACCCGCTCATGCGCAGCGTACTGGCGGACCTGACGCTCGAGAGCGAGGCCGCGACGGCGCTGATGCTGCGCCTGGCGCAGGCATTCGAGAGCGCGACGGCGCCCGAACAGCGTGCCTGGATGCGCATCATGACCCCTGCCGCCAAATTCTGGGTGTGCAAGCGTGCGGTCGAGGTCTGCGGCGAGGCCATGGAGGTGTTCGGCGGCAACGGCTACGTCGAGGACAGCCTCCTGGCCCGCCTGTACCGCGAGGCACCGGTGAACTCGATATGGGAAGGCTCGGGCAACGTGATGTGCCTGGACGTGATGCGTGCCTTGAGCCGCGAGCCCGCCGCGGCGCACGCCTTGCTCGATGAACTCGCGCGCCTGGGCGGCGGCGAGCGTCGCATCCACGCCGAGCTGCAGGCCCTGCGCCGCGACATGGACCTGCCGCCCGAGGAGCTCGAAGGGCTGGGCCGCAGCTTCGTGCAGCGTCTGGTCGTGGCCGCCCAGGCCTGCCTGCTGTGCGCCAGTGCGCCCGGCGCGGTGGCCGAGGGGTTCCTGGCGAGCCGCCTGGGTGGCCCCCGTGGACAAGTAGTGGGCGCGATCGACACGCGCCAGGTCGATATTGGCGCGCTGCTGGAGCGAGCCTTTGCCGACGCGACCGCGGGAGCGCTGGCGTGAGCGACGCGCGCATCGAGCGCGACTCCTTTGGCCCCATCGCGGTTGCCGCCGATCGGCTGTGGGGCGCGCAGACGCAACGCTCGATCGAGCACTTCGCCATATCGACCGAACGCATGCCCGAGGCGCTGCTGCGCGCCCTTGCCACCACCAAGCTCGCCTGCGCCGCCGTCAATCGCGACCTGGGACTGCTGGACCGGGCCAAGGCCGAGGCCATCATCGGCGCGGCCGAGGAGGTGCTTGCCGATCGGCACCGGGGCGAGTTCCCCCTTGCCGTTTGGCAAACGGGCTCGGGCACCCAGACCAACATGAACATGAACGAAGTGCTCGCCAATCGCGCCTCCGAGCTGCTGGGCGGGGCGCGCGGCACCGCTCGCCTCGTTCACCCCAACGACGAGGTGAATCTGGGCCAGTCTTCCAACGACATTTTCCCGACGGCCATGCATCTGGCCGCCTGCATGGCCCTGACGGCCGACCTGCTGCCGGCGCTGCGCCGGCTGCGCGAGCGCCTGGAAGACAAGGCAGGCGAGTTTCGCGCCATCGTCAAGATCGGCCGCACCCACCTGCAGGACGCAACACCGCTCACGCTCGGACAGGAATTCTCCGGTTATGTCGCGCAGCTGCGCCATGCCGAGGCCATCGTCGCGGCGTCGCTCGCCCCGCTGGAGGAACTGGCCGTGGGGGCAACCGCCGTCGGCACCGGGCTCAATACCCATGAACAATTTGGCGCGCGGGTGGCGGCGGAGCTTGCGCGGCGCACCGGCCTGCCGCTCACCAGCGCGGCCAACAAGTTCGCGGCGCTGGCAACGCACGATCCCCTGGTCGCGGCCCATGGTGCGCTCAAGACACTGGCGGCCGCGCTCATGAAGATCGCCAATGACATCCGCTGGCTCGCCTCGGGACCACGCTGCGGTCTGGGCGAGATCAGCATTCCGGAAAACGAGCCGGGGAGCTCGATCATGCCGGGAAAGGTCAACCCGACCCAGTGCGAGGCCCTGACCATGATCTGCTGCCAGGTGTTCGGCAATGACGTGGCGATCAACTTCGGCGGTGCATCGGGAAATTTTGAGCTCAACGTCTTCAAACCCCTGCTCGCGCACAACTTCCTGCAGAGCGTCCGGCTGCTGGCCGACGGCATGAAGAGCTTCGAGCTGCACTGCGTGCGGGGCATCACGGCAAACCGGGAACGGATCGCCGAGCTGCTGGCCCGTTCGCTGATGCTGGTGACCGCGCTGACGCCGCATATCGGCTACGACCGCGCGGCGCAAATCGCCAAGAAGGCACACAGCGAAGGCATCTCCTTGCGCGAGGCGGCCCTGGCCCTGGGCTATGTCTCCGCCACCGACTTCGACCGCTGGGTGGACACGGCGATCGCGGCGCCGGCCAGAGCCTAGTGGGCGAGCGCCGCAGTGCGTGGCGGTTTATACTGAACGCACCCTCATCAGGAGGCACGGGCTATGGGCAAAGAGCAAAAGAGCAGCAAAGAAACCAAGAAACCGGCGGCCATGAACTTGAAGGAAAAACGCGCGGCAAAGAAGGCTAAGAAAGATACCAAAGGCACCGGCCAACCGTTCCCGCCGCGATGAGGCAGGCTCAGGCGAGGGCGAGCCGCCGGTGATCGAGTCGCTGCTGCTCACTGCGGCCAAGGTCTTCACTTTCGACCGAAGCCGGCCGCTCACCAACGCCAGCGGCTTTTTCTTCGAACGCGGCGAGCGCCTGTACCTGGTGACGAGCCGGCATGTGATGATCGATCCGCCGAGCAAACATTTTCCGGATCGAATCGAGATCGAGCTGCATTTCGATGCGGAAAACATTGCGCTCTCGACGGGCTTCTCGATACCGCTATACCGCGATGGCAAGGCCCTATGGCACCAGGGGCGCGACCGGGCTGGCGAGATCGACGTGGCGGCAATCGAGTTGCAACGCCCCGCTATGCCGGCAACGGCGGTCTACCGCGCCTTTGCGCCCGATCATCTGCACGACCCGCGCGACCAGGTCGAGGTAGGCTCCTCGGTCCTGGTCGTCGGCTTCCCGCTGGGTTTTCACGACACCTTGCACCATCTTCCGGTTGTACGGCAGGCCGGGATTGCCTCCTCGTTCGGATTGCGCTTTCAGGGCGAGGGCTACTTTCTCACGGACGCGCGCACCCACCGCGGCGGCAGCGGCGCGCCGGTGGTAATGCGCATCCCGCACCCGGATGTGGCCCACCGTGACCTGCCGTGGCGCTTGCTCGGCGTGCACTCCGCGCGCATGGACATGCTCTCGCGTGACCGCACGCTCGATGAAGCCCTGGGACTGAACTGCGCCTGGTACGCCGACGTCCTGCTGACGCTGACGCAGGACTAGCGAGGCCGCGCCGCGGGAATTTAGCCCGCACGACCGATGATCTGCGCGGTGGCGATCAGTTCCTCGAGCAGCGCCAACGCCGCCCGCCCCGACATTCCATGGGGATCCAGGGCCGGTAACTCGCAATATTTGAGGAGCAGCGAAGCGTTCACCTTGGCCAGGTTCACCTGCCCCATGGTCCAACCGGCAAAGCGGCGCTCGGTCACCTCCTCGAAGTGCAGCAGGACCACATCCAGGTGGCGCTTGTCCTGCACGATCCGGTTGTACAGTTGATTGACGGCCGCCCGGCCGCCCTCGAGCACCTGCAGATAGACGTCGCCGCCCTGGCACAGGATCCCGGTGATGCCCAGTTCCGGGTTGTGCTTGCGTGACTGCGCCAGGATCGAGTCGATGACCTCGGATTCGATGGACTTGGGCGAACGGCTGGCGTACAGAAGGCGCACGAGCATGAGGTTCTCCTAGGGACTCTTTTTTTGCAGCAGCGCAAGGAATTCGCGACGCAGGTTCGCGTCCTTGAGGAAGGAGCCACGCATAACGCTGTTGATCATCTTCGAATCGGCGTCCTTGACCCCGCGCCACTGCATGCAGAAATGGTCGGCTTCCATCACGACCGCAAGGCCGTCTGGCTGCATCCGCTCCTGCAGCAGGTCCGCCAGCCGGGCCACGGCCTCCTCCTGGATCTGCGGCCGGCTCATCACCCAGTCGCACAGCCGCGTGTACTTGGACAGTCCGATGAGGTTGGAGTGTTCGTTGGGCATTACCCCGATCCACACCTTGCCGATGATTGGGCACAGATGGTGGGAGCAGGCACTTCGCACCGTGATCGGGCCCACGATCATCAGTTCGTTCAGACGCTCGAAGTTGGGGAACTCGGTGACCGCCGGCATTGCGGTGTAGCGGCCACGGAAGATCTCGGTCAGGTACATCTTGGCAATGCGCCGGGCGGTGTTGCGAGTGTTGTGATCGCTCTCGGTGTCGATCACCAGACTCTCAAGCACCCCTTGCATCCTAACCTCGACCTCCTTGAGCAGTTGCGGCAGCTCCTCGGGCTGGATGAATTTGGCGATGTTGTCATTGGCGTGGAATCGTTCGCGGGCCTTGCGAATGCGCTCGCGAATGCGGCGCGACACCGCGGTGCCAGGGTCGGCCTCTGCCGGCAGCGGCGAGCCGGCGGTCTTGTTGTCGTCCATGGGGTTCGTTCCAGGGGCGGGATCGGGATTGCTATCCTAACCGGCAATCGCGTCGCCGCCGACAGGCCGACCAGGATATTTCCACACTGGTGACAACGGTACCGGTTTCCGCACCATCCCGACGCCGCTCGTTGCAGCGGCCGCTGCACAATACAGCCCTGGCACGAGCGCCCGGCAAATGAGCCCGCTGTAATGACCTGGCGGCCCGCGCGACCAAGCGCTTAGCGACCCGATTCGCGGGCACCTGCGGCGGCACCTATGGCAAGCATTGTCGACACCATCACCGGCTGGCTGGGCGAGCGCCTAGGCCGCTACCTGAGCCACATCAGCCACTTCCATACGCCCGCCGCGCCGGCCGATCCGGAGAAGCTGATGGCCTGCCTGCAGCCCGGCGACGTGTTGCTGGTCGAAGGGCAAACGCGGGTGAGTGCAGTGATCAAGTACCTGACACAGTCGACCTGGTCCCACGCCGCGCTCTTTGTCGGCGAGGCCACCGGCCTGACCGATGCCGATGGTTTGCCCCGGTGTTTCCTGGAAGCCGACATCCGTGACGGTGTGCGCGCCGTCGGGGTTGCGGAGTTCAAGGGCCTGCACTGCCGGGTCTGCCGGCCGATTGGTCTGCGTGCCGACGAAATCGACACGGTGATTGGGTTCGCGCTGGCAAGGCTAGGAAGCCGGTACGACCTCAAGAACGTGATCGACCTGGCGCGCTACTTGATGCCCGCCCCGACGGTGCCGCTGCGCTGGCGCCGCCGGATGTTGGCCCTGGGCAGCGGTGATCCGACGCGGGCCATCTGCTCGACGCTCATTGCGCAGGCCTTTGAGGCGGTGCGTTATCCCATTTTGCCGATTGTCGAATCGGTGCCTTCCAAGGACCCGCTGTGCCCCGGCTGCGTGGACGAGATTCTTCATGTTCGCCACCATAGCCTGTACGTGCCACGCGACTTCGACGTCTCGCCCTACTTCGCGCTCATCAAACCGACGCTAGCGGCGGGGTTCGATCATCGTGCGCTGACCTGGCAGCCGGCAGCCCCAGGCGCCGCCGCACGCATCGGCCGCGCGCCGCCGGGGCGACCGGCGACCGCGTAGGGCCGACGTGCTGCTCAATGCGGTCTCGCTGCTGTGTGCGCTGCTGATCGGCTTTGCGGCGCATCGCGCCAGCCTTTGCAACGTTCGCGCGGTCGCCGAGATCCTTACCGCCGGCACTGCGCACATGCTCTGGAGCCTGCTGCAAGCGGTGCTGTGGATGGCGACCCTGACCGGCGCGCTGGTGGTATTGCTCGATATCGAACCCCCGATGGCGCTGGCTCGCGCCCCGCTCGCCTGGGCCCTGGCCGGTGGCCTGCTGTTCGGAATCGGCGCGGCCATCAACGACGGGTGTTCGATCTCGACCTTGCACCGCCTGGCCGATGGTGAGCTGGGCATGCTGGCGAGCCTTGCCGGATTCGCGGCGGGGGTGTGCTCGTGGTTCACCCTCGAGGCGCTCGGCTGGCCAATGACCGTTGTGCCCGTGGTGTCGCCCTGGCGCCGCTGGCCCGGGCCGGCGCCAGGCCTCCTGGCTCTGCTGTTGCTTTGGGCGTTGCTGCGCTTGCGCTTTTTTTGGCAGCTCGCGCGGCACGCAGGCAACGCGCCGGTGCACGAGCGGCTGCTCGCGCCTAACTACCATCTGTCGGTCTCGGCGGCGCTGCTGGGCATCGCCGGCGGCCTGCTGTTCGCGATCACGGGCGCATGGTCCTACAGCAATTTCCTACGCAGCTCGGTGCTGCACCAACTCGGCGATGCGATGGCGCCGAGCCTCTGGCACGGTGTGCTGATCGGAGCTTTGCTGGTGGGGATGATCGTTTCGGCGGTCCAGCGCAGGTCGCACGCGTGGCGCTGGCCGGCCACCGGCGCTGGCTGGCTGCGCCACGCCGGTGGCGGTGCGCTGATGGGTACTGGGGCCGCGATGATCCCCGGCGGCAACGACACACTGCTGCTCAACGGCCTGCCGGCGCTGAGCGCGGCGGCCACGGGCGCGTACGTCTTCATGCTGGCGGGCATCGCATCGGTACTTTTCCTGCGGCGATGATAGGTGCGGGCCGCCGGTGCCCCGGGACGCCCCAAGTTGCCTCGCGACCGGCAACGACACCGCAAGGCGAAGGAAAGAAAGGGATGCTCTTCGCCGCAGCGGGTGTACCCGTGCCTTTTCGCAACGAAGGATCGTGGGGCGAGTGCCGCTTGGCTGCCACCCCCTCGGCCGCGCGCCGACATTCAAGCGGATCCACGCGGCCGCAGGCCGAGCGCGCCGCCTGGGGCGGGGCTCAGGGCTCCGGCCGAAGGATCTGCGCGAGGAAGCAGTCCCCGTATTCCTCGAGCTTTTTTTGCCCCACTCCGTGCACCTGGAGGAACTCCTCGCGCGTGCGCGGCTTCTTGCAGGCCATGTCCTGCAGCGTCCGGTCGCTGAAGACCACGAACGCCGGCACTTTGCGCTCATCGGCCAGCGTCTTGCGCAGCGCGCGCAGCCGTTCGAACAGTTCAGGTTCCGGGATCGACTCGGTCGATCCTGGCGGGCCGCGCCCGTTGCCGTAGTCTTCCTTGTCCGAGCCCTCCCGCCGCCCCCGTGCCCGCTCGGGCGCAAGGCCGTAACCCGCTCGGGCCGTCCTGCGCGCCGGCCCGGAGGCGGCAAGCGCGTCCGCGACGATGTCGAGCGAGAGACATTTGCCGCAGGACGCACCGCAGGTCGCGATGTCTTCGGCGAAGTGGCTGGCCAGGCGGCGCCAGAGGCAGCCCGGGCCGTCGGCCAGGTCGAACATGCCGCGCACGGCGCGCCGCTGCTGGTCGGTCACCTCGCGGTCCGTGACCTCGGAGTTCTCGAGCATGCGCTCGAGCGACATGACATCGGCCCAGGAGTAGAAAAGCACGCAGTCGGCGCAAGCGCCGTCGCGCCCGGCGCGGCCGATTTCTTGGTAGTAGCCTTCCACCGATCGCGGCATGTCGCGGTGAAGGACAAAGCGTACGTTGGACTTGTCGATCCCCATGCCGAAGGCGATCGTCGCGCACACGACATCGACATCGTCCCGGCTGAAACCGTCCTGGATCGTCGCTCGCTGCTCCGGCGTCATCCCCGCGTGATACGCCGCCGCGCGCACGCCCTTCGCCTTGAGGAAATCCGCTGTCGCCTCGGCCGCCTTGCGCGACAGGCAGTAGACGATTCCGGACTGGCCGCGCCGCGCCCGAACCAGGCGCAGGATCATGTCGCGAACTCCATCGCCCTGCCCCTTCTTCACGGCAAAAAGGTGCAGGTTAGGGCGAAAGAACGAGCCGTGGACCTCGAGCGGATTCTGCAGGGCGAGCTGCTCGATGATGTCGTTCTTTACTTGCGGCGTCGCAGTCGCGGTCAAGGCCAGGACCGGAAGTCCATGAAAGCGCTGTTTCAGGCCGGCCAGATTGCGGTAGGACGGGCGAAAGTCGTGCCCCCATTCGCTGATGCAATGCGCCTCGTCGACCGCGATCAGCTTCAGGTCCAACGATTCGAGGAGCCGCCCCACGGAGGCGTCGATTCCCTCCGGCGCGGCGTAGAGCAGCTCAAACTCGCCAGCCTGCAGCCGGGACGCCCGGCGCGACCACTCCGCCGGATCGATCGACGAGTTCAGGAACGTCGCGCGGATCCCGACCTGGCCCATCGCGTCGACCTGGTCCTTCATGAGCGAAATCAGCGGCGAAACGACCAGCGCTACGCCTCCCATCAGCCGCGCCGGGATCTGGTAGGTCACCGACTTGCCGGCCCCCGTTGGCATGACACCGAGGCAGTCGCGCCCTGCCATGACCGCCCGGATGATCTCCAGTTGCCCGGCCCGGAACGTCGGATACCCGAACACCTGCCACAGCGCCGACAGCGCGCGATCATTGGCGGCGCCCGCTCGGTCCTGCTTGGCGCGCTCGGCGGCCTGGCGCAGCAGTTGCAGGCTGTCCTCCGTGAAAAGCAACGGCGCCTCGCGATAGCGGGTCCGCAGCGACTCCAGCCTCGCCTCGAGCGCGCCGGCAGGGAGCGCGGCCAGCGATCGAGCTTCGGCCAACACGTCGTCCGGCTTGGTGTATTTCGCCTCAGGCATTTGCCTACGATTTCGGTCCGTGGGCCGCGATGCACGGCCCTGTCGCATCAAGATTCTGCGCCTCGCAGCGCCAGACAGTACCACCGGAACCAGGCGCTCGCAGCGAGTCGTCTGTGGCCGCGCCCGCGGTTTGAAATTCGCCTATCGCTGGGAACGCGACGATCCGGTCACGTAACGACGCCTTGGACTCGTTCGCCTTTCACGCCCGAGGGGCCTGGTCAAAACGCCCAGCTGTGCCGGAATCAGACGGGAGTTCTGCCGTGTCCTCGATGTCGGCCATTGCCGTGGCTGTCCCTGGTTCCGATGCGGCTGGGTGGAGAGCGGCCTTCGTTCTGGAGATATTGACGGACGAATGTGATCGCGTGGCGTCAAATTCGGGCATGCAACCGCTGTTCGCTAGTAAGCACTGCCCACACTGGGGTTCATAGGCAACCGGCACGGTCGACTTTGGGCCGCTCGGAGACGCACGGCCGGTAGAGACAATGGTAGCGATCCATTCCATTCCAGGGGATTGGGATCGTCATTGCTTTTGCTCGGGAGGCGAAATGATGCCGCGGCAGACCATGACCAGCCACAGTGCTCCATTTGAATTAGGCGGGTCTTCTTCAAACTTCGGCGGTTTTGACCAATCGTGAGCTTCCGTCACGATGCCGGTGGCAAATTTTCCCGAGTAATACTTCAACTGAACTATGGCGACCTTCTTCGCCGTGCAATCGAAGTATTCCAGGAAAGCAGTTGACATAAAGCCAGGCCTCCCAGGCACCGATGATGGTCGGAGGCTATTGCACGAATTCAAGAACCACGCCTCCTTGTAGGCTCCTCTTGCCGCTATGGTCGACTGGTCAATGTAGAAGGTGCACCCGCTAGGAGACGGCGCTGACACTTGCCTCCACTTGGGCGGCGGACCAGATGGCTCCCGGGCAACTGCACCGATAGTGCAGAGCGCCAGCAGCAGCCCGACAAGTACCTTCACTACCCCCTCCCTGGCTCAGCCGAGGCACTGCATGAAATGCCCGCTTGGGAACTTCAAACCGAATAGAACCTGAAGCGGGTCGATGCTCTTTTCGGCGGGGCTGCCAGACCGCGTCGCCTCGCTGCGTCCCAAATTCGGCAATTCGTTTTCTTCCGGGGGCAACTAACGAAGCGACTTGTTCTTCAGCAGGTTGTGGCCTCCCATCAGGCGGTATTTCTCGCCCGTCTATTCTGTCATGCCTCGATTCTTCGTCTGAACCCATCCCACCATTGATCGCTGGGATTGACCTGGCTACCATCACTCCCACTCGACCGTCCACGAGGCCGCAAGAACCCTTCGAACACCCATCTTCTTTGGAGTTGAGAACATTTTTTGCCGGGCGATTTAACCCGTCAGACAACTTTTTGCGGAAATGCGCTTACCCCACCGACTGCGACGTGTCTCGCCGCACAATGCATGTCACGTTCATCGCCCTCTTCCCTCTATGCCATCACACGTTCGCCTAGTGTTGGCAACGTCCTGTTGGGTGTTGGGGCGGCCACGATCCCCGGCGGCAACGACACGCTGCTTCTCCCTGGCCTATTAGCCTTGACCGCTGCAGCCCTGGGGCGTACGCCTTCCTGCTGATCGGCATCGCATTGGTGCCCTGCACCAGGCGACTAAAGAAGACCGACAGTGCCCTGGACGTCCTCAATTCCCACTCGGCCACCAACAGGACCACAAGAGCCCGGTAAGGGCTACGTTTTGATTGATCTGGCGTCTGGCAACGTGACGCCCCTGCTGGCACGGTACTTCCCCGTGACAAGGCTTGCACGACACGGGCAGCCGGCTGGCAGGGCTGAGCGCATGTCGGGTTGCGTTTGGGTTGCGCGCCGATATACGATAGAGTTCGGTAGGACTGGCGACGGGACGCTTGGAGTGGCCAGCGCGCGGCGGTGGACCGCTCTCGGCCGCGAACGTCCAACTCGAGACGCTGGCGACAGGGCTCTGGCGGCG
>OKRD01000109.1 GCA_900290335.1 Burkholderiales bacterium | reverse complement strand
AAGCCGATTCTCCTGGGCTGGGTTGCGGCTCGCTCGTCGCTGAACTGCTTGAAGCCCCGCAAGAGTAAGAGCCCGCGCCGCAGGCCACCTCCTGAGGCAATGGCTGATCGGGCACATTCTGTATACCGACAAGGAACTAGGAGCGGCGCCGAGCGCCAAGGGAGTGCGGTGGCGCGCACGTGCATGGGCCACAAAATTGCAGCTTGACCCGGGCGACCAGCTGCGAGTGCGATGCACGACCCACTGATTCGTGCGTCCTATGGTACCTGCTCACACTTCCAGGTGTAATGCCGTGAGCCCTGATCCATCGTGGCCACGCAGGGAGTAAAAAATTCCCGCGGACCCATTGGTGTTTCCATCTGCACGGTCACAAGACCGGAGACCTGATGGTTGGAATCTCTCGTTAAGTCGGAACCTGTTACACGTAATGCTCTTTTGCCAAATTCCACTTTGATGTCATTCTTTAGAGCATCAATATCCGCATTGGAAAAGCCGTTGTCACATCCCGTCAGCAAAGCGAACACCAACGCGATCCCACCCGCCCTGACGTGCTTCCCGAAAACGCCACATGAATTGTTGGGAGTTTGAAGCATCCATTTTCCCAGAACGTCGAACAAGGATCAGGCCGGCGGCCGCGTGCTTTCTATCAAGGCCTTACCCGCACCAAAATCGAACGGCCATCGACATGACATGGCAATCCTCAACGCGCGCTCCGATCCAGGTTCCGGCCACGGTACCTGGATTACCCTTGCGCGAGCGCCCTGAGAACGTCGCGCCAGCTTACGATGCCCACTGGCTTGAACTCATTATCGACGATGGGAATGCACGAAATATTGTGGGCGAGAAACAAACCCGTGTNNCGGCGTCCCTGCCCAAGGTGATCGGTTTGCGGGTCATGATCTGATGAACGTGTTTGTTGAGTGTTGCGACGTCCCTGGCGCTCTCCACCGTGCTGCCAATGAAGGGGCTCAGTGCTCGAAGCAAATCGCGGTCCGAGACGACGCCCCATAACTTGCCTTCCTCGACGACGAGCAAATGGTGAAACCTCGTGGACTCGAACAAGTTCTGGACAAGCTCGAGCCTGTCGTCCAGTTCGACGGTCACAATCCGCTTTGACATGATTTGTTGCACAGTCATCTCTTCCTCCCCGCTTGCCCAAGCACTGCCGATCCGCAAAGCTCGCATTCGCCGTTGCGCCCAAGCTCCTGGACGCGGTAGCGCCCACGGTCGGCGCAGGCAAGCAATTCGGCTGCGCTCGATTGCCTGTCCGGTACGGAGGATGCTCAGCCGATACGTACCGTTACTTGGTTGGCGCTTGGATCATCGCGTTGGACAACGGCGTCAGAGGCAGCTTGCGCAGGATTCCTCGCTTTTCGTCCGCACCAGACCCGATCGGTGCTTGGCAAGCGTGGAACTGGCCCGAAACAGCCGCGCCAATACGGCGATCGTGGCACCCTGCGCGCGCAGCAAAAGAAGGGATTACCGATCAATATCGCAGGCTTTTCTTGCCAGATGCGTGTCCTGCGCCGAACGAAAGAGCTATTGATTCAATAAGTTGCACGACGCGCCCGTACGGCGGCAGGACACGCGGCACCTGCCGTGAAGGCCTGATCGGCTCCGCGGTAAAATGGCAAACTTTCGCCCCCGGATATACACCGTGCCCGCGAACAAGGTCTACGTGCGCACCTTCGGGTGCCAGATGAACGAGTACGACTNNTCCGACGTGCTGCGCGCCGAACAAGGCTGGCAGAGCACGCAGCAGCCGGAAGAGGCCGATCTGATCGTCTTCAATACCTGCTCGATCCGCGACAAGGCGCAGCACAAGATGCACTCGGATCTGGGCCGGCTGCGCGAGCTCAAGCAAGCCAATCCCGACTTGCTGATCGGCGTGGGCGGCTGCGTCGCCAGCCAGGAAGGGGCGGCCTTGCTCGAATCGGCCCCGTTCGTCGATCTGGTATTTGGCCCGCAGACCCTGCACCGGCTGCCGGCCATGATCGAGGCGCGCCGCGCCAGCGGACGCGCGCAGGTCGACATCTCGTTCCCGGAGATGGAGAAGTTCGACCACCTGCCGCCGCCGCGCACCAGCGGGCCATGCGCGTTCGTCTCGATCATGGAGGGGTGCAGCAAGTACTGCAGCTTTTGCGTCGTGCCGTATACGCGGGGCGAAGAGGCCTCGCGCGGGCTCGAGGACGTGCTGACCGAGGTCGCCGACCTGGCCGACCAGGGCGTGCGCGAAGTCACGTTGCTGGGGCAAAACGTCAACGCCTACCGCGGCACGATGGGCGCGGCCGGCAGCGCCGGCGAATGCGCCGATTTCGCCATGCTGCTCGAGCTGGTCTGCGAGATCCCGGGCATCGAGCGCGTCCGCTACACGACCTCGCACCCGCGCGAGTTCACCGCCCGGCTGATCGATGCCCACGCCCGCCTGCCGAAGTTGGCACTGCACGTCCATCTGCCCTTGCAATCGGGTTCGGACCGGGTGCTGCTGGCGATGAAGCGCGGCTACACCGTGCTCGAGTACAAGGCGATCGCGCGCCGCCTGCGAGCGGTGCAGCCCGAGCTATCGTTGGCGTCGGACTTCATCGTCGGCTTCCCCGGCGAGACCGAGGAGGAGTTTGCGCGAACCCTGCGCCTGGTCGATGAGCTCCAGTTCGACACGAGTTTCTCGTTCGTCTACAGCCGCCGCCCCGGGACACCGGCCGCGGAGCTACACGACCCCACGCCGCAGCAGGTCAAGCTCGAGCGCTTGCAGCGCCTGCAGCAGCGCCTTGATGAGATCGAGACGCGCATCAGCCAGGACATGGTGGGACAGGTGCACGCCGTCCTGGTGGAGGGATGCTCGCGGCGCAACCCGCGCGAGCTGACGGGGCGCTGCTCCAATCGCCACACCGTGAATTTCGTCGCCGCGCCGGGCCTGGTGGGCAAGATCGTCGACGTGCGCATCACGCAGGCGCTCCGGCATACTCTGCGCGGCGAGCTGGTCGCCGGCAACCCGGGACGCTTGGCAGCGTGACCCAAACGGCGCGCAGCGCTCGGGCCCGCGGTGCGCGCGGCTCGACTTCCGCGTCTGGCAAGGTCCTGCAGTTCGCCGCCATCCCGGACAATCAGCGCCTGGCGCATCTGACCGGGGCGCTGGACGCCAACCTGCGACAGATCGAAAACGAGTTTTCCGTGCGCATCCGGCGCCGCGGCTACGACTTTCGCGTCGAAGGAGCGGCCGAGGCTGCGCGCGATGCCCTGGCCTTGCTCGAGGCCCTGCAGGCGCAGGCGCAGCACCCGATCTCCCTGGAGGACGTGCAACTGCAGGTATTTGAGCAAAAGCGCCTGGCCACGCGCCGCCGCGCACCTTCGCCGTCCGCGGCGCCCGGCGGGACCGAGGCGCTAGCGCCGCCGGACGCGGCCTCGACCGCCGATGCGGCCCACTCCATGGTGCTGCTCACGCGCCGGCCGGAGTTGCACGCGCGCACCCCGGTGCAGCGCGAATACCTGCAATCGATCCTGGCCCACGACATCAGCTTTGGCATCGGCCCAGCCGGTACTGGCAAGACCTACCTGGCGGTGGCGTGCGCGGTCGACGCACTCGAGCGCGACTCGGTCGAGCGCATCGTGCTCACGCGCCCGGCGGTGGAGGCCGGCGAGCGCCTGGGGTTTTTGCCGGGGGACCTGGCGCAAAAGGTCGATCCCTACCTGCGGCCGCTGTACGACGCGCTGTTTGATCTTCTGGGTTTTGACAAGACCCAGAAGCTGCTGGAGCGCCAGACGATCGAGATCGCTCCCCTGGCGTATATGCGCGGCCGCACCCTCAACCATTCCTTCGTCATTCTCGACGAGGCCCAGAACACCACTCCGGAACAGATGAAGATGTTCCTCACGCGCATCGGCTTCGGCTCCAAGGCCGTGATCACCGGCGACGTCACGCAGACCGACCTACCGCGTGGCAGCGCGAGCGGACTGATCGAGACGCAGCACGTGCTGCACGAGGTACGCGGGATCAGCTTCACCTACTTCACCGCCGCCGATGTGGTTCGCCATCCGCTGGTAGCACGAATCGTCGAAGCCTATGAGCGGGCCGGGGCGGCACTCGCCGCGGCCCCCGGCGCGCCGCCGGTCCGGCCGGTGCGCGGCCTTCGTGCCAAGTGAGGGCTGCGCGGGCCGCCCGATGAGCAGGCGCCAGCCGAGCCTGCGCCTTGCCGTGGTCGGTGCCTTGGGTCATCGCGACTTGCCGAGCCGCGCGACGCTGCGCCGCTGGGTGGCCCTGGCGCTGGACGCCGACGCGCAGCTGTGCCTGGCGTTCGTCGACACACGTACTGGCCGGCGCTTGAATCGCGAATTTCGCGCGCGCGATTACGCCACCAACGTCCTCACCTTTGTCTACCAGAGACGACCGGCTGTCGCCGACATCGTCTTGTCCATGCCGGTCGTGCGCCGAGAGGCGCGCGAGCAGGCCAAGACGCTGCGCGCGCACCTGGCGCACCTGATCGTGCACGGCGTGCTTCACGCCCAGGGGTACGACCACGAGGGCCAGCGCGACGCCAAACGGATGCACTCGCGCGAGTGCCGCATATTGGCACGTTTGCGGATTGCCGATCCCTACCGCTGAACCCCGCCCGGTGAGCCTCGAGGCATAAGTTTGCGCTTGCTGACATGAGATCGCCGCGGCCCCCGCTGGCGATTTGCGCGATTGCGCCGTGACGCGCCGGTAGCGCTCCGGTATTCTCAGCCTAACTCCACTGCCGGGCGCTGCGACGGGCCCGACCGCGATGTCTGACGCTACCGCCGGGCGCGCCGCAAAAGCCCACCGCCACCGCAGCCTGCTCGAGCGCCTGACCGCGTTCATTTTCCGTGAACCGGAAAACCGCGAACAACTACTCGAGCTGCTCTCCGACGCCCACGGGCGCAACCTGCTCGACGCCGACGCCCTCTCGATGATCGAGGGCGTGCTCCAGGTTTCCGAACTGCGCGCCCGCGACCTGATGATCCCGCGGGCGCAGATGGATGTCATCGATATCGACGAGCCCGTCGAGTCCTGGATGCCGCATGTCATCGAGACCGGGCACTCGCGCTTTCCCGTGATCGAGGGCAGTCGCGACCATGTCATCGGAATCCTGCTGGCCAAGGATCTGCTGCGCTACTACACCGAGCACGAGCTCGACGCGCGCGCGATGCTGCGCCCGGCCGTGTTCATCCCGGAATCCAAGCCGCTCAACGTGCTGCTGCGCGATTTCCGCTCCAAGCGCAATCACATCGCGATCGTGGTCGACGAGTACGGCGGCGTCGCCGGAATGATCACGATCGAGGACGTGCTCGAGCAGATCGTCGGCGACATCGACGACGAATACGATTTCGACGAACAGGACGAAAACATCATCGCCGAGGCCGACGGCAGCTTCCGCGTCAAGGCGCTGACCGGGATCGAGCAGTTCAACGCCAGCTTCGGCACGAGTTACCCGGAATCGGACTTCAACACGATCGGCGGTCTGGTGACCGATGCCTTTGGCCGGGTGCCCCGCCGGGGCGACGCCATCGACATCGATGGGATCCGCTTCGAGGTCCTGCGTGCCGATGCCCGCCAGGCACAGCTGTTTCATATCGCGCGCGTGCCGCGCACGCTGGCGCGCGAATTCGCCGATCGGGAAGCCGGTCAGCATGCCTGAGGCCGACGGCCCCGACACCGCTGCCACCGCCAACGACGGACGCTCTTCCCCGCAAACGCCAACTAAGGCCCACGCAGCGCCGCGCTCGGCGTTCGCCGGGCCGGCTAGCGCCTCATCACCGTTGTCCGCCGCTGGGGGGCAGGGGCGTCGACGCCACGCTGCGTGGCTGCGCGTCGCAATCGCCGCCGTGGCGGGCGTGGCCCATGCGCTGTCCTTCGCGCCGGCCAACCTGCCCTGGCTGGAGCTAGCAGCGCTGGGGGTGGCATTTTGGCTCGCGCTGGGCGCAAGCGGTCCGCGGGCGGCGTTGCACGTCGGCCTTGCCTTCGGTTTTGGCTGGTTCGGCATCGGCATCTCGTGGATCTACATCAGCCTGCACCACTACGGCGGACTCTGGGCCGGGCTGGCGGCGGCAGCGACGGCCGCCCTGGCGCTCCTTCTGGCAGTTTTTCCAGCGCTCGCCTTGACCGTGGCAGGCGCCCTTGGTGGACCGGCAAGCAACCGCCGCGCATTGGCGATGGTGGCGGCGTGGACCCTGGCCGAATGGTCGCGTGGCGTTGTGTTGGGCGGATTTCCCTGGCTTTCGACCGGCTACGCCCACACCGACAGCCCACTGGCCGGATTCGCGCCTATCGTCGGGGTCTACGGGGTGGGTGCAGCGGCCGCACTGGTGGTCGCAATGCCGATCTGGGCGTGGGTGCGCACGCCGCGCACGATGCCGATGCTGCTCCTTGCAGGCATCGCATCCCTGGTGCTGCTAGGCCTTGGTGCGGCCTTGCGCGAGCACTCATGGAGCCAGGCCCACGGTGCGCCGATCCGCGTGCGCCTTGTCCAGGGCAACATCGCGCAGGACATCAAGTTTGCCGAAGGGGGGCTGGACCAGGCCATCGCGCGTTATTTACCAGCCTTGCAAACAGATACCGCGCGGCGCGACACCGATCCGTATGCCGGGCGCCCGGACCTCATCGTGTTACCCGAATCGGCCTTTCCCGTCGCCATCAACGATCTGACGCAGGAAGTGCTCGATACCCTGGCCGACGCGCGCCGGCGCGACGGCGCGGCACTGATCTTCGGCGCCTTCATCGTGGAACCGGGCGAGCGCTACTTCAACAGTGCAATCGGCCTGGGTACCGAAACCATCGAGCCCCAGCGCTACAGCAAGCGGCACCTCGTGCCGTTTGGCGAGTTCATCCCGTTTGGCTTTCGCTGGTTCGTCGACCTGATGCGTATTCCGATCGGCGACCAGCAGCGCGGGGACGATTTCCAGCCGCCCATGTCCCTTGCCGGGCAGCAGATCGCGGTCAATATCTGTTTTGAAGACCTCTTCGGCGGCCAGATTCTCGATGCCTGGCACGATGCGCAGCGCACGCCGACGATGCTCTTAAATCTATCCAACCTAGCGTGGTTCGACGACTCCATCGCCCTGCCCCAGCACCTGCAGATCTCGCGCATGCGGGCAATGGAGACCGCACGCCCGCTGCTGCGGGCAACCAATACCGGCATTACGGCAATCATCGACGCGCGCGGCCGCGTTGCCGCGCAACTGCCGATCCAAGCGCAGGGCGTCCTGGACGGTGTGGTACAGGCAACGCAGGGCACGACGCCCTTTATCCGGGCCGGAAATCGGCCGATATTGATTGCATCGGCACTTGCCCTGCTCGCCTGTTTCTTGCTGCGCAAGCGCCACGACGCCCGGACCGCGGGCCCTGGCGAGCATTCCCTCGCGGACCCGGCGCCGCTGCCCTGAGCCGACCGCGGTCTGCGGCCCCAGCTCTGCGCCGGTGCCCTCCATTGCTGGCGCTAGGCGCCCAAACTTGAGCGAAAGAAGCATGGGCTTTGCGCCCGCAAATCGGCGCATATCCGAACCATGTACTCGCTACGCTTGCCAGGAATTGCCAATCAACAACGAACGGCCGGGCGAAGCAGGAGATATGGGCAAAATGGGCGGCATCGAACAGTTCTTCCTCGGCGGCAATACCTTGCCCGCGATGCCCGAGGTGGCGCGTCAGCTCATCGCCAGCTTCGACGACGAAAATGTCGACCTGCGAACGATCGTCGACTTGACCGAACACGAGCAGTCGCTTGCGCTGAAGGTGCTGCGCCTGGCCAATTCGGCCCGCTATGCCCGCTCCCGCAGCGTAACGAGCCTCAACGATGCCGCCGGCCTGCTGGGCATGGAGCGCCTGCGCAACCTGGTGCTGGCCGCATCCATCGCCGGCGCGTTCCCGCGCGTTGCCGGATTCGACCGCATCCGATTCTGGAAGCACGCGATCGCCACCGGCGGCTATGCGCGCTGGCTCGGCGTCATCCTGGGCGTCGATGCCGACAGCGGCTACCTCGCCGGTTTCATGCTGCGCAGCGGACAGCTCCTAATGGCGCGGGTCGTTCCCGATGCCATTGCCGCGGTCGAATCCGGCTGCACCGTGCCCGGACTTCGCCTGGCTCTGGAGCAGCGCTTGCTGGGCTGCACCCACGCGCAGGTCACGGCCGAGCTGGCAAGGCGCTGGCAGCTGCCGCAACGTCTCATCGACGGATTTGCCCATACGGCCGAGCCGCTGGATGCACGGCCTTTTTCCCTGCTAGCGGCGGTCCTGAACCTGGCAGCCGTCATGGCCGATGCCGGCACCATGGGCATCGATCCAGGCCAAGCACTCGAGCAGGCCAATCGGCCGCTGCTCGATCACCTACGGCTCGACGTTCCTTGGCTGCAAGCCAAGGCGCCTGGCTACGAGGAGTTGACCGCTCCGGTCGATGAATTGCTGGGCTGAGCTGCGCGCTTGGCCGGCCGCGTTGCGTCCTGCGGCGCCCGCGGCGATCGACCGCATCGGCGCCAGCCCCGCAGGCAAGTAGAATTCGCCCCGGGCCGCCACCCCCTTCCCTTTCGCGGCGGCATCGGGCAATGATCACCTTCCAAGAAACCATCCTGCGCCTTCAGGCGTATTGGAACGAACAAGGCTGTGCGCTGCTGCAGCCGATCGACATCGAAGTCGGCGCCGGCACATCGCACACCGCCACCTTTCTGCGCGCGATCGGCCCCGAGCCTTGGAGAGCCGCGTACGTGCAACCGTCACGCCGCCCCAGGGATGCGCGCTACGGGGAAAACCCCAACCGCCTGCACCAGCACCACCAGTTCCAGGTGGTGCTCAAGCCCTCGCCGACCGACATCCTGGACCGGTACCTCGGATCGCTGACGGCGCTGGGCATCGATACCCTGCACAACGATATTCGTTTCGTCGAGGACAACTGGGAGAATCCGACGCTGGGCGCCTGGGGCCTGGGCTGGGAAGTCTGGATGAACGGCATGGAGATAACCCAGTTCACGTACTTCCAGCAGGTCGGCGGGCTCGAGTGCAAGCCCATCACCGGAGAGATCACCTACGGACTTGAGCGACTGACGATGTACCTGCAGGACATCGACAACGTTTTTGATCTGGTCTACACGCGCTGGCGCGACCGCGGTCAGGAGCGCGTACTGCGCTACGGCGATGTGTTTCACCAAAACGAAGTGGAGCAGTCGAAATTCAATTTCGAGTTCTCCGATCCGAAGATCCTGCTCGACCAGTTCGTCCTGTTCGAGGCCGAGTCCGCCCGCCTCATGGCTGCCGACCTCGCGCTGCCAGCCTACGAAATGCTGCTCAAGGCCGCGCACACCTTCAACCTGCTCGATGCGCGCGGGGCCATCAGCGTTACCGAGCGTGCGACCTACATCGCCCGCATCCGCACGCTCGCGCGCGCTGTGGCGCAGAGCTATTTGGCGGCCCGCGAGCGCCTGGGATTTCCCATGCTGCGACCGGCCGGAGCGCCGCAATGAGCGCAAGCAGCGCGCCGCTACTGGTCGAGCTACTGACCGAGGAGTTGCCGCCCAAGGCACTGCCGATGCTAGGGCGTGCCTTTGCCCAAGGCATCCACGAGGGGCTCGCGACCCGGCAACTGGCCCCGAGCGATCCGCAGGCACGCCAAGTCTTCGCCTCGCCACGGCGTCTGGGGGTGCTCGTGGCCGGCGTCGAACCGGTCGCGCCCGAGCGCAGCTACGAGCAAAAGCTGGTGCCCGCCAGCGTCGGCCTCGATGCCCAGGGAGAGCCAACCGCGGCGCTGCACAAGAAGCTCGACGCCCTGGGGCTGGCGCACGATCCGGCGCGCATCGTCCGTCAGCAGGACGGCCGCCAGCAGATCCTGCTGTACCGCGGCGTGCGCCCCGGCATCACGCTGGCCGAAGGGCTGCAAGCGGCACTGCAGGAGGCCATCGACCGCCTGCCAATCCCCAAGATGATGCGCTACCAGCTCGCCGACGGCCAGACCAGCGTCCAGTTCGTGCGGCCGGTGCACCGGTTGATCGCCTTGCACGGCGCGCAGACCGTCGCAGTGCACGCGCTTGGCCTGGCGGCCGGGCGTCAAACCGCCGGTCACCGGTTCCACGCCCCGGGCGAGCTGCTGATCGATCACGCGCTCACGTACGAGCAGCAGCTGTACCAGCAGGGCAAGGTGATTGCCTCCTTCGAGCAGCGTCGGGCGCGCATTGTCGAGCAGCTGCAAGCGGCCGCCGCCGGCCTGGGTGCGCGTGCCGTCATGCCCGAAGCGCTGGTCGAAGAGGTCACGGCCCTGGTGGAGTGGCCGGCGGTGTACGAGTCGGGTTTCGACTCGGCGTTTCTGCAGGTGCCGCAAAGCTGCCTGATCCTGACGATGCAGCAAAACCAGAAGTACTTCGCGCTGCAGGACGAAGCGGGGCGACTGCGCAATCGCTTCTTGCTCGTGAGCAATATCGAAACGGCGGACCCCGCGGCGATCGTCGCGGGCAACGCCCGCGTGGTCCGCGCCCGCCTGGCCGACGCCAGGTTCTTCTTCGACCAGGACCGCCAGCACCGCCTCGAGACGCGGCTCGGCGGCGCCGCCAACGTGGTGTACCACCATGCGCTGGGCTCGCAACTGCAGCGCATCGAGCGCCTGATCGCCATTGCCGGGCGCATCGCTGGCGAATTGCCCGCCGCCTTGGGCGCCGATCAAAACGCCGTGACGCGCGCGGCCCTGCTCGCCAAGGCCGACCTGGGCACCTTGATGGTGGGAGAGTTTCCCCAATTGCAGGGCGAGATGGGTGCGATCTACGCGCGCGGCGAAGGCGAGGACGAGGCCGTGGCCACCGCGATCGAGGAGCACTACCGCCCGCGATTTGCCGGGGACGCGATACCGCAAACCATCATTGGCGCCTGCGTGGCGCTGGGCGACAAGATGGAGGCGCTCGCGGGCCTGTTCGGCGCCGGGGAGCGTCCCAGCGGCGACCGCGACCCCTATGCCCTGCGGCGCAACGCACTGGGCGTGTTGCGCATCCTGGGGGAGAAGTCCCTGCCCCTCCCACTGCAGCGGCTCATTGCACTCGCGTTCGACGCCTTTGCGCCGACGGATTTCCCGCGTGGCTTTGAACGCTGCCCCGACGAGCTCGAGCAATTCCTCTTCGAACGGCTGCGCGGCATGCTGCAGGAACAGGGCTACGGTGTGCGCGAGGTCGACGCGGTGCTGTCGCTGCGGCCCGGACGCATCGACCGCATCGGCGCGCGCATGGCCGCGGTACGCGCCTTCATGCAGTTGCCCCAGGCCGAGAACCTGGCGGCGGCCAACAAGCGGATCGCCAACTTGCTCCGTAAGAGCGCTCCGGCAAGCGTGGCTGGCGATCTCAGGCCGGAACTGCTGCTAGAGCCGGCGGAGCGGGAACTGGCGGCGGCATATGAGGCCGTGGCGCCCAAGATCGATGCCGCGCTGGCCGCGGGCGACGATGCCGGCCTGCTGCGTGCGCTCACGCCCCTCAAGCAGCCGGTCGACCGCTTCTTCGACGAAGTCATGGTGATGGTCGACGAACCGGAGTTGCGGGCCAACCGGCTTGCCCTGCTGGGGCGATTGCGCGCCCTCATGAACCGCATCGCCGACATATCCCTGCTGGCCGCTGGATGACGCGCCCGATCGCCACGCTAGGCGCTGCGCTGCGCTCGGCGCTGTACCTGGCCCTGCTGATTGTCACGGTGGCGCCCTATTCGATCGGCACGCTGCTGTGGTCGTGGCTGCCTCCTACGCGACGCTACTGGATGGCAACCGGCTGGACCCGCTTTGCCATCCTCAGCGGCCGTGCAGTATGCGGCATGCGCTACCAGGTTTTGGGCTTGGAGAACCTGCCCGATGGGCCGGCGATTATCCTGTCCAAGCACCAGTCGGCCTGGGAGACCCTCTGGCTCACGACTGCCATGCCGCGCCCGCTCACGTTCGTCTACAAGCGCGAACTCCATTACCTGCCCTTTGTCGGCTGGGCAATGGCCACGCTCGGAATGATCAACATCGACCGCTCCCGCGGCAGCAACGCCTTTGAGCAGGTCGTGGAGCGCGGCAGCGAGCACCTCGCGCAAGGCTGGTGGATCGTGATCTTTCCCGAAGGCACGCGCACCGCGCCCGGCGCAGCGCCGCGCTACAAGACCGGCGGGCCGCGGCTTGCCGTGCGCACCGGTGCCCAGGTGATCCCCATCGCGCTCAACTCCGGCGAGCTTTGGCCGCGCCGGGCGCTCTTGAAGACTCCAGGTACGATTACGGTGTCGATCGGCCCGCCGATCGATCCGGCGGGCAAAACCGCCGAGGACGTGGCAGAACTGGTGGAAAGCTGGATTGAAAACGAGATGCACCGACTCGCGCCCCATCGCTATGCGGATCGCACGGACCGCGCCCGCGTGGGCACGGTCCACGCGTAATGCCCATGGCTAGGGCAACGGCGTCACGGCGCGGCGTCGGCCTTGCGGTCGACCCCATGACGGCATCCAAAGCCGTCGAGACCGTGCAGCTTAGCCTGGTCTTTGATGCACCGGCACCGGCGCCGGCGCCGGCAACGGTACCGCCACCGAGAGCGCGCGGCGGACCGGATCGGCACATCGTGCTCTCGGGCGATCCCTGCGACTACCGGCTGCGGCGCGCGCGCCGGCGCACGATTGGCTTTCAGATCGACGACCGCGGCCTGACGGTCAGCGCGCCGCGGTGGGTCTCCCTGCGCGACGTGGAAGCAGCCATCGTCGAGAAGGAACGCTGGATCCGCTCGCGCCTTGAGCAATGGCGCATCTGGCGCGCCAAGCGCCGCCTGCCGCAAGTGCACTTTGCCGACGGCGGCAAGTTGTCCTACCTCGGAACCGAGATCACCTTGCGGCTGCGCGCCGACCTGCGCGCCTCGGCGCTGGCCAGCGGGCCCGATGGTGATGAACTGCGCCTTGCCCTGCCGCCAGAGGCCGACGAGGCCCAGGTGCGCGACGCGGTGCAGTCCTGGCTCAAGGAGCAGGCGCGTCGCGTTCTCGATGAGCGGATGCTCGAACTGAGCTCGCGCAACGCGCTCTCCTACTCTTCGTGGGCGCTCTCCTCGGCGCGCTCGCAGTGGGGCTCGTGCGGCGCCGACGGCCGCATCCGCCTGAACTGGCGCCTGATCCACTTTGCGCTGCCCGTGATCGACTACGTCGTGGCCCACGAACTGGCTCACCTCAAGGAACTCAATCACGGGCCCAAATTCTGGCGCCAGGTGGCACGCCTGCTGCCGGGCTTCGAGGTCGCGCGCGATCACATCCGCAACGAGGATCCGTCGACCCCGCCGCTCTAGGCAGCCGGCCGCATCGATCGCGCACGCCCTGGTTGCGCCGCTACCGCCGCGGCCGCGGCGGCGCGATTGCTCGTTGCAGCTAGCAACGGCGCGTTACTGGCTCGCGCCGACGTGGACAACGCGCTCTGCCAACCGCGCGAACGCGGCAACATCGAGCGCCTCGGCACGGGCCCCCGGATCGACATTCGCCTGCTCGATCTGCGCTTCGCTGAGCAGCCGCCCCAGGGAATTGCGCAGGGTCTTGCGGCGCTGGGAAAAGGCCGCGGTCACCACCTGGGCAAATACCTGCGGCGCAATGCGCGGCAGGTCCCCGGCGGCAAGCGGCCTCATGCGCACGATGCTCGACTGCACCTTCGGCGCCGGATGAAACGAACCGGCCGCAACATGGAAGAGGCGCTCGACCCGGTAGCGAGCCTGCAGCATCACCGACAGCCGGCCGTAATCCTTGCCGCCCGGCGCCGCGGCCATGCGCTCGACGACCTCGCGCTGCAGCATGAAATGCTGGTCCTGCACCTGGTCGGCGATGGGCAGCAGACCAAACAGCAGCGGCGTCGATACGTGATAGGGCAGGTTGCCGACGACGCGCAGCGCCCCGCCCAGGGACCGCGCCAGCTGCGGCCAGTCGAGCTGCAGCGCGTCGGCGACGACCAGTTCCAGTTCCCCCGCGGTGAAACGCCCGCGCAGGCGCTCGGCCAGGTCGCGATCGATCTCGATGCCAGTAATGCGGCCGGCACGCTGCACCAGCTGCCCGGTCAATGCGCCCAGGCCGGGGCCGATCTCCACCAGGTGCTGGCCAGGACGAGGATCGATCGCATCGACAATGCGCTCGATGACGCCCGGATCGTGGAGAAAGTTCTGGCTAAAGCGCTTGCGCGCCCTATGCCCCTCCATGAGGTTCCCGTCGCGCGCCTTCGGCCTGTGCCGAGCGCTGCGCCAGCTCGGCCGCCAGCACGAGCGCCTCCTTCATGCTGCCGGCATCGGCCTGGGCCTTGCCGGCCAGATCGAGCGCGGTGCCGTGGTCGGCGGAGGTACGCACCAGCGGCAGACCGAGGGTGACGTTGACGCCCTTGCCAAAGCTCGCGTACTTCAGCGTGGCCAGGCCCTGGTCGTGATACATCGCCAGAATCGCGTCAGCGCGCATCGCGTTGCGCGCCACGAAGATCGTATCGGCCGGCCAGGGACCCGAGGCCTCGATGCCGCGCTGGCGCGCGGCGATGACTGCGGGCGCGATGATCTCGATCTCTTCGCGCCCCAGGTGGCCGCCCTCTCCGGCATGGGGATTGAGTCCGATCACCGCGATGCGCGGCGCATTGATCCCGAACCGCTGCACCAGGTCGCGTTGCAGCACGTCGAGACAGGCATCGAGCAGCTCGCGGGTGATCGCGCGCGGCACCGCGGCCAGAGGAAGGTGCGTCGTAGCGAGCGCAACGCGCAGTCCGCCGCCAACGAGCAGCATGACCACGTGCTTTGTCGCGGTCGCCGCAGCAAGGTACTCGGTGTGGCCGCTAAACGCGATGCCGGCATCGTTGATCACGGCCTTGTGCACCGGCGCCGTGGCAATGGCGCCGTACACGCCACTGCGCCAGCCCTCCAGGGCGCGATCGAGCAGACGCAGCACGTAGCGCGCGTTGCGCACGTCCAGCACGCCCGCCTGCGCCGGCGCCCCTAGGGGTTCATGGACGATCCGCACATGGTCCGGAAGCGGCCAGGGTAGTCCCAAGCCGCGCGCGTTCTGCTCCAGAAGGCGTGCATCGCCCAGCAGGTCGCAGGCGATGGCGCTGTCGACCGCGGCCCGCAGTGCCACCTCCGGTCCGATGCCCGCGGGCTCCCCGGTCGTAATGGCGATGCGCAAGGCGCTCAAGGCGGTCCACCGGCAAGCGCTAACGGGCCGTTAGCGGTTGTCCTCGAGGCGGTATTCAACGTAGGTGCGATCGCGCAGCTGGCGCAGCCATTCCTGGAGGGCTTCCTCCGACTTGCGGTCCCGCAGTGCTTGGCGCGCTTCCAGGCGCTTGCGTTCGATCGACGACTCCTCGGTGCGCCGCTCCAGCACCTGGATCAGGTGCCAGCCGAACGGCGATTGCACGGGTTCGCTGATCTCGTTGACCTTGAGCGCATTCATCGCCGTCTCGAAGGCGGGAACCGTATCGTTGGGGTAGAGCCAACCCAGGTCGCCACCACGCGTGCTGCTTGGGTCGACCGAATACAGGCGCGCGAGCTGGCCAAAATCCTGCCCCCCCGTGATGATCCGATCGCGCAGATCCAACAAGCGGTGCTTGACCTCGGCTTCCGGCAGGGCATCGGTCACACGCAAAAGGATGTGGCGCGCGTGCGTCTGCGCGATCGGCTTGTTGGAGATGCGCGCGTTCGTGGAGTCCCGCTGACCCAGCAGCTTCAGTATGTGAAAACCGACCGGGCTGCGCACGAGCGCCAGCTCCCCGGGCTTGAGCTTGCGGACCGCATCGGCAAACAGCCCGGGGAGGCGGTCGATGCTGCGCCAGCCCAGATCGCCGCCCTGCAGCGCCTCGGGCGCGGCCGAGTATCCCGCAGCCAGGCGGGCGAAGTCCGCTCCCGAGCGCAACTGCGTGTACAGATCCTCTGCACGGCGGCGCGCCCGATCGACAAATTCCGGGCTGGCTATTTCCGGAACGCCGATCAGGATCTGCGCCAGGTCGTACTCCACCGTGCCGGCGGACATGGAGCTTTGCTCTTGCAGGAAGTTGTCGATCTCCCCCTCCGAGATCTGGATCCTGGCATCGACCTCGCGATCGCGCACCCGCACCATCGTGATCTCGTCGCGCATGTCCTCGCGAAACTGGTTGAAAGCAACCCCGTCTGCTTCGACCTTGGCGCGCATGGTCTGGATGTTCATGCCGTTTTGCTCGGCCATGCGGCCCACGGCAGCGTTGACCGTGCCGTCGTCGACGCGCACGCCAGTCTCCTTGGCCAGCTGCAGCTGCGCCCGGTCCAGAATGAGCCGCTCGAGGATTTGCTTGCGCAGCACGTCGGCCGGCGGCATCGCGATGCGTTGGCGCGAGAGCTGTGTTTCGGCAAGGTGGATGCGATAGCCCAGTTCGCCGTAGGTGATCACCTCATCGTTGACGACGGCAACGATCCGATCCAGCAGCCGGGTGGACGAGAACGCGGAGGCGGAGGATCCCGCGACAGGCTTGGCGGGGGCGGCCGCCGGAATGGCCGTCACCGCCGGCGCAGGCGCCGGTGCCCCAGCGGGAGCCGCCAGGGGTGTCGATGCGGCGTCGGTGGCGGTCGGACCCGCGGGGGCGTTCGGAGGCGACGCAGCGGGCGTCGCCGCAGCATCGGTGGCGGCGGGGATCGCGGGAGCGGTCGGGGGCGACGCAGCGGGCGTCGCTGCAGCATCGGTGCCGGCGGGGATCGCGGGAGCGGTCGGGGGCGACGCAGCGGGCTTCGCTGCAGCATCGGTGGCAGCGGGGATCGCGGGGGCGGTCGGGGGCGAAGCGGCGGGTGTCGACGCAGCGGGGACCGCTGGGACGCTCGCGGGCGAAGCGGCGGGTGTGGCGGCAGCATCGGTGGCGGCGGGGATCGCGGGAGCGGTCGCGGGCGTGGCCGGGCCCGCCGTGCTCTCCTGGCCCCATGCGCCGGGCAGCAAGAGCAACGACAACATCAGTGCGGCCAGAAGCGACGCGGCGCGACGAGGGGACACTGATTCGGAATACATTTTGGGGTCGGGAAACAACATCGCCTTACTCGTAATGATCGAATGGACCCACGGGACTGGAGAGCGGATTGATGCGCTGAAACCCCGTGATACTACGCTGCAATTGGTCCAGTGGATTGGTGCCCACGCTCGTCAGGCCGTTGAGCTCGATCTGCATAAAGAAGGTCGTTGTGTAGTTGCCGCTGAAGGCCACCGAACTTGGCAGCGTCACCGCGTACCGCGACAACACGAAGCGGCCGACCCAGCAGTCGGCCTTGTACTCCACGCCACCGACGGTTTCGACCCATGCTCCATCTGCAACCGAGTAGTTCAGCGCCCCTACACCATACCAGCGCGGGCTCAACGGCCACTGGGCGGACACGCGGAATTGATCGATCAGCGATCCCTCCAATGCGGCTGTTTCGTAGCGATAGCTGAAATTGATCACCGAGGCCGCGCGCGGTTGCCAGTGAAATCCCATGGTTGCCAGCACGATCTGGCTCGAAAACGTCGAATAGTCCAGCCCGACGTCAACGCTCCACTTCCGGCCCATGGACGCATTGCCCACGAACAAGGTATCGGATTCCTTGGTGGTGCGGGGCACGTCACCCGGCAGCGTAACAAGCTGCGAACCAAAATAGAACCGCTGGCCCAGCGCCAGCCGCAGCCGCTCGGCGCCGCTCTCCTCATCGATCATCCGGGTAACAACGGCGGTGGTGATCTGGTTGGCCTCGGAAATCCGATCGCTGCCGGTAAAGGAGTTCTCCGTGAATAGCTGCGCGAAATTGAAATCGGAATCGGCGCTATCGAAGTTGGGCAGCTGGCTCTGATCGCGGAAAGGGATGAAGGCGTAGTACAGGCGCGGCTCGAGCGTCTGGGTCATGCTGCTGCCCAGCCAAGTGGATGGGCGTTGGAAAACCAGCCCGGAATCGACCGACGCGATGGGCAGGCTGCGCTGCGCCGACGAGCTGCCCGAGTGAAAGGTGGGATCGAGCTCGTAGTCAGTGTAGTGCCATTGCGCCTTGGGGACTATGAACCAGCCGGGAGCCAGGAACGGGTAGCTGATGCTCGGATTGGCGATAAAACGCGACCCGTCCTGCGAGTACCAGGCCGGCGAATAGGTCGTCACGCTCGGCGTAAACAGCGGATTGATTGCCGGATGTTGAAACCGCGTGGCATCGAAGACGCTTGCCAGGTCAAAGCCGTTCCAGTCGGCGCGCAGCACGTTAAACGCCACGTCCGGCACCCTTTCGTACGGTCCCGGGTCGCTAGTAGCCAAGAGCGAGACCAGCGTCTGGCTCTTGTCGACGCGAAACGCCGCGTTCCAGTACGGCCTCGTGTAGGTGATATTGAGTTCCTGCGGCAGCACTTCGGGCGAGGCGTTAACGATATTGTGCGAAAAATCGATGAAGTAGTTGTCGTCCGACACGCGGTTGTAGTTCATATCCACGCGCAGCCCGTTGAAATTCGCGTATTGGCTTTGGAGCACGATGTGATCGCGCATGATGCCGGTCTGGCGGTCGTTGGGCATCACGTCGAAATCGAGCTGACCCTTGGTCTGCGGTTCGAGAAAGCGGAATTCGTTGCCCAGCGACACGCCCCGCCGCGGCATAAGATCGGTGGTGAGCGTGTAGTCGCGATTGGGGGCGATGTTCCAGTAGACCGGGACGATGAATTCCTGGCCCAGGTGGCTGTTCTGGTAAAAGCCGGGCGTCAGCACGCCGCTTCGGCGCTGGTCGCCCAGCGGCAGATCGAAGTACGGCGAGGCAAATATCGGCACGCCCTGGAAGTACAAGGTGGTGGAGTGCGCGATCGCATCCTGGTCGGCGCGGTTGATGTCGATGGTCTCGGCGCGGATCCACCACGAGGGATTGTCGGGCTGGCATGTCGTGTAAGTCGCGTCATGCATGCGGATATCGTCGTCGCTCAAGAACTCGATCAGGCGCGATTCGCCACGCCCCCCTTTGGCGGCGTAGGTGTAATTGGCGGTGGGCATTTGCCCGGTCTGCGCCTCCAGCTTGAAGTCCAACGCAGGGCCGTCGAAGGTCGCGCCGCGTTCCACGAGGTGCACCTTGCCGCGCACCTTGAGCTCGTCGTCCTCAAACCGGTACACCGCGCGCTCCCCGCGCAGCACCAAGCCGTCGTGGCGCACCTCGACGGCCCCTTCGAGGATCGTATTTTCGTCAAATTCGCCCTCGACCCGATCCGCGCGCACGTACACCGGGCCCGACGCGGGCGTGCGAGCGCGACCGCCACCCAGAATGCGCTCGACGCGCAGCGACAAGGGCTTTGGCGCCGCCACCGAGGTCGCCGGGGGCGCCGGAGCAACCCCGCCCGCCCCGGGTTGGGACGGCCCCGGAGCGGGCGGCGGCGTCTGGGCGGCGGCCGGCGGCGGCGAGGCGGCCGCCTGGGCGCGCGCGCTCGACGTTGCCCCGAGTTGCAGCACGATGGCGGCAACGGCAACCAGCGCAAAACGCCCGGAAACAGTCCTCGCGGGCAAGTGCGGGCGCCCTCGCGCCCGTGCGCCGGCACACGGCTGTCTCCGCAAGTGCATTGCCTCGGCCGTAATGGCTTTCCCCCGTCCGCAAGGATCTCGTCCGCCGGAAACCGGCGGCGCGCCATTATGATGGATTGCTCGACTGGGTCCCGGTGGCGCCGCCTTGCGCCCGGGGACACCGTGCAACCCGCGCCTGGGCCGATGCCAACGCCGCCCGGCGCACCATTATTGGGAAGATCCGTGACCCGCGAACGCCCTTTCGACGAGCGCCTAGAGCTTCTTCGATCGTGGCTGCAGGAGCTGGCCGCAACCTTTGAACTGCGGCTCGAGTCCTTGCGACCGGCGTCGAGCGATGCCAGCTTCCGTCGCTACTTCCGCATCGACGCCGGCACTGCGGCCGGCTCCTACGTAGCGATGGACGCCCCGCCGGCGCACGAAGATTGCCGGCCATTTGTCCATGTTGCCGGCCTGCTGGCGCAGCAAGGGGTCAGTACCCCGCAGATCCTCGCCTGCGACATCGACCGGGGCCTGTTGCTGCTCTCGGACTTCGGCGTCACGACCTATGCCAGCGCGCTGCTCCAGCCAGGCGTCGACGCGGATGCGCTGTATGCCGACGCCCTGGCGGCGCTGGTTCGCATGCAGGGGGCCCAGCCCGGCAGCACCCTGCCCGCGTACGACGGCGAGCGCCTGCTGGCCGAAATGCGCCTGTTTGCCGACTGGTACGTAGCGCGCCAGCTGGGCCAGGAGCTGACGGCGCGCGAGCGTGAAGTCCTTCAGGCTACATTCGATGTTTTGCTCGGTGCGGCCACGGCGCAAGCCCAGGTGCTCGTGCATCGCGACTACCATTGCCGCAACCTGATGGTCCTCGATCCCCCGCAGCGCAACCCGGGCGTGCTCGACTTCCAGGATGCCGTGGTGGGCCCGGTCACGTATGACCTTGTCTCGCTGCTGCGCGACGCCTACGTCGAATGGCCCGAGGCGCAGCAACTGGACTGGGCCGCGCGCTACTGGGAGCAGGCCCGCGACGCGCGCCTGCCGGTCCCGGCGAGCTTTGACCTCCTCTGGCGTGATTTGGAGTGGATGGGATTGCAGCGCAGCCTCAAGGTACTGGGTATCTTTGCGCGCCTGTGTCATCGCGACGGCAAGCCCGCCTACCTGGCCGACATCCCCCTGGTCCTGCGCCACACCCAGCGCGTCGTCGATCGCTACGACACCTTCCGCGGGCTGGCACGGGTGCTCGAGCGCGTGCACGAGCGAGCGCCGCAGACGGGGTACAGCTTCTGATGCACGCTCTGATCCTGGCCGCCGGCCGCGGCGAGCGCATGCGGCCCCTGACCGACACCGTGGCCAAACCCCTGTTGCCGGCCGCAGGGCGCCGTCTCATCGAATGGCAGATCGAGGCGCTGGTACGTGCCGGCATCCTCGACCTGGTGGTCAACACCGCGCACCTGGCCGAGCAGATCGAGGCGGCGCTGGGAGATGGCAGCCGTTACGGCGCACGCATCGGCTATTCGCGGGAAGGAACAACCGCGGCCGATGCGCTCGAAACGCTGGGCGGCATCGTCAAGGCGCTGGTGCAGCTGGGGCCGCAGCCGTTCCTGGCGGTGAGCAGCGATATCTTGACCGACTTCGACTATCGGCAGTTGCTCCCGGCGGCCGCGGCCATCGAACGCGGGCAATTCGACGCCCACCTCGTGCTGGTGGAGAATCCTCCCTACCATCCGCTAGGCGACATGGGGATCGCAGCGCGTCCCGGCGGGGACGTCGCCACCTGCACCGGCCCCAGGTACACCTACGCCAACATCGGCGTTCTGGCGCCGCGTCTTTTCCGCGAACTCGCTCCGGTGCGCGCGCCGCTCTTTCCCTGGCTTTTCGAGGCGGTGGAGCGAGGCCGGGTGAGTACACAGCTGTGGCGAGGTCGCTGGTGCAATGTCGGCACGCCGCAGGACCTGGCGATCGTCGATAGAATCTGGCGATGATGGCCACTGATTCGCGCCCCGCCACTTCCCCGGCCGGCGCTAGTTCGCAATCGCTCGCGCGCACAGACGCTGCCGGCAGCGCGGGCGCGTCCGCCAAAGAAGGCGCAACGGCGGTGATTCTCGGCGGTGGACCCATCGGCCTGGTGTGCGCGCTGCTGCTGGCGCGGCAGGGGTTTGCCATCCAGCTCGTCGATGCCCGTCCGCTCGAAGCGCTGCGGCGCGACCGTCGCCTGCTCGCGCTGTCGCGTGGCACCATTGGCGTTCTCGAGTCCTTGCTTGGCCGGGGCTTCGCGCCGACGGCACCGATCGAGCACGTCCATGTGAGCTCGCGCGGGGACCCGGGCGCCACGCATTTGCGCGCGCGGGATTTCGGCGGCGTTGCCCTTGGCGCGACGGTCTGGTACGCCGATCTGGTCGACGCCTTGTCGCGCGCGGCGCAAGAGCAGGCGCGCATCGACATAGCGCGGCCGCACCGCGCCCTGCAGACCCTGCAGAGGCCCGATCGCGTCCGGGTCGTGCTCGACGACGGCTGCGCCCTGGAGGCGGCCCTGGCCATCGACGCCGAAGGCAGCCCGCCGCGCCTGCGCGAGCCCGAGGATTACGCATTGCTCGCCGATCTGGATGTGACGCAGGGCCGGCCTGGCGACGCCATCGAGCGTTTCACCCGGGAGGGGCCCTTGGCGCTGCTGCCCTTGCCAGGTGCAGCATTTGGTGACGGCGCGCCGAGCCCGGGCGGGCCGCAGGATGCGGGCGTGCAGCGCCGCGGGACGGCCCGGATGTCGATGATCTGGTGCCTGCCGGCGAGCCTAGCACGGGCGCGCATGGCTCTGGCCGACGCGCAACTGCTCGAGCTCATCTGCCGTGCCCTGGGGCCGCGCATCGGCCGCGCCACGGCAATCGGCGAGCGCAGCATGTTTCCACTGCTCGCGCATCGCCTGGATCGCGTGTGCGAGCACCGGCTGGTTCACCTGGGCAATGCTGCGCAAAGCCTGCACCCGGTTGCCGGCCAGGGATTTAACCTCGGGATCCGCGATTGCGTGTGTCTGGTGGAATGCCTAATCGAGTCCGCCACGACCGATCCGGGCGATCCGCTTGCGGCGCTGACGAAATACAGCGCGCGCCGCCGGCTCGACCGCGCCATTGTTCCTGCCTTGACCAGCGCCTTGCCGCGGGTGTTCTCCTCGACCCTTGCGCCGGTGGTCGTCGCACGCTCGGCGGCCCTGCTCGCGCTCGACCTCGTGCCCGGTCTGCGCCGGGGATTCACGCGCCTGCTGATGTTCGGGGTCCCCGGGTGAGCATGAAGATCGGCCGCTTCGACTTGCCCAACCGCGTATTTGCAGCACCCATGGCTGGAATCGCGGACCGCCCGTTTCGCCAGCTATGCCGCGAACTCGGTGCGGGGTATGCGGTGGGCGAGATGACGACGGCCGATCCGCGCCTGCGCGCCAGCCGCAAGACCTCCCGGCGGCTGTGTACCGACGGCGAGCAAGGACCGATTGCGGTCCAGCTTGCCGGTGCGGACCCCCTGGTTCTGGCCGATGCGGCCCGCCACGCCGTGGATAGCGGTGCGCAAATTATCGATATCAACATGGGATGCCCCGCCAAAAAGGTCTGCAACGCGGCGTGCGGGTCGGCCTTGCTGCGCGATGAGGCGCTTGTGGCCCGGATCATCGAATCCGTGGTGAGCGCCGTTGCGGTACCGGTCACGCTCAAGCTGCGCACCGGCTGGTCGCCGCAGCTGCGCAACGCGGTGCGCATTTGCCATATGGCGGAATCGGGCGGGATTCAGATGCTGGCTTTGCACGGCCGCACGCGGGCTTGCGGCTTTCGGGGCAACGCGGAATATGACACGATCGCCGAGGTCAAGACCCGCGTACGGATCCCCGTGATCGCCAACGGCGATATCGACACGCCGGAGAAAGCACAATACGTGCTAACCCATACGGGTGCCGACGCCGTGATGATCGGCCGCGCCGCGCAGATGCGGCCGTGGATCTTCCGGGAAATCGACCATTTCCTGCGCAACGGCACCAAAAAACCGCCGATAACGATCGCCGAGGCGCGGCCCTTGCTGCTGCGGTACTTAGATGCGCATTATTCGCATCATGGCGAGCTGATCGGCGCGCGCAGTGCGCGCAAGCGCATCCATTTCCTGGCGCGCGGCCTGCTCGGCGGTGCGCGGCTATGCGAGCGCGTCAACCAGACGGAGGATTGCGCGAACCAGCGTCGCGCGTTGGATGAATTTTTGCTGGAATCGGCTGCACGCCATCCGTTTTTTGAGTACATTGATGCAGCGGAGTCGTTGGACGTGGAACAGGCTTCGCGAACATATTTGCACGACCGTGCATTGTCAGAAAAGCAAAAATTCCCATCGCAGCTGCGCCCGCATTGACGGGTAGTTTGGCGTTGGAGCAATCCTCGGAGGAGGAGCTAGGTGTGAACCGCTTGGCCACACGCAAGGAAGCCGCATCTTCGGGCAAGACGCCCCCGGCGGCCGGGGCAAGCCCCGCGCGCATTGGCACGGCCTCGTTGGCCGTGACGGGCTCTGTGCGACCAGCGGCACGGCGACCCGCGCAACAAGACGCCGAGTCACTGGAGCAATGCGTATTTCGCAACCTCGATCAGTACTTCGCCGATCTGGGCGGTGCCAAGCCGCACGCCCTGCACGAGATGGTCCTGGGCGCGATTGAAAAACCCTTGCTGCTGTTCGCCCTGCAGCGTTGCGATGGCAACCAGTCCGCAGCGGCCGACCTGCTGGGGATCAATCGCAATACCCTGCGGCGCAAACTGCAGGACTACGGCTTGCAGTGAGGCAGGCCCGCGATGCCCAACCCGCGCACGGCGCTGATCAGTCTTTCCGACAAGTCGGGGGCGGTGGAGTTCGCGCGCTCCCTGGCGCAGTTGGGCTTTCGCCTGCTCTCGACCGGCGGTACCGCCAAGCTGTTGGCCGACGCGGGACTTGCGGTCACCGAGGTCTCGCAGGTGACCGGTTTTCCGGAGATGCTCGACGGGCGGGTGAAGACCCTGCACCCGAACATTCACGGCGGATTGCTCGCCCGGCGTGACGACCCGGCACACATGGCAACCCTGGCACAGCACGCCATTGCGCCCATCGACATCGTTGCGATCAACCTGTACCCGTTTGCCGCGACCATCGCGCGGCCCGACTGCACGCTCAAGCAGGCGATCGAAAACATCGATATCGGCGGTCCGGCCATGCTGCGCTCGGCGGCCAAGAACCATGCGGCGGTGACCGTGCTGGTGGATCCGCGCGACTACGCGCGCGTACTGGAGCAGCTGCGCTCCGGCGGCACCGTTTCGGACGCGACCCGGTTCGAACTCGCCACCAAGGCATTCGCCCACACCGCCGCCTACGATGGGGCCATCAGCGGCTACCTCTCGAGCATTGGCGCCGATGGCTCGCGCAGCCGGTTTCCGCGCATTCTCACGCGCCAGTGGCATCAGTTGCAGGACATGCGCTACGGCGAGAATCCGCATCAGCACGCCGCCTTTTACCGCGATGCCATCGTCGGCCCCGGCCTGCTCGCCGCGTACCGCCAGGTCCAGGGCAAGGAGCTGTCCTACAACAACGTGGTCGACGCCGACGCGGCCTGGGAGTGTGTGCGCGCCTTTTCCGTACCCACGTGCGTCATCGTCAAGCACGCCAATCCCTGCGGCGTGGCCACCGGCCGCACGACCGAACAGGCGTACCGACGCGCGTTTGCGACCGATCCGACCTCGGCCTTCGGCGGCATCCTTGCCTTCAATCGGCCGATCGACGCGGCAACCGCCCAGGCCGTCAACGAGAAATTCGCCGAGGTGGTGATTGCTCCCGGATTCGACGAGGGCGCCCTGAAGGCCTTTGCCAGCAAGGCCAATTTGCGGGTTCTGGAGCTTGCCTCCGGGGATGCGCAAAACGATCTCGATCTAAAGCGCGTCGGTGGCGGCCTGCTGGCGCAGACGCCCGACGTGGCGTCCTTGCCACGCTCCGAACTAAAGGTGGTGACGCGCAATGCGCCCTCCGAAGAGCAAATGGAAGACCTTTTGTTCGCGTGGAAGGTCGTGCGCTTCGTCAAGTCCAACGCCATCGTCTTTGCCGGCCAGGGCACGACCCTGGGCGTCGGGGCCGGCCAGATGAGCCGGCTCGATTCGGCCCGCATTGCCGGGATCAAGGCCCAGGCGGCGGGGCTCTCGCTCCAGGGTTCCTGCGCTGCATCGGACGCGTTCTTCCCGTTTCGTGACGGGCTCGACGCCATCGTCGAGGCCGGGGCCCGCTGCATCATCCAACCCGGGGGCAGCGTGCGCGACGCCGAGGTGATCGCCGCCGCCGACGAGCACGGGGTCGCGATGGTCTTCACCGGCATGCGGCACTTTCGGCACTGATTCTTGCCTTGACGAGATCGCGTCGCATACTGGGTATCGACCCTGGACTGAACCGCACCGGCTACGGCGTCATCGAGGTGAGCCCGGGCGCTTTGCGCTGGGTCGATTCGGGGGTGATCCGCGTTCCCGCGGCGGAGTTGGCCGAGCGGCTGGCAACGATCTTGCGCGAGCTGGCGGTGGTGATCGAGCGCAACGGCCCCGACGAGGCGTCGGTGGAAAAGGTGTTCGTCAACGTCAACCCGAAATCGACATTGCTGCTGGGCCAGGCGCGCGGCGCCGCGATCTGCGCGGCCGTCAGCGCCGGCCTTGCGGTGCATGAATACACCGCGCTGCAGGTCAAGCAGGCCACCGCCGGCTACGGTCGGGCGGACAAAGCGCAGATGCAGAAGATGGTGCAACGGCTGCTGGGACTCGAGCGCGCGCCGCCCAGCGACGCCGCCGACGCGCTCGCCTGCGCAATCTGCCATGCCCATGCCTCGAGCCGGCCGCGCAGCGTCGCGGCCCAGTTAAGCGCCGCCGGTGCCGCGGCGGGCGCACGCCGGCGACCGCACGACGTGCGCAGCCAAGGCCGCAGCCGCAGCGCCTGGCGCGCGTTTGCCGGCAGCAAGTAGGAGCGGGGCCAAGCATGCCGGCCACTGGGGTTTGCCGATGATCGGTCGCCTGGTGGGAACGATCATCGAAAAGCGCCCACCGTCGCTGCTGCTCGATGTCGCCGGCGTGGGCTACGAGATCGACGCACCCATGAGCACGTTCTACGGCCTGCCCCCGGTCGGGGAGCGGGTCACCCTGCTCACCCACCTGGCGGTGCGCGAGGACGCGCACCAGCTCTTTGGGTTTGCCACGGCCGCCGAGCGCACTGCCTTCCGGGCGCTGATCCGCATTTCGGGGGTCGGGTCGCGCACCGCCTTGTCGGTGCTGTCGGGATTGAGCGTCGAGGAACTCGCGCAGGCCGTGACGCGGCAGCAGAGCGCGCTGCTGACCCGGATACCCGGCATCGGCACCAAGACCGCCGAGCGGCTGCTGCTCGAACTCAAGGGCAAGCTGGGCGCTGCGCTCGAGGGCGCCGGCGGTGCGGTTGTCGCGGGAGGCGATGCGCTGACCGACATCCTGCGGGCGCTTACCGCGCTGGGCTACTCGGAGCGCGAGGCGCAAGCTGCGGCAAAGCTGGTTCCCCCGGGGACCGGGGTTTCGGACGGGATCCGGCTGGCCTTAAAATCGCTGGCCAAGGGCTGACCGCCCCAACCGCTTGCCCAATCGAGGGCCCCCCTTTGCAAGACGCCCGCCTGGTAACTGCAACGCCCGCATCCCCCAACGAAGAAGCCGTGGAGCGCGCCCTGCGCCCGCAGCGCCTCGCGGACTATGTTGGCCAGGCCAAGATCCGCGAGCAGCTCGAGATCTTCATAACGGCGGCGCGCAATCGCGGCGAGGCGCTCGATCACGTGCTGCTCTTCGGTCCCCCGGGGCTGGGCAAGACGACGCTGGCGCACATCGTCGCCCACGAGATGGGGGTGAACCTGCGCCAGACCAGCGGGCCGGTGCTCGAGCGCCCCGGCGACCTCGCGGCCCTGCTGACCAACCTCGAGCGCAACGACGTCTTGTTCATCGACGAGATCCATCGCCTGAGCCCGGTGGTGGAGGAAATCCTGTACCCGGCGCTCGAAGACTTCCAGATCGACATCATGATCGGCGAAGGTCCCGCGGCCCGCTCGATCAAGATCGATTTGCCGCCCTTCACCCTGGTGGGCGCCACGACACGCGCGGGAATGCTCACCAATCCGCTGCGCGACCGCTTCGGCATCGTCGCGCGCCTGGAGTTCTACACCGAGGACGAGCTGGCCGCGATCGTCGCGCGCTCCGGGCGCCTGCTGCAGGCGCAGCTCGAAGCCGCCGGGGCACAGGAGATCGCGCGCCGCGCCCGGGGCACGCCGCGCATCGCCAACCGGCTGCTGCGGCGCGTGCGCGACTTTGCCGAGGTGCGCGAGCAGGGGCGGATCTCGCAGCTCGTGGCCGATCGCGCGCTGGGCATGCTCGAGGTCGATGCGCTGGGCCTGGACATCATGGACCGCAAGCTGCTGCGGGCCGTGATCGACCGCTTTGCCGGGGGGCCGGTCGGGATCGACAACCTTGCCGCCGCGATCGGCGAGGAACGCGACACCCTGGAGGACGTGGTGGAGCCCTTTCTCATCCAGCAGGGCCTGCTGCAGCGCACGCCGCGCGGGCGCATTGCTTCGCCAGAGGCGTACCGGCACTTCGGGATCCTTGGACCGGCGGCCGGACGGGAGGCAGGGCTGTTCTAGCGCGGTGCCCGGCCACCAGGGCGCGCTGGATCGCCGCCGAGAAGGACAAACCTACCAACGGCGACAGGCTGGTACACCGTACCAGTGCGTCGCGATCGGCGCACCGCTCTTTATTGGAACTTGTAGGTGACGTTCGCGTAGACAAAGCGCATGCGTGGATCGTAGTACGTCGGGTCATATCCGCCCTGGAAATATACCCCGGTACCGGCAATCACCGGCGGAGGCGTGTCCAGCAGGTTCTTGACACCCAACTCCACGCGAAGGTTCTTCATGCCCGTGTACGCATACTGCGCATCGTAGGTTGCAAAGAACGTGATGGTGCGCGGATTGCCAAGGTTGTCGAACGCATCGGCGTATCCGGTCTGGAAATGCTGGATAAGGTTCGCCGACCAGTCGGGTTCCTCGAGCAGTAACTCCAGGTTGTGGCGCCAGCGCATGACAACACCGCCGTTTTGCGTAGCGGTCAAGGCATTGTCGGCATCGTCGACGGTCCGCGCCACGCTGGCCTGGACCGATCCGTCCGGCTGCTCGACGTTGAACTTCGACATGTACGTTCCGGTCAGGATGGTCGTGATCCGGCCAAACGAATAGTTGTCGCTGCGCCAACGGAAATTGGCCTCAAAGCCAGCGGCTTCCTCCGTTCCGAGGTTGGTATTCAAGGTGTTCACTTGCAGCAGTTCGTGCGTGATCGGATTGCGCGTCACCATCGACGTATACGGCGCAACGCCTGCGGCGGCAAGGCTAAGAACCGTTCCCGGGGCGAGCGTGCCAATCGTGTTGCTGACGCGGATGTCAAAGTAATCCAGGCTCATGGTCAGATGATTGCTGGGCTCGAACACGAAGCCGAGCGAATCCTGGGATGACTTCTCCGGTTGCAGGTTCGCATTGCCGCCGAGCAGATTCGGATACTGGTTCACCGCGCCGTTGTTGCCCGGGTCTGGAATGATCGCGGTCGTCGCCAAGATTTGCGGGGCATAGAGCTCGACCAGCGACGGGGCGCGGAACCCCTTGGCCGCCGATGCGCGCAGGACAAGTTCGTGTACCGGCTGGAAGCGCAAACTGAGCTTCGGACTGGAATTGGAGCCCGTGTTTTCGTAGTGGTCGAACCGGACCGCCAGGTCACCTTCAAAATTCCTCGTGAATGGCGCATCGGCCTCGGCAAAGACAGCGTCCTGCAGGCGCGAATGGCTAAACGGGATGATCGGAGTGCCGTATCCCGAGATGTCCCCCAGCTGTGCCGGTCCAGGCGCCTCGACATTAAAGTTTTCATGAACCAAGATCGCGCCGAGCGCAAGCTCCAGTGGGCCACCGGGGAGTTGCGCCACGGGTCGCGTCGCCTTGCCATCGACTCCGGTCGTCGAGCGGGTGGCCTTGGTAACCATACCGTTGTAGTTGGTGCCCGCGATCGCCGCCGCAAGGCTCGGGTTCTGCGGATACACCCACGGGTTGAATGCGTTGAGCCCGCTCTGCGCGCCGTTGAGCAGCTGGAACAGCGGCATCTGCAGCTGGTAGCCGTTGTTGGTGTCTTCCTCGACCCTGCTCTGGTTGTAGGCCACCGCCGCGTCGTAGTCCCACTGCGAAGCGGTGCCCGTTACGCCGGCCACGACCCGAGTCTGGTTGGCCGAGTCGGTATGAACCCGCAGTCCCCCCTCGTACGCCCGGTAGGTGACGGCAATCGGTGATCCAACCATATTCGGGATCGTCCCGGCGGCGCCGAACGTGGTGCCGGCAACACTGGCAAGCCAAGCCGACGGGTAGTACGGATTGGACGGAAGTATCAGTAGCGAGGGAGTGACACCCGAACCGTTGAACGCCGCGTCATTGGAAACAAAGGACGGGTTGTACGGCGACGGCTGCTCTTGCACCACGCTCCTCGTATGGGCGTACAGGAGCTCCGAGTAGAGCTTGGTGGTGGAATTGAGCTTGAACGACAGGTTCCCGACCAGATCCTGGCGATCGATGTCGGGCACCAACGGCACATAGGGCGCCGCATTGAAGCGGCAGGTCACGATCCCCAAGGACTGCGTGAAATTCGACGAGTCCGTTTTTTGGTTTGGTCCGCCCGATGGACAGTTGTTGGTGGCATCGAGCGGATTGCCATAGCCAAAACTTCCAAACGAGCTCAAGGAAGGCTGTAGCCCGTAGGGTACGCCGGTCGACCAGGGTCCCAGCACGGCGCCACTGGGCGTCGCGCTGGAGTCATAAACACTTTGGTCCCACGAGTTCTGCGCGAAGGAACGGCCGCTCCCGTACAGCGCGTTGTCGTGCTCGGCGTCGGCCGAAACCATGAGGTTGTACCGATCGGCGTCGTAGTCGCCAAATCCCGTGACGAACCCGATCTTTTCGATTTGCCCCCCGCCCGGGTGTGCTGGGGTGCCAAGGTAGGCATCACCCTCAAATCCCTGGTAATTCTTGCGCAAGATGATATTGATCACCCCCGCCACCGCATCGCTGCCGTAGACGCCGGACGCTCCGTCCTGCAGGATCTCGATGCGATCGATCGCCGAGGTCGGAATCGCATTGATATCGACCGAATTGCCGACCGTTAGGTCGGCAGCGAAATTCGCCAGGCGCCTGCCATTGAGCAGGACCAGGGTTCGTTGCGCTCCCAGGCCGCGCAACGAAACCTGCGATTGTCCGTAGGTCGCCTGTCCGGCGTTTTGCGCGTTCACGAGGCCGCCGACCCCGCTCGTGGACGTGATATTCATCATCAACTGTTCCGCGTTGGTAATGCCCATGCGCTGGATATCGTCATGGGTAATCACTTCCACGGGAAGCGCGGTTTCGCCCTCAATGCGCTTGATGCTCGAACCGGTGATTTCGATTCTTTCGAGCGTTTGCTCCGGCGCTGCCTGCGCGACCGCGGGTTGCCCGGGCGCTTGCTGCGACGTATCTTGCTGTGCGAACGCCGGTTGGCCGATCAAGATCGCGCCGATCCCGAGCGCAAATGCGCAGGTCGCCTTGCGGGATTGCTTCATTGCTTCATCGACCGTCGGTTCCGCCTGGGTTGAACTATGTTCGGTTCGTTGTTGCCCCGGAGAGGAACGTCCCGACTTGGCCCATCGTCCTTGCGACCCGTCATAGAGGTCCATCCATGTTCACCGGACGTCAGCGTCTACGGCACCATTGCCGCAAAGATTCGTGGTCCTTTCGGACTCTTGGCGGTCGCGGATCGCACCATTTGCATCTGAGGACGGCACTTTGCCGGCCAAGTGCGCAAGAACGGCACTACCCCTTGCTTTCAGGACCATCGACGAGCGCGGCAGCGCGCTGCCTGGCAGAAGGGCTGGCGGGGACGGCCCGATTTTCTCTACCCTCTTGCTCCCCAGAAAACCCGGAAAGACAGAAAAAGAAAGGGCGGAAGCAGGATTTCTCCTGTTCCCGCCCAAAATCACTCGACGCTTGATTTCACGCTTCGCCGGCTCAGAAGGAGTATGCGACGTGTATATCGATCATGCGCCCGAGGTCGTCATAGGTAATTGGGTCGTAGGGTGTGTTGGTCGGGAAAAAGAGCAAGGCGGCACTGTCATAGGGCGGCTGTTTGTTTAGCAAGTTGACGACCGCCGCCGAAAACTTCCAGTTCTTGATACCGCGGTACTCGCCGAACAGATCGATCGTTGTAAATGACGACACTTCCGTCTGGGTCGTGAGCCCGATGGGAGTCAACGAGTTCGCGTAACTGTCGGTATAGTGAACCGTCACTTGCCCGTGCCAATTGGGGTTCTCCCAGGCCCCCAAAAGCGAAGCTCTCCAGCGCGGGACCGGGCCGCCCCCGCTGATCGGAGACAGATAATCCCAGCCGTTGCTTCCTACGTATTCCGCCCATTGGCCTGCCGTATTCACCATGAACGTGCTGACGTAGGTGGCGTCGAGCCCAACCTTGACCTTGGCTGCGTCCGCCAGCGGGAAGCTGAGATCGCCGTTGACATCGACACCGGCCGTGTGGATCTCGAATTGATTCGTGTACAACGCTTTCGCGTATATGACCGTACCGTCCGCCCCGCGGACGAGTGAGCCGGGGGGATATGCCGCCGGGTCGAGAATGATCGCTTGGGCGCTCGCGTTCGGTGCTATCACGTTGTACAAGTAGATGCTGTAATAATCGACCGACAGGTTGGCGTAGTTGGTAGGCGAGATCACGATCCCCAGGTCAAGGTTCTTGGAGGTCTCGGGCTTTACGTTCGGGTTTCCCCCGGTGATGTAACCCACGTTCTCCGTCGCCCGGTGCAGCGGGTCGAGAGGGTCGTTCACGGCCTGGTGCGCAAGGGAGGTGCTGGTGCTGGCCTCGGCCAAGCTCGGCGCGCGGAACCCGAGCGCGTAGACCCCCCGCATGGTGAATTCGCGCGCCGGTTGCC
>OKRD01000110.1:12855-32050 GCA_900290335.1 Burkholderiales bacterium | reverse complement strand
TAATCGAGCCACAGGTAGGAATCCCAAAACGGATCAACCACGCCGACGCCCCAGCCACAGCATCCGAAGCCATATCCATAACCAAAATGATGGAAGCCATAGCCGCCCCAACCACCACCGTGCCTGCCCCAGCCTCCACCATGGCCGGATTCGCCGCCGTGCCCACCGCCGCCGTGCCCGCCGCCTCCGCCACCTCCCCCACCACCGCCGCCACCGCTGTGCGCAACGGCAGCGGCGGAGCCGCATGCGAGCGTCAAAGCGAAGACTGCCGCACCTGCGATCTTGAACGCAACTCTTGGTACGCCTTTCATTTTGACATCCCCTTTGTCGTGGGCTGGCGTCCGACGGCGACCGAATTCGTTTCACCCCATCCGCGCGGGCCCTGCGCCCGCCGGCTGCGCGAGTGCTTCGTGCGCCAGCGAGGCAACCATTGCACGTGTGCACTTCGCATGAATTGAGCCGCCAGAAACCCACCAACATTAGTTAGACTCGCTGCCGCGCGGTCTTGTTCCACTGCGAAGCGAATTGTCTTGCGTGCCCGCGCTCTTGCTGCAGCGCCTCTGCTGCATCGCGCTGCGCGGCGCTTGCGCTCCCCGCACGCCACGCCGTTGCTCCCCTGGTTGCGCTGCGCTCGAGCGCCGTCTTGATCTGCGCCCATGCCCAGCCCGGACGCGTTCGGTGTTCCCACCGCACAGTGCCTAAACCGTACCGCCTTTGGCGCAGCAATCGGAACTTTCCGCCCTGAGGAGCATTCCCAGTCGTTAGACGATGCCGCGACGAGAGTCACGTCCGGCTTATCTCAGTACGCGCGCCCATGGGTTGCAGTTTGCCGGCGCGCACGGCCCGCCGGCTAGCATGGCTCCTTGCGGCAAGGAGTTCGCGATGGACGATCAACAAAAGACTTTCCTCCTGTTGGCATTGATTATTGCAATCTTGTTTTATGCGGGCGGGACGCATGCCGAGGCCGCGGTGCCTGTGATGGATCCGGGCGCTGCGACAGCGCTGGTCGCAAGTGAGGACCAGAGCAGCAAAAAACAAGCTGCCATGCACGAGATCGGTTCAGCCGCTCGCCGTCTGGAGCAGGCGACGCTGCAGTGGGATTTCTCGAGCAATTCCCAGGAACTTGCGCTGCTGCAATCGGCCCACGACCGGCTCGCGTCGGCGATCAAAAGCCTGTGCTGCGCGCAGCGGGTACGCGCGGTGGAACTGCTGACCGACATCGAATTCGTGATGGCGCGCGCCAGCGCGCGGCTCGATCCATCGCGGTCGGCAACCGGAGCGTCGTACGGCCCGCCTGCACCAAGCCGCGATCAGCTAGCGCAGCTGACAACCGAGGCCCAGGATCTTGCGCGTGGTACACCGGGCGCGCATCGGCTGCTGGACGCGGGTAATCGCGATTTGCCGAGCCAAAACGCAAGCAATGGGCGCTCGGCGCGGGAGCCGGAACCCATCGACGATGCAAGCACCGATCCGCTTAGGTGGCCGCCCGGCCGGCCCGAAACCGCACCGCAGTTTCACTTCCGGTTCTGAAGCATCCGGCGCGCGCCGGATGCGACTTTGCTCAAATCCAGCGGCGCACGCGGGCCTTGTAGGCCCGGTAACTTTCGCCAAATCGCGCCTCCAGATGCTGCTCCTCGTGGCGGATCACGCCAAAGTGCAGTGCCGCCCAGACCAGCGGGGCACATAGCGGCGGCCACCAGGTGCCTAGCAACAGGGACAATCCCGCCAGAAGGAACCAGTCGCCCAAGTAGATTGGATTGCGGCTGAAGCGAAACGGTCCGCTGGTACAGAGCGCGGATGCCGCCTTGTACGGGTTGACGGTGGTGCGGTGCCGCGCCAAGGTGACGAGCGTTGCGGCAAAAAGCAAGAGCCCGATGGCCACTGAAAGCCAACCGAGCGGCCTAGTCGCGACACCCAGGTTGCAGGGCAGCGCCAGCGCGTACCTGTCCAGCCACCACCCCAGCAGCAGCGCCGCGGCGTACGGGGCCGGCGGCAGGATCCAGGTTCGCGGTCTTCGCGCCTGCTCCTGCACAGCCCCATCCTCGTTCATTGTGCTCGTCCACCGGCCACGGCCAACCCCCCTCCGCCGCGCGGTGGCAAACCCTCGCCTATCAACATGGCGCAGCCGATGGCCGCCCCGATGCAGAGGAGCCGGCGATCAGGCCTTCTTCGGGGAACAGGTGTTCACACCGAACAGGGCCCACGCAGGGCACCAGCGCACCAGCCCGGTGACGAGCGCAACGAGCCCGACTACCAAGAGAACGATCCCCGTATACATCCACGGCCCCAGTGTTCCGAGCACCGCGAGCGCAATCAACACAACCCCAAGGACAACGCGGATGAGGCGTTCGACACTTCCAACATTAGCTTTCATGGCTGTACTCCTTCTTGGTTTGCAGTACACATTTTGCGCGCTTACCGGGTGTTTCCTCTTGTGCCCCATCAAGCGCGGCGAACTCTTGCGAGAATTTGCCCGGCAGAGGCCGGTTCCCGCTCACAGCACGACGTTGTGCGCGACTGTGCAATTGTGTCTCCCGTTCTCGGTGGCGTGTCTCCTTAGTAGTCAATTGCTGATTTACGGATTGGTTCGATCATTGCGGGCCTGCAGACGCGCGTTGACCGCCTGCAACTCAGGTTCATCGAGTACCCCGGCCAACGCGGCCAGACGCAAGCGCTCCGTGAGCAATGCCATGCGCGCCTGCAGGAGATTTAGCTCGGCGCTGGAGGCGTCGCTCTGCGCATTGAGCAGATCAAGTGTCGTGCGATCGCCGACCTGATGCCCAAGACGCGTTGCATCGAGCCGGGCGCGACTCGATTCCAAGGCCGCCGACAATGCCGCGACCCGGCTGGCACCAACCGTGAGCCCCAGCCACGCGGCGCGTGTTTGCAGAGCGATCTGCTGACGCGACCGCGCCTCCTCGGCCCTGGCCTTCTCGGCAAGGCCCAACGCCTCTTCATGCTGGGCGCTGCGGTACCCGCCGGTGAACACGGGCACGGTCAGCTGCACGCCAATCATCCCGCTGCTCGACGTACTGCTGGCCGAGCCAAAATCTCCGCTGCCGGAGAGTCGGTCACGGCCTGCCTTGGCGACTAGGTCAAGCGAGGGGGACGAGATCGCGCGGTACTTGGCGGCCTCCTGTCGGGCTACCTCCACGCTGGCCGCCTGCATGCGCAAGGTGGGGTTGCCCGAGGCGGCGTCGTCCAGCCAACGGTCGAGGGCGGCTACCTGCGTCACCGCCGCTTCCTCGCTGGGAATCTTCGGGTGCAGCGACTGCGGTGGCAGTCCGGTCATGTCGGCGAGCGCGACCTGCTTGAGCTCCAGATCCGTCTCGGCCGCAAGAACCTGCGCCTTGATGGCTTGGGAGCGCGCTGTTGCCTCGTGCGTGTCGGTGATCGGACTGTCACCGACGCGATAGCGCTCCTGCGCCTCTTCCAGCGCCCGGTCCACTGCGCCTTGTTGCTCGCGCAGCACGCGCAGCGAGTCCTCGGCCAGGACGACGTCGAAGTAGCGCTCCACCGTGCGCATCATCAGGGCCTGTCTTGCCGCCGCCCATTGCAGGTCAGCAAGATCGGCCGCCAGCGCGAGCTGGCGGCTCTGCGCCAGGCGCTCGCCGCTGAAAAGGGGCTGGCGCGCCGAAACGGCCCAACTCCCGCTGGTTCCATCGTTGACCGAGGTGTTGAACGCGACGCCGTTGGATTGCCCCAAGCCGGGAGCCGAGAACTGCGCGCCCGTGGTCTCCGTATTGCTGCTCATGCGTCCCGCGGTGCCCGTGAGCGATACCGAGGGCCGCCACAGTGCGCTGCCCTGAACCCGGCGCGCCTCGCCAGCCTCGTGCGCGGCGCGCGCCGCGGAGTACTCCAGGTCGTGCTCTTGCGCGGCCCGCCAGGCCTCGACAAGGTCAAGGGCATACGCGGACGGCGCAGCGAGAACTCCCGCGACCAAGAGCACGCCGATGCGCCGCGCCCTCATCGCGCACCTTGCGATAAATGGGACGTGACCCATGCCATCAATTCCCGGGTGGGGACGGCCCCGGACAGGCGGGCCCGCTCTTTTCCGGCCTGGAACAGGATCAGTGTCGGAATGCTGCGTATGGCAAAACGTCCGCTCGCCGCCGGGGCGTTATCGCTGTTCACCTTGGCGAACCGCACATCGGGCATTTGCTTGGCCGCAGCGGCAAAATGCGGCGCCATCATCTTGCAGGGGCCACACCAGTCCGCCCAAAAGTCCACCACCACCGGCAGGTCGGTGTTGGCGAGGTAGCGCGGTAGCGACCCGTCATCGAGTTCGATGGGCTCGGTCGGCATCAAGGGCGCGCCGCAGCGGCCACAGACCGGCTCATCGTGCAGCCGCTCATCAGACACCCGATTGGTGCTGGCGCAGACGGGACAAGTGAGGTGCATGGCGAATTCCTCTCAGCAGCCCGGGCGAATGCCGACCCTGCCCAAGATCGATTCCATCAGGCACCAGCTCGTGAGTGCACTTTGCAACATCTTGGCGCCGAAGAAGGCGGCGAAGGCCAGCCACCACGGGCTGACGAAGACCGGGCTGCCGGGAATGCCCAGCGCAGGCGAAAGCAAAATGAAGGTGCCAGCCACGAGGCGGACGAGTTGCCAGGAGGTCATCGCTTAGGATCCTTGAGGATTGTTATTGCCTGGGATTGCAAAATCACGCCGGTACGCGGCGTAGTACAAGGTCGGAATGACGACGAGCGTCAACAAGGTGGAGACGAGGATGCCGAAGATCAGGGAAATGGCGAGGCCGTTGAAGATCGGGTCATCGAGGATGAAGAAGGCGCCGAGCATCGCCGCCATACCGGTGAGCATAATGGGTTGCGCGCGAGTGATCGCCGAGCGCACAACCGCCTGGGCGAAGGACACCCCGGCGTTCACCTGCAGGTTGATGAAGTCCACCAGCAGGATCGAATTGCGCACGATGATGCCCGCCAAGGCGATCATGCCGATCATGCTCGTGGCGGTGTACTGTGCGCCCAACAGCGCATGCCCTGGCATGACGCCGATGATGGTGAGCGGGATCGGGGCCATGATGATCAGTGGGGTCAAGTAGGAGCCGAACTGCGCGACCACCAGGAGATAGATCAGCATCAGGCCAACGGCATAGGCCGCGCCCATGTCGCGAAACGTCTCGTAGGTGATCTGCCATTCGCCGTCCCACTTCAGGGCATAGTCGCGATACGCCTCTTCCGGCGGACGGATGAAATACTCGACGAGCGATCCGCCGCTTGGCGTGTGGACGGCCGACAGGCCACTGCGCATCGCGAACATGCCGTAGAGCGGGCTATCGACCTTGCCGGCCATGTCACCTAGCACGTAATTCACCGGCAGCAGGTCCTTGTGGAATGCTGGCTGCTCGCGCAGGCTTTCGCCGATCGTCACGAGCTCGCGGATCGGAACCAGCTTGCCCGCGGTGTTGCGCACCGAGAGCTGCAGCAGGACATTGAGATCGCCCTGGCGCTCGGCCGGCAGTTGCAAGACGACCGCAGCCGGATACTTGCTTTCGTCGTGCAGAAAGGTTGTGGCCTCGCCGGCGAGGCCGGCGTGCAGCGTGCTCACCACCTGCTCCTGCGAGACGCCCAGCAGCGCCGCCTTGCGCCGGTCCACCAGCAGCAAGGTCCTGGGTACGCCCGCGATGCTGCTGTCGTCGACGTCGACCAGGCCCGGCGTCTTTTCAAATACGGCACGCACCGCCTTGGCCACCGCGCGGCGCCCATCCGCCTCTGGCCCATAGATCTCGGCCACCAGGGCAGAGAGTACGGGCGGGCCAGGCGGCACCTCGACAACCTTCACGTTGGCGCCAAAGCGCTGCGCAATCTTCTGCAGATCGGGACGCACGCGCGTCGCGATCGCATGGCTTTGCGAATCGCGGTGATGCTTGTCGACGAGGTTGACCTGGATATCGCCCCCATCAGCGCCCGCGCGCAGGTAGTACTGGCGCACCAGGCCATTGAAGTTGATCGGCGCAGACGTTCCTGCGTAGGCCTGGTAATCGGTGACTTCCGGCACGGTAGCAAGGTAGGCGCCAAGCTCGTGCATCGCGGCCGCGGTCTGCTCCAGCGGTGTCCCCGCCGGCATGTCGACGACAACCTGGAACTCCGACTTGTTGTCGAAGGGGAGCATCTTCAGCCGCACGAGTCCCATCGCTGGCAACGCGACCGAGACCGCGATAAGTGCGGCGATGCCCAACCCGAGCAAGCGTCGGTTGCGGCTTCCTCGGCCTTCATCGAGCAAGGGACGAAAAATCCGCTCGAACAGCGGCGTCAGTCTTGCGCTCAAGCCCGTTGCGCCCGCCCTGTCCGATTGCTCGTGCGCCGGCCGCAACCACAGGCGCGCCAACCAGGGCGTCACGACGAAGGCGATGGCAAGCGAGAGCAACATTCCCATGCTGGCGTTGATCGGGATCGGGCTCATGTACGGCCCCATGAGTCCCGACACAAAAGCCATCGGCAGCAACGCGGCTATCACCGTCAGCGTGGCCAGGATCGTCGGGCCGCCCACCTCGTCGACGGCGCCCGGGATGATCTGCGTCAGGCTCTTTCCCGGGAAGAGTTGCTGGTGCCGATGGATGTTTTCCACGACCACGATGGCATCATCAACCAGAATACCGATCGAGAAGATCAGCGCGAACAGGGAGACCCGGTTTAGCGTGAACCCCCAGGCCCAGGAGGCAAACAGCGTCACGGTCAGCGTGAGGATGACCGCGCTGCCGACGATCGCCGCTTCGCGACGGCCCAGCGCGAGAAAGACCAGCGCCACCACCGATGCGGTCGCGAACAGCAGCTTCTCCATGAGCTTGGTCGCCTTGTCGTTGGCGGTGGCACCATAGTTGCGCGTTTCGGCAACCTGCACATCGCTCGGAATAACGCTGTTGCGCAGCGCATCGACCCGCCGCATCACCGCCTTGGCGACGTCGATCGCATTCTCGCCAGGTTTTTTCGTAACCGCGAGCGTAACCGCGGGGTACTCGGTCCACGCGGCCCGGTTTGCCATCCCGGCCATGGCATGCCAAACATAGCGAGTGGGGGGCAGCGGGCCGTCGCGAATCGTTGCCACATCCTTCAGGAAGACCGGCTTGGCGGCGTGCACGCCAACAACGAGCTCGCCGGCGTCGCGCGCATCTCGCAGAAACGGACCGGCTTCGAGCGCCACCGCGCGGTTGCCCGCAAGCAAGTCCCCCAAGGGCGCGCCGACGTTGGCCGATAGGAGGGCTGCGCGCAGATCGGGCACCGTGACCCCTGTTCCGGCCATCCGGGCGGGATCGAGTTCCACCAGCAAGGCGCGGCCCGGCCCTCCGAGCGTCACCACCTCGCGGGTCCCGGAAACGCGCTTGATGTCGGCTTCGATGCTGTGCGCTACCCGTTCCAGATCGTAAGCACCGATTGCCTCGCTGGTGCTGTACAGGGTCAGGGCCACGATCGGCACGTCGTCGATCCCCTTGGGCTTGATGATCGGATCGAGCACGCCCAGTCCCCGGGGCAGCCAGTCGGCGTTAGCCCGGACCGTGTCGTGCAAGCGCACCAGCGCCTCTATGCGCGGCACGCCTACCTTGAACTGCACGGTAATGACCGCCAGGCCCGGGCGAGATACGGACATCACGTGTTCGATGCCGGAAATCTGGGAGAGCACCTGTTCGGCAGGCGTCGCAACCATCTGTTCCACGTCGCGAACCGAGGCGCCGGGAAAGGGGATCAGGACGTTGGCCATGGTCACGTTGATCTGCGGCTCTTCCTCCCGCGGGGTGACCACGACGGCAAAGATGCCCAGCAGCAAGGCGACCAGGGCGAGCAGCGGTGTGATCCGGTTTGCCTGGAAGAAAGCCGCGATGCGGCCCGAGATGCCCAGAGTCCCGTCCATCGCCGCGCTCTAGTGGACGCGCGCGGCGGCCTGCGGCTCAAGCGCGATGCGCTCGCCGGCTGCGACCCCGGCCAGGATCTCGACACGGTCATTGAGCTGGGGCCCGAGACGCACCTGCCGCAGCAGCGGTCGCCCGTTGGAGTCCAGGACGTAGAGTCCGGTCATCTCGGTGCGACGCACGACGGCACTGGAGGGGACAAATAGCCGCGTGGCGGGCGCTGCTTCTCCCGCGGACGACTGCGCGGCGGGCGGCGGGCGGGAGGCGGGCAGCCAGACGCGCGCGAACGTCCCCGGGGCAAGCCTGCCGGTGCCGCGCGCAAGTTCCAATCGGACCTGGACCGTGTGGGTCGCCGGGTCGACCGTCGGCAGCACCTGGCTGCGCACGGGATAAAGCCACTGCTCGGAGGCGGCACCGGGCACTTCGACCTTCACGCCCTGGACCGCAGCCGCTACGGCGACCGCGGTTTGCGGCACGGTCGCGGTCACGCGCAGGACGGCAGGGTCGTAGACGGTCAGGAGCGGCCGGCCAGGCATGGCCATATCGCCGATCGCAACCGGGACTTCGGCGACGATTCCCGCGTACGGAGCCTTGACGACAAAAAAGCCCGATTGGGTACGGGCGACGTCGGCCTGGGCCAGCTGCGCGGAGACCTGCGCTTGCGTCGCCTTGAACTGCGCCTGGGCGCGCTCGAGTGCCGCCTGGCTGATATAACTTTTACGGAAGAGCTGCTCTTGACGCTTGTACTCCTGCGTCGCAACTTCCAAGGATGCGCGGGCCGCCTGGACTTGCGCCTCGCTGGCGGCGGCGCTCTGCTCAGCCGCGCGTGCGTCGATGCGCATCAGGATCTGACCAGCACGCACGGCATCGCCTACTTTGACGTCGATTGCGACCACCTCGCCCGACACCTGCGCCGCCAACACCGTCTGACGTACCGCTTCGACCACCGCATCGAAACTCTCGATCCTGGCCGCCGAGGAAGACTCGACCACGGCCGTGGCAATTTTGTCGGCAGCGGCCCGAGCGCCCAGGGCAAGAAAGATGGCAAGGATCGAGCAGGCTGCTAGCAGCTTGTTTCTCATACGTTTTCTCTTGAATAGAAGTCCGCTCGCGGCGGCCCCCTGGGCTGGATTTGCGCCAGCTATTGGCGTATTGTTCAACTAATTAGCTGTTTAGTCAAATAGTGATTTACGCGAACCCTGCGGAAATTGCGTGGCTACTGGGGCATCATGACGATCTCACAACACCAGGCATGCACGAACATGGAAGGACTGCCGATCGAGGCGCTGCAACAGGTGGCGGCGTATTTTCAGGTGCTGTCGGAGCCAACGCGCCTGAACATCCTCAATCTGCTACGGCAGCGCGAACGAAATGTCGGCGAATTGGCACAGTTGTGTGGCTATACGTCGGCCAACATCTCGCGCCACTTGGCGCTGTTGACGTCGCATGGACTGGTCGCCCGCGAACACCGCGGCACGAGCGTCTATTACCGCATCGCCGACGAATCGATCTATGCGCTCTGCGACCTCGTCTGCGGCAAGATCGCACGGCAACTCGAAGACACGGCAAGCAAGCGCGAACTGTTCCTGCAAGCAACCTCCCACGGGCAGTCGGTCCGTCGCAGCCCGGGCAGCCGCACGCCTCGACGAAGGGCTTGAACCGCGGCTTGCGCAGCGAGCATGACCTGGAACAATCGATTGATCGCTTCGACCCGCTAGTATCTACTCATCGTTGGACTGCTTCGTTCCCGCACAAACCTTGGGGCTTCCTCATGAGTTCCGTACCCGTTCCCTCGCCGATATTCCGCGGCTACCGCGGCAGCCGGCGGGTGACCCAGATCGCTGGCCTGCTTGTTCTCGTGTTGATTCCGGCGCTCGGGATCTTCCGCATTGACCTGGCCACTGCCAGCCTGATGATCCTGGGCTACCCCGTGTATTTGCGGGACTTCACCGTGGTGCTGGGCCTGGCGATCGTGGCCGCCACCGCCCCGCTGCTGACCTACTCGACGATCGGCACCGTCTGGTGTGGCTGGGCCTGCCCGCAGAACACGGTGTCCGAATGGGCCAACAATCTGACCCACCGCCTGCTCGGCTCACGTGCCAACGTGAACGTGGAGAGCGCGGGCCTGCAGGTCGCCCCCTCCAAGAACAAGGTTCGCAACTGGGCGGTCCTGGGAATCAACTTTTTGCTCGCTGCCCTGGTGCTGGGGGTGATCCCGCTCTTTTACTTCTTTCCGCCCAGCGTGGTTTGGTCGCTGGTGAGCTTTAGCGAGAGTTCCCAGTTCTCCCATTTCATGTTTCGCCTGTATCTGGTCAGTGTCGCGCTCGCCTTCGTCGATATTGCGCTCGTGCGCTACTTCTGGTGCAACTACGTGTGCCTGTATCGGTTCGGTCAGTTGCTGTTCAAGACCGAGGATGCCTTGCACGTGGCCTACGACGCGAGCCGGTCGACCGACTGCACCAAGTGCAACTATTGCCGCATCTCGTGCATCACGAGCATCGATCCTACGCACATGAAGTTCTTCGACCGCTGCGTCAACTGTGGCGAATGCATCGACGCCTGCGACCGGCTACATGCCAAGGATGGGACGGGTACGCCGGGCCTGCTGCGCTACGCATCGGGCCGACAGACCCCCGCCCAGGGCGCACTCGACAATGCGCGCTTCGCGCTTGCCAAGCTCGGGTGGCACGGCGCCCTGTTCCTGGTTGGTTGCGCCGTGCTCTTCTACGGCCTGACGCACCACGCTGCCTGAGGCGCGGGCCTCGGCCCGTGCGCGCAGACGCCGGGGAGCGGTCAATAGTCGTCGCCGACCAACGGCTGCGGCGCCCGAACCTCGGATAGGAGTTCTTCGGCGCGCAAGGCATTCTCGGCGAAGATCATCTTGAACCACGCCCCAACGGCACCTTCGGCGGCGCGCAGGCGCCGGCACTCGAGCGAGGCGCTCTGGTAGTCATCGAACACGCCAAGGCCCTCGAGCCTGCGGACCGGCCCGCGCGGCTCGACCCGGTAGACGTAGTAGGGCATCGGCAAGCGACCCTAGCGGCCCTTTTCCGGCGCGCCCGGCCGGCCGATCATCGAGATCGGGAAGGCGACCTCCGGGGCTGCAGCGCGCGCCGGCATACCGAGATAGTCGGGCATTTCCGGCGCGAGTACCTGGGCAGCTTGCATGAGCTTGCCAATCAGCACCTGGATCTGATCCGAGCACCATTCCTCGCGGCAGGTACTTGGCAAAAACTGCAGAAGCCGGACGCGGTCGGGGATCTCGTCGCCGGCCAGGATTTCATCGGCGGCCAGCGCCGCCGAAAAAAATGGTCCGGCCAGGAACCGTATTCGAATTCCGCCCCCAGCGCCGCGTTCCACGATGAATACTCTGGCCCCTTCGGCGGTCTCGCCGTCGTCGCCGAAGACGGGCACGGCCGCAAAGGCGCACTGCCCACTCTCCTGGACATAGGCAACCGCCTCTTCGAAGCACAGGCGCCGCTCGGCAATGGTCATCGATGCCCCCTCCCTAGCGACCGACCTAGTCGCCGGACGTGCGGGAGTCGCTCCCGCTCCGATCGCCAGGCACCAGGAGTGCGCCGAGGAGCGCGCGGACGGCGAGCAGCGGTGCCAGCGCCCGGAAGACGATGACGTATCGCCTTGCTCGGCCCTGACCACGTGCGCGCCAGCCTACAGCCACGACTGCACCGCGCTGTGGCTGGTGACCAAATCCACAAAGCCCGCATAGTCGACGAGCTCCACCCCCTCGACGATGCGCCCCTGCATGCCGCGTGCCTCTATGTCGGGCGCGAGCGCAAACAACCGTACGCCCTCCGCCGGACGGCGAACGCGCTCTGCCACCGCGGTTCCGGCGGTCGCGGCGTAGATGCCGTCCTCGATCAGCAGTACCGCCGCCCCTGGCTGCGCGACCCGCAGACAGCTCTCCAGCGCGGAGCACTCGAACGGCGACTTGTTTACGATGTGAAGCATCGGAGGGATCCTTTCAAAAACTCAGCACTACGTCCTGCTGCGCCATCAGCTCCCCGAGCTGCTTTGCATCCAGGACTTGCACCGGGACCAACAGGCTGTCCGCGTCGAGCCCGCGCTTTTGCAGCGATTCGCGCTCGACGTACAACTTGTTGACGTCGTAGTCATCGAGCGCGCGAAACGTCGGAGAAAAGTTCTTCACCTCAATGCCCGTCGTCTTCTGTCCCTTGGCCAGGGCATAGACGCCATCGTCCAGAAACGCGAGGCTCACGTCCTGGTCGAAAGTGGCAGCAATCAGCACGACTTCGAGCGCCTCAAGCGCGTAGATCGTGCCGTGCGGCGCGCGGCGATTCACCAGCATGAACTTCTTGGGGCCGGGCTTCTTGCCCGGCGTTGCATCGACCATCGTAGCCTCCTCAGTCCCCGAAAACGACCAGACGGTCGGCCTTCATGCCCGACTCGATCAGCTGACCCAGACCCGAGATCCGGAATCCCGGAGCCAGGATCTCGTCCTTGATGCCGCGGCGCAGGGCGGCGGCAACGCAGACGACGAGATCGATCTTGTGCTCGGCGGCCAGCGTCGACCAACGGCTGGTGACATTGCGGTCATCCTGCGGCGGCTCGGTAAGACGGTTGGCGGCGTTGACGCCGTCGTGGTAGAAGAAGACGCGCTCGACGATGTGCCCCTTCGCGAGCGCCGCGCGAGCGAAGAGATACGCGCTGTCGTTGGCCTGGTGCGTGTACGGCCCGGCACTAACAAGTATTCCAATTTTCATTCCCGTCGTTCCTCTGCGTTGCAGTTTCGATCCGGCAACGCCGGCACGCGCGCTCCCGCGGCGTGCCGGCCCGGCCCTGTCAGAACCTCATCGCCCACGCCACCCCTAGCGAATACTCGCTCAGCGAGATCGTTTCCGTGCCGCCCGCGCCGGGCCCGAAGAACGCGGGAGAATTGAACATCGAGGACCCGCTCAGGGACTTCTTCGGGGCATACATGTACGCCATGGTGAGCTCGGACGTGGCATTTAGCGCGTACGTGAACCCGAGCGTGTAGTGATCCTGGACCACGCCCGGCGCAATGATGTTGAAGGTCACGTCCCGCGCCTGAATCGGGTTATCGCTCCTGTTGTAGCCCGCGCGCACGATCCAGGCGGGATTGAGCGCGTATTCCACTCCCAGCTTGTACACGTTGACGTCCTGCCAGCCGAACCCCGGCCCGTTTGCAGCGCCGAGCTGGGCCTGGTTGGTGCTCGGATTGCCTACCGAGCTCACGCCACTGTAGTTGATGCGCTCGTAGTCCAGGGCAATCGTCCACGCCTTGTCCGGATGCAGCCCCAGGCCGACTGCGTAGTGTTCCGGGATGTCGAAATTCCCCTGGTCGGCAAAAAGCCCCTTGTACCGGTCGAACTTGCGCATCGCGGTCTTGGTCGCGAACGAGGCGCCGAGCGTGACCAAGGGCGAGAGGTGGCCAAGGTAGCCGACGCGCAGGCCCGCGCCAGTCGATGAAGCGTTGCCCAGGTTGGTCACGTTGCCCGGAGCGCTGCTCAAGCCAGGGTAATTGGCAAAGGCCTGCAGACCCACGGCCGAGAACCGCTGGTAGGCCAGCAGCGGCGCAATGCCGATGGCGTGGTCGGGTGTCAGCTTGTACGCCAGGGTCGGCGCGATGATCAACTGCGAGAGATTCTGGCCCAGGCGCCCCTGGCCACAGAGCATGTTCGCCGGTGCAAACGTGGTCGGGGACGTCGGGCACTGGAAGCTGCCCTGCGGATAGTCGGTGTTCATGCCCCCATTGCCGTATACCGTGACGCCGAGCGAGAGATTCGGCTGCACCATCTGGTTGTACGCGATTTCCGGGATGTAGAAGTTCTTGCTGTCGCTGTCGACGGACCCGTTGAGCGGCGGGATCCCCGCGTCCGCTCGGGAGGCGCTTCGGGTCGGACGAAACCAATCGATGCCGATGTCGAACCGATTGCCCGCAAAGACCATTTCCGCCGGATTGTTGGCGCCGCCAAAGCCGTCGTCGGTTCGCGTGACGCTCGCGCCACCCATGCCGAGCGATTTCATGCCGTACCCGTGGCTGAAATAGCCGTCGGTTGCCGCGGCGATCGTCGGCAAGAACGCGCCGGCGACGACAACCCCCAGCAACCCTCCCACCTGCGTCTGCCCGAATTTCCGCATCGTTGTCTCCACCCTTGTTTAGAATTTGTAATTGCTGATGTGATGACCGAAACGGTCAAATGAACAGGCTTACGTCCGCCTTCTGCGCCATCGGCAGGAACTTGGTCGCGCCGCAATACTCGGACACCTCTGGAATGAAGTCCTCACGCTCAAAACCGAAGAGGTCGACCGTCATCTGACAGGCGATCAGCTTGACGTCTGCCTCGATGCACAGCGCCCGCAAGTCCGCGATATCAGCAACGCCGGTGTTCTTGATCGTCTGCTTCATCAGCCCCGTGGCGAGCGACTCGAATCCGGGAACAATGGCCTGCACCGCGTTGGGAATGTTCCAGTTGATGCCGCGGAACCAATCCGGGCCGAAGGGCATCTTCATGGGCATGCCGGGATTTCCCAGTGGACTCACCTTCAATGCCGACAGGTCGCGCCGCAGCAGGTTCAGGCCGTAGAACGTGAAGAACATCGCCACGTCCCAGCCAAGCGCCGCCGCGGTCGAGGCCAGGATGAAAGGCGGGTACGCCCAGTCGAGGGTCCCCTTGGTCGCGATGATCGTCATCGACGCTGGCCCTTTGGGCTTGCGCTGCGCCAAGGCCTCCTCAACTTTTTGCGCGACGATCTCGTCGACCCGCTTGGCAATCAGCTCGTCAAGTCCTGCTGGATAGTCCACGGCACCCATGATTGTCCCCTTCGATTACTCTTGCCCCGGAACTTGACCGATTCGATCGTCGGGCCGGTTGATCAGTTCTTCAGAAAAAAAACATACTCCTTACCTTGCGTCTGCGACGATAGCAGTTGATGCCCGGTCGCTTCGGCAAATGCCTGCATATCGCTCACCGACCCCGCATCGGTCGCCACGATCTTGAGCACCTGGCCCGCTTCCATGCCAGCTAGGGCCTTTTTCGTCTTCACGATCGGCATCGGGCAGGCGAGCCCACGTGCATCCAGTTCCTTGTCGAAATTCATGTTGACGTCCTCCATGCTATCTATTCAAGAGAGATTCAACGCATCGTAATAGCGCGCCCGAAACATCAGCCGCGGGCTCTCGGGCGCGTCGACGAAGCCCGAGCGGGTGTGCAAGACGTTGGCGCATAGCAGCCCCATGCCGGCGCTCAGGCGCGCGGACAGCACGTAGGGCGAAGCGGCCAGGATCGACTCGAGGCAGGCAACGGCGTCGCGCGTAGGGGCGTCGTCACGCCAGCGGATGCTGCGCGTGCGCGCGGTATATCGCATGTGCAGCCGCCCGCTCACCGGATCGATGCTGAAGACCGGTCCAGACTGTTCACCGCGGGCCAAGCCCTTTTCGTCGATGCGCGCGGGAATCGTCATGGCATCGGCTTGCACCAAGGCACGCACATGCTCCGGGTCCTGATCGCGCAGCAGCAGGTAGGCCATCTCATGGTCGAGCAGGGCGTTTTCGCCCCCCTCGACGGCAGGGCGCACGCAATGCAGGATCAAGGACCGGACCCGCCGCTGCGGCGGGTTGTAGTAGCCGTCGGTGTGCCAGCTGATGGGACGGTTCGAATACGGGATGAATTCACTGCGCGGTTGCTTTGCGCTCACCTCGATGCTGCTGACGCCGTCGTCGTCCGCCAGCCAGTTGGCGTCCAGGCGGTAGAGGCCGAAATGCCAGCCCAGGGCGCGCGGGATGTCCTTGTCGGCCATCGGGAGCCGGCCACAGCTCACGTACACGGCCATGTTGGCGCGCCGGCAGCGCTCGGCCAGGGCCCCTTGCTCGGCCGGACTCAGGTTGCGCGGATCCCGCACTTCGACCAGCAGCGCATCGATCGTGTTCGGATAGCCGCGGAGCTTTTCTTCGCGCCAGCGCTGGTAGGCCTGCGTATCCTCCAGGCTGAACGGGCCGCGTTCGGCCATGGCGCTCGCGACGCGGTCGGCGACGGCGTTCATTCCCCACTCACCCGTTCGGTTCGCGAAGTGGATCGCGGAGCATCGTCCAGCAATCCCGTGACGCCACGCTCGACGAGCTCGATCGCCTGTGGCGCCTCGATTTCCATGACCTGGTCATGGACCCAGACGGTGTCACGCGGGCCGACCACATGCGCAAGTTGCCCAGCGAGGAATCGCAAGCAGCCGTAATCGATCCGGTCGAAATCGGCGTAGTCCGACAGCCGCAGGTTGAGCAAGTCGATGAATCGCTCCTTAACTTCCGCGGTACTCGCATCACCCAGCAGGTCGCTGCGATTGTCCGCAAGTATTTCGCCCACGCGGTTCGCCAGAACCGTCGTGAATTCGACGCGGGCCTCGCCAAGCCGCTCGAAGGCAATCCGGTCAGCGCTTTGCACCAGGAAGATCAACCACTCAGAAAGAAAGTCGAAGTACTTGGCGCCCGCGTCGATCTCGAAGTCCGCGCGCCGCATGTTGCGCAGGACCTGCTGCGCCGCGCGCCAGACGATGAATGCGACCGCCCCCGCAATCTCGGGCACGGCTTTGGGCCGCTCGCTCCTGAACCAATGGTTACTAATTCGCATTGCCGCTGTTCCCGTTTGGCTGATCTGCATGGGCTCAGCGGCTCCGCGCGCCGGCAGCGCGCCAGCGTGTCCCCGAGCCGACCGTGTCCATGCCGCTCATTCGATTGCGCCGATCTTCTTGTGCGGCACGAAAATGCCGCAACCCAGACCACGCTCCGCCCCCAGTCCGGTCTGCTGCAACCGCATCGAGTGCTCCGCGCTGCAATCGTGCAGGACAACCGGGTACCCGACCAGTTCCCGATCGCCGGCACGCATGCCCTTGCGGCGCCCCAAGATGAACCGGCAGCCAAATCCGCGTGCCGCCAGCTCCTGCGCGAGCACTTGCGCGAACGTCGATTCTTCCTCGGGTCCGAGGACCAGCTGTTGAGCATAGATAGTCGAAGCCGGCGCCAGTGGCTTCGAGTACGCGGCTGCAATCTCAATCGCCTCGGGTCCGAAATCGACCCGACTGCCTTCGAGCTCCTGGGCCGCGGCGACCCGGCTCGAGGGCACTCGCAAGGTCAGCTTCGCGCGCCGCGCCAGCAGGGCGGTCGGCCCGCCGGTTTGGGTCAGCCGGATACCCACGATACCCCTGGTCGAACCAGGGCAGCGCGCGGCGCAGGGCGCTCCAGAGCGCGAAGCGATAGTCCGAAGGCATGCGGTTGCCACGCACACCGAACACCAGATCGACCATTTGCGTCGGCTCGTCCACCGCTTCAATTCTCGCCGGGAACTGCCGGTCGCGCAGATAGCTGCGGTGTCGCCCAGCCCTGCATGGCAGCACCCCAGGAATGTGCCGTGGCCGCGTCGATGTCAAAAATCGTGAAGCGCCGCCCCTCGCGGATCCGCACCCGCAGCAGCGGGACACCGCCGGAGTCAAACGACACCTCCTGGAGCTCGATCTCCTGCTGACCCCACGGCACGGTAAAGCGCGCAATCGGTGTGAACTGGTCCACCAGGTCGACTCCATTGGCATCGTACCGAAGCGCCGGCTCCGGTTCATGCCTTCAACTTCATGATGCCCAAGGCCTTGAACACCATCCTCTCGAAAAGCGGCTCGGACGTTCCCGCCCTCATCTTGCGAAGAAAATACTTCTCGAAGGCCACCTTTGACAGGTGGACCCACTTGCCCTCGCTAAACCAGTTGACGTTGCGTGGGGGAATCTGCGGCAAGGCGACGAAGGCAACGCCCCTGTCGCCGAAGTCCGCCAGGCATACCGCATTCCAGGTCGCCCGCTTCGAAGGCTCGCGTCCGTCGAGGGCGGAACGGATGTTGTGCGCCACCGCGGTCACCATCGATTCGATCATGTAGCCGGTCTTCGGGGCACCGGTGGGAACCGGCGTGGCCTCCACCGGTGGGATCGCGACGCAAACGCCGACCGCGAATACGCTGTGGAATCTGGGGTTGCGCTGGTGCTCGTCGATCAAGATGAATCCGCGCGGATTGCTCAGGCCCTCGACACCGGCGACCGCATCAACACCTTTGAACGCCGGCAGCATCATCAAATATTGGAACGGCAGTTCATGGTCCTTCTTCGGCCTTCCCTCCTCGTCATGCTCGGTGACGAAGACCTTTCCCGGCTCGACCCGCGTCGTTCTGGCATTGCAGATCCACTTGATATGGCGCTCCCGCAGGACCGACTCGAGCAGCCCTTTCGAGTCGCCCACGCCACCCAGCCCCAGGTGCCCGATATACGGCTCGGTCGTCACGAAGGTCATCGGAACCTTGTCGCGCAAGCGGCGCCGGCGCAGGTCGGTGTCCATGATCATGGCGAACTCGTATGCAGGCCCGTAGCAGGACGCCCCTTGGACGGCACCGACCACCACGGGACCGGGAGCCGCCACGAACGACTTCCAGGACTGCTTTGCTTGGACCGCGCGTGGTCCACATGGCAGATTGACTGCGTGTACCCTGACAACGGCCCCAGGCCCGGCACCTCGTCGAACGCCAGCTTGGGTCCCGTTGCAATGACCAGGTAGTCGTAGCGCAGGCTGGAGCCGTCTCCCAGATCGACGCGGTTCTGCGCCGGAGGAACCCGTCGGGCGCCGGCCGCGCTGAACGCGACGTTTCTGCGCTTGCGCACCGGGGCAAGCTCCCCCTCGATCTGATCCCGGCGGCGCCAGTCGACTGCCACCCAAGGATTGCTGGGAACGAAGTGAAACTTCGCACCGTCGCTGACCACGGTGACGCGGTCGCCGGCCCGCGCGAGGTCGCGCATTTCGTAGGCCATCGGCAAGCCTCCGATTCCTGCACCCAAGATGACGATGTGCGCCATGCCGACTTCGACCGTGAAGGTTTATGAACGTTGGTGCGGCCAGACCTGGCGGCGCGGTTGCGCCGCAGCAAATGCGCAACCAAAATCGTTCGCATTAACGCCGGTTTCGGCCCTTGTCTCCTGCGTGGTATTGGGCACGTTCGATCGCCCCGGCGTCTATAGCCGAGCGGAGTGAGCGCGCTTGTACCCCTTTCGGGTAGGCGCAGCATGCCCTGAAGGGCTAACCGCACCTTACCACCCAGAGGAATGGCCGCATGCGCGCCGCGGCCCTAGCATCCTTGCAGGATTGCGACGCAAATCCGCGTTGCCACACGACCGCCGGCCCGATTCGGCGGCGATCCGATTCAAGGAGACCGCGCATGGCCAAGCCGATGCATCCGACACCGATGCTCGATACGCTCGAGGAGGGACCCTGGCCAAGCTTCGTCACGGGATTGAAGCGTCTCGCG